>NZ_AUJJ01000024.1:0-77790 GCF_000424165.1 Butyrivibrio sp. AE3006 | reverse complement strand
TTTGACTTTATGACCCGAACAAATATGAGGAATTAGCAATTTACGCAGTAAATTAGCGGTTTCCGAATATTTGTAGAATTGCGAGAGTTTCGAAGAAACGGAGCAATTCGTATATCATATAATTGACTCGTATACTGTATTTGCTACAGTGTATAGATAAACGAAATACTTTTATGCTAAAGGAGAGAGGCTATGAAAGAAGGAAAAGTGTTAAGTGTTTTAAAGAAGTCATTACTTATCATGCTGACTGCATTTTTAGTATTTGCATTCAGCTCAACAGGTGCTAAGGCAGCATCCAAGAATCCGGGCTTACTTATTAAGGACAGCTCAATGTGGCTTGAGTCCAGAAAGACATCATCACAGTATACTCTTGCAAATGTGAAAAAGGGCGACAGACTTATAAAGGTTAAGAGTTCCAACAAGAAGGTTGCTACCGCTGAAGCAGCAGAATCCTATGATACCGGTTTACCGGCTCTCAGAGTAACACCTAAGAAGGTCGGCAATACCAAGGTTACTATCGTTATCAAGCGTGGTACCAAAACTTATACATCAAGCATGAATGTTCATGTAGTAAAGTATAAGAACCCTTTGAAGTCATTTAAGATTGGCAGCAAAGAATATGCAAGCAGACTTGCAGAGCATCCCAACACCAGTGATACTCTTTCAGGAAAAGAGAAGGTTACTGCAGTAGCTAAGGGTGAATGGAAGGTTACAGGACTTTATACCTACAACTACAACACTAAAAAAGGTAAGAGCTACAAGAATGGTAAAGCCATAAATGTAGGTAAGGTTACTCAGGTTAGCGTAATTGTTCAGAGTAAGAAGAATCCTAAGATTCAGCTGTCTGTGCATGTGCTTGCATCAAGCCCCAGAAGCTGATTTAAATAATTAGAATGCTTATTGAAGGCTCAAACGGCAATTGTCGTTTGAGTCTTTTTTATCGTATTTATCAGCCTTTTGAAGAGGAACTTATAAGTATAATTTTTTTATTAAATCTTTGGAAAAAGGGGTTAATTTTTAGTCAAAATATCCGATAATAGACTAAAGAAGGGAATGGAGTCCCTTTGTGTTGTGCGGGTTTTCCAAATATGGATATGATGGGCAGATCATATACATGGCAGGAAGATCAGACGGGGGGAGAAAATCTGCACAAACTGGTTATTAAGAAAGAGCAAGGAGGTGTATAAGATGTCATTGGAAGTAGGTGGAATCGGTAACGCTTCTGCTGTTACAGCGCAGAATGTGGTTCAGGAACAGATAAAGTCAGACGAGAAAGTAAAAGAAAATCCCAAAGCTGAAGAGAGCGCAAAGGAAGAAGCTGCAAAGAAGGAATCCGGCGTTGTTTATGAAAAAGGAATGAATACAGGCGACAATCTGTATAGCATTAACCGCATGAACAAGCAGGACAGAACAGCTATCGTAAATCAGCTTAAGGCGGATGCAGAGCAGAGAGAGCAGCAGCTCCTTAATATCGTACGCCAGACACTTACAGGTCAGGTTGGCGCCTATGGAACAGCCACAGGCGACAGCATCTGGAAGACATTGGCAAGCGGTAACTTCACAGTTGATGCTGCTACAAAGGCTCAGGCTCAGGAGGATATTTCTGAGGATGGTTACTATGGCGTAAAACAGACATCTCAGAGACTGTTCGATTTTGCATCAGCTCTTGCTGGAGATGATGTAGATAAGATGAAAGAGATGCAGGCAGCCATGGAGAAGGGCTTCAAGCTTGCTACAAAGGAATGGGGCAGAGATCTGCCGGATATCAGTAAGGATACATTAGCAGCAGCTAATAAGCTTTTCGAAGACTATTATGCTTCTAAGAACGGTACTACAGCTGAAACAGTAGAATAATACCCGGGATTGTGATTTTAAAATGAATAATACATATAACGTAAAACAGCGCCGGTAAATCACCGGCGCTGTTTCTTTATATGAGCCAAAAGGCGTATGCTTTGAGCTTTTTATCAGATGGCAAAGAGCATCTCTCCAAGATATACGATAAGCGGAATGGAGATAACGGAGAGAAGGGTTGAAATCACGACTTCCTCAACGGCATAGCCATAGTCTGAATTGTGAAGCTGTGCATAGACAGCTACGTTTGATCCTACAGGGCAGGCAGAAGCTATGAGTACAGCAATTTTCATTTCAGTAAGAGATGAAGGAATAGCCCACAGTGCAGCCAGTGTAACAAGAGGAATTATCACAAGTCTTACCAAAGCGGTAACATAAACACTTTTTCTTTTTAGCATGTCTACAATATCCACCTGAGCAAGATAGATACCAATAGTGAACATGGCAAGAGGTGTATTGAGTCCTGCCAAAAAGCCTATGCATTTATCGATGATAGTCGGAAGCTGAAGCTGAGTCAGGAATAAAACAATACCTATTATTGTGGCATAGACAAAAGGCGCCTTCAGCAGGTTTTTAACGGTAAATCCTGACTTACCGTGGGTCAGAAGAGATACACCGTAGGACCACTGAAGAATATTTATGCATGCAATAAATGATGCGATATAGAACACAGCGCCGTTACTCATTGATGCCACAATAAGGGGAACGCCAAAGAATCCGGGATTAGAAAAGGACGCTGAAAATGCGGCGATCTCGTCATTTTTGAAAAAGAGCTTTGAAATTGCTATTGCAATGAGAAGAGCTACAACCGCAGCCAGGATGCTCAGAAGAAATCCTGTGATACGCTCGGGGGTTCTTTCAACTCTGAATCCGTTAATAATAACGCAGGGCAGTGATAAGAATATGAGGATATTACCGATATTCTTGCTGCCTTCGAGGGTGAGCTTGCCGGCTTTGAAAAGAATAAAACCAATGCCGGATAAGATGAACATAGTGATGATCTGATTGATTAGTATAAGTGCCAAAAGAAATACCTTCCTGTTCTTCAACGCCGAGAATGTGATGAATATCAGCGCTGACAATTTCACGCTGCGCGGCTGTGCACAACATAACAATTATTACATAGCTTTGGCTTTGCAGCAAGAATTAGCTTTCTATTATTAAATAATGCTTTTTGCGATTTTTGTATGTCATGGCAAAAGGGAATTTAGGAACATGGATATGTTGTCTGTTTTGCCAAGCTCGTAGGTGCCACGAAGGTGGTAGGAATCGTGTCTTGGATTTACCTTTACATCAACAGGTATAGTGAAAACAGTATCCTCACTTTCAGGAAGATTCCTCATCTCTGCGGGATTTACATTGTAAAAATGATGGCGAAGAGCATACATGGTATTGTCATCGGCAAGCATTTTTGATCTTAGATCAGGGCTTTCTATTTTGTAATCCATATCAAAGTCATCCCAGGTTGTGTCCACTTCGTACCAGTTATTATCTATATATACAATATTCCAGGCATGAAAACCTGAGCTTTCCGGATCATCAGCATCGGGACTTGCGATGCCTGTAACATAGCCGCAGGGTATGCCTGCTTTTTGGCACAGATACTGGAAGGCAAGGGCATAGCCGCCGCATATTGCGTGATTACTTGTTCCGTCATCACCCCGTACCAGAGCTCCGTAGGCAGTTGAACCAAGGGCACCTGCCTTCTCTGCAGCATCCAGGGAATTAAGCTCGTAGTCGTAGGTTACAAGGTCAATTAGCTTATCATGTATTTCAAGCTCTATTTCTTTTTTAGGAGCTGACAGATCTATGTCTTTTAAGAAGTTATCCGCAGCTTCTTCGAATTCAGCTATCATACTGTCTTCGCCGGCAGGAGCTTTTCTCAGATAATAAGTGATCGTAACGGTTTTGTCCGTTTTTTCTTTGGAAGATGTGATGCGGGGCTCACTACCCGTCAATAAGAAAAAGTACTCAGGGTGGTCATAGCACATGGCATAATAGATGTTCCAGTAATATGATGCACCTTTTTCATTGTATGTAGTAAGTGGAAGAGTCAGAACTCTTTGATAGTTTTCCTCATTTTTATGGATGACCAGATCGTGGAACATTTCATAGATTTCTTTTTCATCGTCATTTAGAGCATTATAAAAAACACGCAGGTTGTCATTATCATAAGTATAATCTTTATTGCATATGATAAGGATAGCCAGCGATACGGCAATTACTAAAGATGAAATTATTCTGATGGATTTTGTTTTCATAAAATGACCTTGCCATGCCCTGATTTAATTTGTATTATAACACTTGTACAGATTTATTCAGATAGGAATTAACATGACAAAGGAAACGGAAGAAAAGAAGAGTCGCACAAAACGCATATTAAAGAAATGCCTTCTGGGGATAGCTATTTTTTTAGTTGTGATAGTTATTGGCGTTCTTGTGGCTTTTAAAATTTATACATCAAATTATTATAGAGCAGACAGCATGATAATAAGCACTATTGAGAATTTGCTTGATGACCAGGTTCATTCATATTCTGATAAAAACGGGGCTGTTTTTTTGCCTCAGCAGACAGAGGCAAAAGCTGTTATTATGTTCTATCCCGGTGGTAAGGTTGAATATAATGCTTACGCGCCGCTAATGTATGAGCTGTGTTCAAGAGGGTATATCTGTCTTTTACCGAAGATGCCTGAGAATCTGGCTCTTCTCAGGGTTAATGCAGCTGATATCCTTACAAGAGGTTATGACGAGGATATTCGCAGGGCGAAAGAGCTGGACTGGTATCTGGCGGGACATTCCCTTGGGGGTGTGGCCGCTTCGAGGTACTTAAAAGAGAATCTTGATAATACCAAAGTGAGTGGCGACAGAAATTATCGCGGAATGATTTTCTGTGCATCATATACTACGGAAGATTTTTCTGATACTGATCTGCGACTTCTTTCAATATATGCATCAAATGATGGCGTAATAAATAAAGAAGATTATGAGAACAGCAAGAAATACTGGCCTGCCGATTCTGAGGAAGTAATTATAGACGGCGGTATTCATTCTTACTTTGGGTGCTACGGAATACAGTCTGGTGACGGTACTCCCACTATTACAAACGAAGAGCAGTTAGCTAAAACGGCGGACTATATACAGAGCTTTATTGAAACTTCGAATTGATTTTGGGAAGTAATTCAAGGAGCCTGTCCGCAACTAAATCTGCTGCTGCAAGCTTATACATAAGACGCGTTTCCATGGGTGGAAGTTCTGCCTTGAAGGAGCGCGTTTTTTTATCGCAGTCAATTGCAAAATACACTTCTCCAGGGACACTGTCATTATTGGCGGGATCAACGTTGCCTGCAGATCCGGTTATGCCGATTCCTATGTCAGCGCTATAAGCTTTTCTGCATTCCATAGCCATGAAAATTGCAACTTCTTCGGAATATACGCCGTATTTTTCTATTACTTCGGCCGGTACGCCCTGCATGATTTTGGCTTCATTACTATAGGTTACAAAGGCGCCCTTTAAAATGGCTGAGGCTCCTTCTGTGTCGGTGATAAGAGATGCAATCTGCCCGGATGTGATGCTTTCCATGGTGGTTATGCTTGTATTTTTATCTATGAGAGTCTTGGTGATTTCCTTGTACTTATTCCTTACATTTTGCTCAAAATCAGCGCTCATTTGCTTTGACTCCTTATTGGTAGTTTTTTATAATGAATTTAGTCTATTTAATTATATCAGCTTGGAGGTCTCATACAATGCCAAAGGGAACAAACCAGAAGCTTAAGCTCTATTATCTAGCAAAACTCATGGTGGAGAAAACAGATGACAGTCATTATCTTACTATGCCTGAGATTATAGAAGAGCTTGCCAAATATGATGTATCTGCAGAGAGAAAGAGTCTCTACGAAGATATCAAGACCTTAGAAGATCTTGGCATTGAGGTGCTTAAGGAACAGGAGGGCAGAAATACCCTTTATCATGTGGGGACCAAAAAGTTTGAATTACCTGAACTTAAGCTCCTTGTGGATTCAATTCAGGTATCCAAATTCATAACCGAGAAAAAATCCAGAGCTCTTATCAAAAAGCTCATGGATCTTGTAAGTGTTCATGAGGCGGCTCAGCTTCAGAGACAGGTTGTGGTTCAGGGCAGAATCAAAGCCATGAATGAGAGTATTTACTACGTGGTGGATGATATTCACAAGGCCATCAGCAGCAACTCCAAGATCACCTTCGAGTACCTTCAGTGGAATGTGAAAAAGGAGATGGTGCCGAGAAAGGAAGGCCGCTACGAAGTAAGTCCATGGGCACTTACCTTTGATGATGAGAATTATTACCTGATCGCTTTTGATTCAGTGGATGAGAAGATTAAGCACTATCGTGTAGATAAGATGAGGAGTATTAAACTCCTTGATGTTAAAAGAGATGGCGCCGAGCAGTTTAAGGATCTGGATATGGCTTCATATTCTAAAATGAATTTTGGAATGTTTGGAGGAAAGACCACAGAGGTTGATATTGAATTCAATAATAAGCTTGTGGGAGTATTCCTTGACAGATTCGGCAAGGATATTCACATCATAAGTGCCCAAAAAGAAGGATGGTCCCAGACCAGAGTAGAGGTGGCAGTAAGTGATCAGTTCCTTGGGTGGATATTTGCTCTTGGAAGAGATGTTAAGATCATAGGTCCTTCTGAAGTAACAGAGAGATTTAAAAATGAAATCGCTGAGCTTATAAAGTGCTATGAATAATAGAATTTATTGATAGAATAAAAGAAACCCGCATTTGCTGCGGGTTTCGTGATTTTGTGAAACTTATTTTTTTAAGGCCTCAAGCTTTTCCTTATTGATCTTGCCCTCTGCGATGGTACCTGCAACCCAGAGCTTTAAGGATTCAACGGTCATATCGATATTTTCAAGCTGTTTCTGAATATCTACGAAATCATCAAGCTCATCATCTGAGATTACACCGTCAGCTGTGATGTCAATGAGTCTTTCTCGCTGTCTCTCAAGGGCATTAAGAGAAGAGAGCATTCCAAGAACTATCTCTGAAAGTGTGGATTCCTTTACTTCAGGAACGGAATCCTTACCAATACGGCATTCATGTGTGCAGTAATAATTGCAAAGACCGGGCTTTTTATATGCTCTTGCCATTTCAACAACATCTTCGGGGTAGATGGTTGTCTTACCTGTTTCCATTTTCTCAAGTCTGCTTTCGCTTATGGTTCCGAGGATTTCGCTGGCCTGTGCTCTTGTAAGTCCGGCTTCCTCACGACTTTCGAAAAAGATATTTTTGTTTTCTTTTATGGATTTTTTCCCCATTAAGTGAACCTCCCCAATTTCTTAGTTTATCGATTTATCAGTAATTATCATTATATGAGATAATGTACAATTTTTAAATAAGAAATCGCATTTCTGTGATATAATATTTTAGCTTATGTCCGGAGAGGATATGGCGAACTTTGTGAAGTTCTTTTGAGGCTTTGGATATGAACTACATTAGGAGCTTCCTGTATGATATAAACAGGGGTTGACCTAAAAAGAATACCTCAAGTAAAGTTGGATTGTTACTGACCTGGCAGTTGGTAATAATCCAAGAATACGAGAGGTATCTAACATGAATGCTAAGGCAAAGAACAACAAAAATCAAGTAAGCAACAACTTTTCGGTGATAAATACTTTATCTGCCGAAGAAAGACAAACCAGAGTGGATGATCTCTTAAATACATTGCAGGCTAAGACCTGGCATGATCTGGAGACATCAGGAAAGTTTGATAAGAATGCCAAGCTATCATTTATATCAGATGACATGCTTATAGTTGGATGCGATATAGGCAGTGAAACCCACTATCTGAGGGCTATAGATAGAAAAGGCAGAGAACTCAGCAAAAAGCCATTCTCTTTCCTTAACAACGAGGAAGGATTTGAAGCCGCAAAAGCTTGGATGGTAGACCTTGCTGCAGTAAATGGTAAGAAACAGATAGTACTTGGACTCGAACCTACAGGTCATTACTGGTTTTGCGTGGCAACATGGCTGATAAGCAATGGTATCAGTGTGGTGCAGGTAAATCCATATGCAGTAAAACAGACAAAAGAAATCGAGGATAACAGCCAGCTTAAGGATGACAGAAAAGATCCCAAGGTTATTGCAAACCTTGTTATGAACGGAAACTACGGTATGCCATATCTTCCGGAGGGCATCTACGCTGATCTGCGTAGTCTCTCACTTCTAAGGAGCCAGCTTGCTGAGAACAGGATCCGCAGCATAAACAGGTTACACAGGCTGATGAAGATTTACTTCCCTGAATATAAGGACGCATTTGGGAAAACAGATGGCAGTTTTGCAATGGAGATACTTAAGGTTGCACCGTTTCCAGAAGATATAATCAGACTAGGCGAAGACGGTATCCGAGATATATGGCACAATGCTAAGCTTAGAGGACGCGGCTATAGCAGGGCTGCTGAGATATTCAAGTATGCTAGCGTAAGCATAGGCAAGAAAGAAGGCTCAGAGCCGGACAGATATTCAGTAAAGTGCCATGTTGAAGACATCATCTCATTGGATGAGAGGCTTGCAACAGTTGAAGCTGCAATCAATGAAAAGTGTATGGAAATACCCCATGCAGAGAACATCCTTGAAATAACAGGACTTGGACAGAACATAGTAGCCGGAATCATATCTTCAATGGGAGACATTGAAAGATTTGATGACGCAAAGGAAATACAGAAACTCAGCGGATTAAACCTTGTAGCCAACAGTTCAGGCAAGCATAATGGCGAAACAAAGATAAGCCATAGAGGACGCAAAGAACTGCGAACCTGGCTGTTTCAGGGAGCTAAATCGGTAGTGGCTCATGCTCCAGAATTCCAGTATATACATGAGTATTACACTACCAGAGCGAAGAATCCTCTAAAGAAGATGCAGTCGCTGATAGTCATAGCATGTAAGCTTCTCAGAATCATATTTACTATCCTTAAAAAAGGAATTACCTACGATCCACAGAAGATGCTTGATGATATCAATAGATTTGAAGAAGCAGAAATAGTGGCTGCTTAAGAAAGAAACATGCTCCGGAATCCTGTCGAACTACTGAGCGTTGTTCAGTGGTTGGCCAGGGTTCCGGATAGGAATCCAGTAACAGCAGAAGCAAGTCTTCTGCAAAATAAAGCTACCAACTTACAACAGGATGGATTGCGTCCACCGACTTGTCGGTACCATCCAAAGTGTAGATTGGTCAGTAAAGGACAACAAACAAGAGCTGTAGCTGGCGGTGGTATTTTCCCTAGGGCTTGACCCTGTTTAGGAGCTTTGCTGGCACTTGGTGTATGAATTGGCTGGACGAAGGAAGTTGGGACACGATCCCTTTAGACACGGAAGGTTAGCCATCATAGTTGATCAAAGGAGAAATGGCCTTTATAGAGCAAACAAGAGGATGCTTTATTAGTGCTACCTGAAATCGGCTATTCAGTACAAGATACTATGACAATTCATCACCTTTGGCTCTTGTTTTGAGGAATAACAAAATCGTCAAAGCCAGTAAAAATCGTATTTTCAGGCTTGACAGAATAGGAAGGAAACGAAAATGAATGATTGTTTTGAAAAAATAGTGGATATTATAGTTGATATTACAGATATTGATAGAAGTGATATTGAAGAAGAAAGTCAATTTCTGGATGACCTTGATTTGTCATCATTGGAAATTATGGCTATAATTTCAGAAATCGAAAAGAGATTTTCTATAGAAATCACCGAGGAAGAATTAATGTCAATATCATCTGTTAAGGATATGATTGAGTTGATTGAATCCAGATAATTTGAATATTAAGGATAACAGATGAAAAAAGAGGAATATACAATCAAGAACTCATTAGGCATGTTCGATCTTCTAAAAGGAACAATGATGATACTTGTTATGGTTGGTCATACATATCAGTTAGTTCCGATCATAGAAGAATATAATTACTCTGTAAAAGATGTTTTAGGGCAAGTTAATTTAATTACTCTGATTTTTTATTTTTGGTTTAAGGTTATAGCCGAAGCATCTATGCCTGCATTTTTTATTTTGAGCGGATATGGTTTTAGAAAGACAACGAATAAAAAGTGTATTTTAAAGCAATTTAAAACACTGATGATCCCGTATAGTATTTCGGTGATGATAACTGTAATAGTACACTTTTGTTACATTCAGTTAATGTATTCAAGTGTTGAGTTTTCTATCAGGCGTACTATCAGTATTATTTTGGGTGGATTATTTGGCCTTTCAAAAGAAGTATATATAAATGATTTATGGATTCAGAGTTGCGGGCCGATTTGGTTTTTGCTTTCGTTGATGATTGCGACTATTATTTTTAATGTTCTTTCGAATTGTTTCCAAGATAAGAGACTTCTTGTGGCGTCTTTTCTCGTATCCTGTGTCGGATGGGGGATGAGTTTTGCAGGAACATTACCATGGGGGATTTCGCAAGGACTTATAGCTGTGCTTTATGTATGGCTGGGCCATTATGTAAAAAAGAATAAAATACTTATATCAACCATAAAAGTTAATGGCGTTACTGTTTCATTATTTTTAGGCCTGGTATTGTATCTGCTTTTTGTAAGTGCTGATTCAGTATTTGTTATGGCTTACAATATTTATCCTTTAGGTATTGTTTCAATAATCGCTAATGGATTTATCGGGCTGATCGTGATTAGGCTATTTTTGCAAATGGATAGATTTAAAGGCCCTTTCCTGCTTTTTATCAGAAGGATAGGACGACTTTCGTTGTATGTACTTTGTATCCATTCTATAGAGTTAATTGCTTGTGGTGGTATGATTCATTATGCATTTGCAACGGAATGGTGGAAGGGTGGCATTTTTCTTCGAAATCTAATAATTATCGGAGTCAGAGTGACTGTTGTTCTGGCTGTTACATTTGCTTTTGAAAGAATTAGATTAGCAATAAAAAAGAAACGTTTTAGATAGAGTTGATAAACGACTTATTCAATCATTATGGAGAAATTAGAATAATATGATTAAATATCTTGAGATAATAAAAAAATATTCAGATTTGTGTATGTGCAAAACTCTGGACGGAGAAAATATTGAAAGTAAAAGTTATTCGGATTATCTGAGTGACGTTAGAAAATGCGCTTATTTACTTGAAAAGCATTCGGGAGTTGTGGAAGGCAAACACATAGGAATTATTGCTCGCAGTGGTTATGAGTATTATGTTCTTTTTGCTGCTGTAATATTCAGCAGAGCCGTTGTGGTTCCGATCAATGAAAATGAAACAGAGAATAATATCTCTTTTGCTATAAAGAATGCAGAAGTTGATATTCTTTTGGTTGAAGATAAGCCGGAAAAATATAGCAAAGATAATGCTTTGGTTTTAAAGAAAGATCTGTTGTTTGAGAAAACTGAAAACGAAAAGGATCTGAAGGATTTCTCTGAAGAAGAGGCGGACAATATGGCGGTTATCCTGTATACATCAGGTACTACTTCTTTAGCTAAAGGAGTTGTATTATCTGTGGATAATGTGTTCCATGATTGCCTGTATATTCTCCCCAAAAGGTATAATGATAATCGTTCTGCTGCGCACGGAACAAAGGTTTATACGAATTTCCCCTGCTATCATGTTGGTGGCTTGATAGCGTGGCTTAGTTTTACCGAAAATGGTTGCACTATTTGCTATAGTAAAGATTTGAAAAATATACTATCTGATCTTGAGAACATTGAGATTGATTTTGCTGCTGTTACACCAACGGTTTTGAAATTGTGGGTTAATTGTGTAAAGCGTAACAGAATGGACAGGATGGGAATGGTTAAGGACATATTATCCGGTGGCGCGCTGATAGAGCCGGATATGGTAAGATTCTTCAACTCCAATGGAATTACTGTGGGGCAATTCTATGGCCAGACTGAAGTAGGTGGAGCAGTTATTCAGAATCTTGATATGGAAAACCATGTAAATTCAATAGGTAAAGTTGCAGAAGGAGCAACAATAAAGATTATTGATGGCGAAATCTGCATTGAGTATTGGGGCAATATGCAGGGGTATTACAAAAATCCTGAAGAAACTGAAAAATGCCTCAAGGATGGCGTGGTTTATTCGGGTGATTTAGGGTATATGGATGATGAAGGCTATGTTTACATAACCGGTAGAAAGAAAAATCTGATAATTCTTTCCGGAGGAGAGAATGTAAGCCCTGAAGAGATAGAAACCAAGATTTATGAGAACTTACATATAAAAGAGTGTATGGTATACGAAAAGAATGACAGCATTTACGCGGATATATATGCTCCCGATTTGAGTGAAACAGAAGTAAGGGAGTATATAAAAGAAATAAACAAAACCATGCCGCTTTATAAGAGAGTAAAACACGTTGAGTACAAAGAAAGCGAATTGGAAAAAACATCAATAGGTAAAATCAAAAGGTGAAATTTACCTGATTCTATTTTTGATGGTACATATTTATCATTTTACAAAATAAATATCATAGGAATCAGCGGAATAATCTAGCTTCTCACAGCTAAAGCCTGATTTCTGAAGGTATTCTGCAATTTCGGCATCGCAGTTTTTATAGAGATACATTACAAAAGGATGATGTATCTCTGAGATGCTATGTATGGCTTTATCTATTCCGGATTCGAATGTAGATAAGTAATTGGAGTGAGGGTAATTGATCGGTATTTCTACAAACAAGTCGTTAGGTTTTCTACTCACCACAATTGCATCATACATTTTGTAATTTGCTATGTATTCAGAACGCTGAGAGTCATTATATAGGTATCGCGGTTCATATTTTGACTCCCATCTATAGCAAAGAATAAGCGGTAATGCCAGTAGTAAAACATAGATTATAATCCTGTTTTTTATAAAGGATTTAAGGAATTTATGTATTACCAAAACAATTAGTATGCTGAAAATGGGCATTATTGGCATCTGATATCTGTCAACGATCCAGGGCGATAAGGCTGAAACGATGACGAAATACAGGATAGCAGGAATACACAGCAATATATAAATTGAACAGTTTTGATAATCAGTGTCTGATTTTTCAACGATATTTCTTTTTCTGTAATTCCAAATAGAAATTACTCCCAATATTAACGCTATTACAAAGAAAATACACATAGACTTATTCATGCCGGAAAAAAGCGAGCATGAAAGTAAGTAAATATAGTCTTTAATTCTTGACTGCAAATTCATATCTATTACATTTGTCAGTACGTCTCTTCCTCTGTTTGTGAAAAGCAAATGGAATACAGATGAAGGCCATAAAAGCAGATACAGTATTCCTGTGATTAGGTTGCTTTGAACATAATTTTTTACGGATTTCTTTTTTATAATCAAAAGCAAGAGTGAAATTATAAATATGGGTAAAATATAAAAGGCAGCAAAATACTGCGTTAACATGGCACAGAATATTGCGCAGCAATGCCAAAATAGGAAATGTTTATTGCATAAAAAGTCATTTTTGACGAAACGAATAGTTACGAATAAAAGCATAGTAAGCCAAAATCCAAGCATTGCATACATTCTGCAATAAGTTGCGGTATTAGTGAATTCGTAGCTGAGACCATAGTATAGCATTGCTGCCATAGCAGGTATCTTATTATCCGTTCCGAGCACTAAAACACAAATGTTGTAAATACAAATGCATGTTGCCAGTAGGAAAATAATATTAACCAGATATCCGACCCACTTTAAGTCAAGATTTGGGAACAGTGAAGATATAATATTGATGCAGGCAAAATACAGCGGAGGATGTACATCATAAGCCTGTGAATAACAGACATCAAGAAAACCAAAACTTCCGGAGTTTTTTGTGGTGTAAAAATCCATTATTTCTTCATAGCCTGTCCATTTGTCCATGACAAAATAAACAGGGGCATGCTTGTACTGTTTTATTAAGGTTTGTAATGAATCGAATTTTATGACATCTGCATTAGATGTTAGAAATGTACAGCCTTCATCTAAGAAATAGCCTTTTTTCTGTGAAGCAAAGATGCAGGAATTTGCCAGTATTAACAATAAAAGCAGCAGTAGCAATGCTTTTTCGATATAAGTTTTGTTAATATTGTGGTTTCCCATGATGCGTTAAACTCCCGGCATGTTTTAAGTCAAGAATGTACATAAATTTGGAAAAAGTGTACTATAAAACTATATCACAATCAATATTAAGGATGGTAAATCGTGAAAAGCGGACTGATATCAATAATAGTACCTGTCTATAATGTTGAAAAGTATTTAAAGGAATGCCTGGATTCCATCCTCGCGCAAAAGTATGAAAATTTTGAAGTGATACTGATAGATGATGGATCAAAGGATAACAGCGGATGTATTTGTGATGAATACGCTCAAAAAGACAATAGAATCAAGGTGATCCATCAGGAGAATAAAGGACTGGCAGGTGCCAGAAATACCGGTTTAGATGCTGCTTCCGGAGAATATATTTGTTTTGTCGATTCGGATGATAAAATATCAAACAGCTATCTTGAGGATTTTGTCAAAGCAATGGATAGCAGTAATGCAGACCTTGCTATTTGCAATTTTGAATCGGCGAGATTAGTTGATGATGAGAGAAATGATGATTGTGTATTTTCGGCTGCGGAGTTGAGACATTTTTTATATGACGATCTTTCTCGTAAGTATGTTGAAATAGTGGTTTCATGGAATAAGATCTATAAGGCGGAATTGATACAGAAATACAGATTTGAAACCGGGAAAATCCATGAAGATGAATTCATGATTAACAATCTGCTTTATGATATAAATAAAGCAGCCTATATTTCGACCAAAAATTATTATTATCGCGTTAATGATGATGGAATAACTGGTTCAGGGAATTATAACAATCCCGGTCACCTGGATGCAGTTGATGCGTTGGTAGAACGAGTAGATAAAGCTGCTGTTCATGATGACAGAGAATTTGCCGTGGCATGTTTGAAGATTGCTTTGTATAAGCTGGTTTCCTTTTACAAAAGCGGAGACGAAAATTTGAGATCACTGGCAAAGGCTAAATATCGTGATATATATTTTCGATATTCATGGTTGTTTGATCTGAAAAAGCGGGGGAAATATCTTCTTTTTGTTAATTTTCCAAAAGTATTCTGCAAGCTGTTTGCAAATTATTAGTTTATGGTTTAAAACTGAGAGACAAAAATAACGGTATGAAAAAGAGAAATCTATGAAAAAACATGCATATCTTATCATTGCTCATAATGAATTTCATATGCTTAGAAAACTTATCAGCGAGCTGGATGATGAAAGAAACGATATCTATCTCCACATTGATAAAAAGACGAGATATGTCGATGAGCAAAAGATTTCTTCATGGGTAAACAAATCTCGGATATATTTTATCAGACCCATGAAAATATATTGGGGGACAATAAGCGTTCTTAAGTGTGAATTGAAGCTTCTTGAAGCTGCAACCATACAAAAATATCATTATTATCATTTGATTTCGGGCGTGGATTTCCCACTAAAAAGCCAGGATTATATTCATGAATTATTGGAAGATGAGAGCAGTCAGTTTATAAGGTGCCATAGAGCCGGTGAAGAGAATGACTCATTTTTATATAAAGTCAGATATTTCTATCCTTTACTTGGCATGGTCGGTAAAGATGATTTCATGGGCCCCGGAAAAAAGAATAAGTTCATGCGCTCGCTGGTTAAAATACAGTGGAAATCTGTAGAAATACAAAAAAGGCTTGGAATTGACCGGACGAAAAAGGATAAAGGGCTATGCTTTTATAAAGGAGATCAGTGGTTTAGCATAACCCATGAGTTAGCTTTGTTCATTTTGCAAAACAAGGATGAGCTAATTAAGCGCTATAAGCTGACAAATGGCCCTGACGAGATTGCCATCAGTACACTTGCTATGAATTCTGAATTTGCAGGTAACATTAAGAATAATAGTCTGAGGATGATAGATTGGGAAAAGGGCGATCCTTACGAATATAAGCTGGAGGATCTTAATGAGCTTGAGCAATCTGAAGCTGTTTTTGCAAGGAAAATTTCTTTTGATAATGCCCCTGATCTTGTAAATGCATTGGCATATAACCTACATTCGGAATCACGTAGCGATGAGGAGCCGTTAATTAGCGTAATAGTACCATGTTACAACGTTGAGAATTATCTTGCAGAATGTGTTGATTCTTTGCTGAGGCAGACATATAAAAACCTTGAAATACTATTAGTTGATGATGGCTCAACAGATGATACCGGTAAGATAGCCGGAAAGTATGCGGATAAAAATGAGAATATCAGCTACATTTACAGGGAAAACGGCGGTTTGTCCGCGGCAAGGAATACCGGAATTGATAATTCTAATGGCAGGTATATAGCTTTTGTGGATTCGGATGACTGGGTTGACTGTGACTATTTTTCAAAGTTATACGAGGCAATCAGAACCGGTAATGCGGACATAGCTGTATGCGGATATAAAAAGGAAGACGCGGAGCAGGGTATTGTTACATTTGATGAAAGCAAAGTTCTGTCATCACATTCGGCTATGAAATATCTTGGAGATATTTACCCAAAAGAAAATGTGCTTTTGATAATAGCCTGCAATAAACTGTTTAAAAGAGAGATATTTGCTTCATACAGATTCCTTGAAGGAAAAATCCATGAAGATGAATTTGCTGCCCATAGAATAATCGCCGAAGCTGATTCGGTTTCGGTTATTTCCGATACGTTATATCATTACAGGATCAGAGAGGGCAGTATTACTTCTTCCGATAGGGCACAGAGTCTTAGGAGACTGGATTATTTGGATGCATTGCAGGATAGACTGGAATACACAGAAAACATGATGTACGGTGATCTGCAAATTTATATGCTCTATACCTATTTCGAAGGTATGAAAGAACTAATGGTGACATACACTGAGGAAACTATTCGAAAGAACAGACTGTATGCATACTTTAGATCAAAGGCATTTAAGGTATATATCAGGCGCTTCTTTGATTTGGACGGTTATCAGAAAAAGAAATATATGGAGATTATTCTTTTCCCGAGTAAGTTCAGGTTAAGCGAAATAAAGAGGCGGGAAAAACAAAAATGATACAGGTGTGAAAATGGCAAATAAAACAATAATAAAAAAATGTCTGTCATGTTTATCTCTGATAGCAGTCATTTATATGATTTTTGTCTATGCATGGTCGGCATCATATACTGTTTTTTCAGCCGATGACTTTTCCCATGGTGTGAGCTTTGGATTATTCAAAGCGTTCTTTCCGATACATTTTTTTAGTGCTTTATGGTATAGCCTGACAACATATTTGTCCTGGCAAGGAACATATTTCTCTATGTTTTTGCAACCGTTTTTGAGTCCGATAAATGGATTTGGTTACCCTCAGTTGAAACTGGTTATGATCATAAATGCTGTACTGGTCATGGGAGCCTTGATTGTATTGATCATTGAGCTTTTTCAGAATGTTTCGGAAGAGAACAGAAGCTTTGCATTAATTGTTTGTGCGCTTACACTTTTCGCACTTTTTGGATCAGAAACCTATTATGAAGTCTTTTTTTGGTATTCCGGCAGCGTGTCGTATACATTTCCTTTTTCAGTGATGATTTTGGGGATCAGCAGTATTCTTCGATATTATAGGACTAAAGAAAAAAAGTACGCGAATTACTCCAAAATCCTGGGCTTTCTGGCTTGTGGCGGGACGCTTATGATAGCCGGTGCCGGTTGCTATTTGGTGGTCATCATAGTTCTTTTTTATTTTGCTACCGCAAAAAAGCTTGATGTAAACGGATGTAAGATTTTTATATGGTGGACGCTCGGGGCTTTGATAAATACTCTTGCTCCCGGTAATTATATGAGAAAGGCTCAGGATGGTTCGGGAGAATTACTGATCATACAATCCATAAAGAATTCTGTGAGGATTTGTGTTGGAAATGCCAAAGGACTGATAAAGACGGGATATGTGTTAGAGATAGCACTGCTATGTTTGGTAATAGGGATCATTATAGGACTGACAGAATATAAAAAAGAAGATTTCAATATATCAAAAAGTATTGTGGCAGCTATTGTTCTTGGCGCTGCATGGTTTGCATGTTTCCCTGCAACTCTTGGGTATTCGGCCTGGGGAGGACTGAATAATCGTTGTGATTTTGTTCTCAACAGTGTGTTTATCGTTTCTGTGGTTTTTGTAGCTGTTTATTTTGGATGTGAGTTTGCAGTATATGCAGGAATGAAGAGTTTGCCGGCTATACTTTTGTTAGCTGTGCTTTGCATCGCGGGAGATATTGTACTGCCTCATTCGTTTTTGGATAATAAGTATTTCATGCTTAACAGACAGCTCTCCGAAGGAGAGATTCAAGAGTATTATTCGGACTGTAAAAATTTCTTTAATGAGCTGGAGGAATATCCTGATGGCGCAGATGTTAAGTATTCTATGAGTGATATGCCTAAACCGATTGAAAATACAAAGGATATATATTATTACGATGATCCCGGCAATCCGGATAACTGGATGAATCATGCACTGGCTAAATACTATGGCTTTAACAGTTTTATTATTGAATAAATAATGAGATCAAGTGCATGATTATGAGACCGGATAAATCCGATCACTGTATAGAAACGTAATCAGGAGATGTGTAGGAAAACCATTGATAATTTGCGTAAAGTGGAGTGGCACCATCATATTCGCAAAGCCATTCTTCTTTTCCTCCGGCCCATACATCCATGACGATGGGAGCTTCTATCTCGGGAATGTCTTCTGCATGTATTTCATAGGCCAGAACATCGTCAACATACCAATATATAGAATTCTTTTTCCAATAAAATGCGTAGGTATGGTAATCCTCGGAAGCATCGAAACCGAGGTCATAAAGATATTCATGTCCTCCAACGCCGTTGGTGTGGTAGTTAAATTGAACTTTTGTTGTATCGTAGCCTAAAAATTCGATATCTATTTCTGTGCTTAAATTATCTTTTTTTCCAAAGTTAAAAAATGCTGATACAACGCCTGAATGTTTGATGGGTTTCATGCTTACCTGATACAGACCATAGCCAAAGCTCCGCTTTGTAGTAACTTCGCCGGCGGTTAAGCCGTTTTCGTTTTTATTGATGCATAAATCCATTTGATTCTTTTTATAGGAGATATTGTCCGGAGACCAAATGGGATCAGGTGATTCGCCACTTGGCCAGTCAGATTTTCGCAGCTGCAAACATGATAAAAAATTGAAATTGTTATAATAATAGGTGTTTGCCATGGAGAAATAAATGATAAAAAAGCTGACAATGACTATGAAAAATGCTGTTGAAATTAAAGTAATACAGAACTTTTTCTTACTCACGATAGTTGCCTTTCTGTAAAAGTGTGGTTTTGTGGTAAATGGTTACCTGCTGTATAGTAAAACTGTATTATTTCAAATCTGATATATTTATTATAATTAGCGTATATGTTGTGTGCAATAAACACATGTAATTGTGATAGTTTACGGCAATTTAGGATTTTGACGAGAATATGAGAGAAAACAGTGAACTTGAGAATGGAAAAACAATTCCACACATAATTCATTACTTATGGTTTGGCGGCCTAGATAAACCTGAGAATGTCAGAAAATGTATTGCAAGCTGGCAGAAATATTGTCCTGATTTCGAAATCAGAGAGTGGAATGAAGATAATTACGATATTCATAAGCACCCGTTTATGGAAAAAGCTTATAAGGATAAAAAGTGGGCCTTTGTATCTGATTATGCGAGGCTTGATGTACTGTATGAATATGGCGGAATTTATCTTGATACAGATGTCGAGCTTATAAAAGATATCACACCATTATGTGAAAATAGCGGATATATCGGCTTTGAAACGAATGAATTCGTAAACGATGGACAGGGATTTGGTTGTATCCCCAAGCTCCCGGTTATTAAGGAAATGCTGTCTGTCTATGACGGCGACGATGTATTTGGAGTTTTTAATGGGGAAGAGCAGTTTTTAGAAAGTCCTAAATTAAGAACCATGGTACTGTTGACTCACGGCCTTAAGCCGGATGGTAGCAGGCAGAATGTTGCTGGAATGGAAATATATCCGGTAGAATATTTTGCTCCAAAAGACTATAGGTCAGGAAAAGTGACCATTACTCCGGAAACATACAGTATTCATCATTTTGATGCCAGCTGGCAAAGCAAAAGTAGCAGGAAATATACTGTACTTATGAGAATATGCTGCAGAACCCTGGGGAATGATGCAGGTTACAAATTATTCCAAAGTCTTATGAAGTTAAAGGACAGGATTGGACACAATTGATACAAATATCTTCTTTTTGACTTATTCCTGCAAGGTGTTGACTTCAGTTCGTGCTGAAGCATTCTGATCTGAGATTTAAGAGCGGCTTTGTTGTCGCTCTTTTTATATTGAGTTATGAGCGTGTACATACTGAATTCCATGATATCATTGTAATTCTTATCTACATAACTCTCATGCACAAAGGTTTTAATCACATCAAATGAAGGTTTATATATAAACTGACCGTTTTCAAAATAGTTTTTGGGAGCTGTAGTTTGCGATTCATTTTGAACATAGTGATAGAAGGGCTTTGCCACATAAGCAAAGTTAAGATCAGCCTGTGAGAAAATTTTCGTTTGGAAAAGCAGGTCTTCGCACATTTTTACTTTGCTGTTGAAGGAATGAGCTTTTACTATTTCTGATCTGAAAAGCCTTGTAAAAAGGAAACCACGGATATTATCATCAGTAAACATTTTCTCAAGGATTTTGGCAGAGGGAAGTGGGCTATCATAATTCCCGGCATAGGGAGTGATAACACTGTCCTTGTGTGTATAATATCCGCAGATACATCCATCATATGAACCATCTGATACTGCTTTGATCATTTCACTGTACATATCAGGCTCGATAAAATCATCTGCGTCAAGAAAGCTTATCCAGTCACCTGTGGCTTGGTTAATTCCAAGATTCCGCGCAGCTGAAACACCGCTATGTTCCTGGCGGAAATAACGGATACAAGAATTGCTGTCAGAGTATTCTTTGGCAATTTCTGAAGAGATATCATCTGAGCCATCATCGATAAGTATAATCTCATTAGGTATCAGGCTGCCTGCAAGAATACTATCAAGCATGCTTTTCAAAGCGGTATTGGAATTATAAAATGGAATTATCGCGGTAATGGAATTTTTCATATAAGCCTATCTATGTTTTTAAGTGCAAATATATTTTTTAATATGTTATTTCTGATTGCGCCGGCTTGTCAAGGTGGGGTATGTGTGATATTTGGGAGGAGTTATGGAAAAGTATTTTGACAGTGAAGATAGATATACATTTATATCTACAGCTTTAATTATGCTGGCAGTACATGGCTTTGCATTCGCAAATCTTATGTATTCACATGATTCTTTGTATTTCTATGATACATATAATGCTGCTAAGGTTGATTTGGGTAGGTGGCTGTTTCCTTTGATTAAGATAATCAGGAATGAGGCAACGCCATGGATGATGGGAGTTCTTAGTACAATATATGTATCTTTGGCGGTGGTTTTTGTAAAAAGACTTCTAAGATTTGATCAGAAGAAAGGTTTTTGTGTTTCTGTTTTATTTGCATCAAACATTGCGCTTATTTCTCTCTTTTGTACATATTCAGCTGATGCAGACGCTGACTGCCTGGCATTACTCCTTTCTTGTTTGGCAGTATATACATTTGAGAGATGTTCCGGAAAATTAAAAACTGCATTACCAATATTATTTATAGTCTGTACGTTGGCTTTATATCAGGCATATATATGTGTGACAATCGGACTTTTTTTGATCATTCTGATTTATAAAACTGCTGAAATAAATGACAAAGCAGGTGTTAATAAAGTAATTATGACAGGTATCAAAGAAGTTGCAGTGCTGGCGATTTCTGTTGTGGTTTATATAGTTTCAATGATAATAGCAGCAAAAGTATTCGGAGTGGAGCTTTCAAATGATTACAATGGTCCGGGAAGCGTTGCATCGCATGGAATAAAGGACATTATATTGCTTATTCCAAAAGCATATGGTTCGTTTGGTAAACGATTGCTGCTACCTTATGGATACAGCAATGTAATTTCAACAGTGACATCAATAGTTTTGCTACTACTTATTTTGGTTTACGCCATAAATTACATAAAAATATGTAAGGTGCGTTCGGAAGCACAGATTCTGAGTGCCGCTTTATTACTGATTTTGCCGTTGGGATTAAATGCAATATATGTCATATCATTTGGAATGATACATCAACTGATGATATTTGCGTTTTGCCTGTTCTTTTTACTGCCACTTGTTTTTGATGAATTGATTAACAATTCCGAAAATGGTTATCAGGGAGATGAAAATAGAAAAAAATTTCAAAGACTTCTTTCGGCAGCGATAGTTTGCATATTGATCATATGTTTTAATAATGCTGTTTTTGCTAATGGCGCATATACTCATAAGAAATTAGTATATGACAATACAATCTTACATGCGCAAAATGTATGGGAAGATGTGAATTCCATAGACGGATATGTTGAAGGAGAGACACCGGTAGTCTTTGCCGGCGAGTTTACTGAATCAAAGGCAGTATACCAAAATATGTTAACTGATAAATATCAAAATGCATTATTAGGATCCTTTGGTTCATCAATAACTTATGAAGACAGTATGATTCATTACTTTGAAGGAATACTTGGAAGAAAAATGAAAATAGAACATTTGGATTCTTCCAATACAGATAAAGGTGTGCTTGCTGATATGCCTGAATATCCTTCTGAAGGATACTGCAGATACAGTGATGGCAAGGTTATAGTTAAAATGAGTAATAAAAAAATAGAAGAATAAATTGCTATTATGTTTGTTGTTGGAGAATTAAACCATATTAGATTTTGCACAAATATTTTTCAATTTCTTCTTGACGGCACAAAAATATATGATATAATTTGTAATGTTATGTGGGCATTAGCCTAAATAGTACATAGCAAATAACCCTGAACCCCGTTAAGGAAGGGTCTGAAGGGAGGGTAAGAGTAGAGATGTCAACAGTAATAGTTAAAGAAAACGAGACTTTAGACAGCGCGCTTCGTCGCTTTAAGAGAAGCTGCGCAAAGGCTGGTATCCAGCAGGAGATTCGTAAAAGAGAACATTACGAGAAGCCAAGCGTAAAGCGTAAGAAGAAGTCTGAAGCAGCAAGAAAACGTAAATATAATTAATCAAAATTGAGAAGTCCTTGGTTATTTTTAATCAAGGACTTTTTTATCGGAATCTTATGACAATAAAAATTATACTTATTGCGCTGCTACTGATAATTGCCGCAGTAATAGCAATCATATACCACGATATGACTCATTTTGTGGTAAGAGAATATGAAATTCATTCGGATAAAATTGAAAAAGATGCTGTTTTCTGTTTGCTTTCCGATCTCCATGAGAAGGATTATGGGGATGGTAACAGAGCATTAGTTGAGGCAATAGACTCAGCTCATCCGGATATGGTTCTGATGGCAGGAGATATGATAACCGGTCAGAATTCGCATCATAAACTCAATCCTGAGCCTGTTTTGTCTATTATTCGCAAGATAGTAGATAAATATCCTGTTTATGCGGCTAACGGTAATCATGAGTATAAGACCTGGGCTATAGGAGGCGAGGGAGAAGAAGCTTATCTGAATTATGAAAAGGCGCTGACAGATCTTGGCGTTGTGCTTCTTAGAAATACAGGCACTTATCTTGAAGAATACAATATGGAGATCCATGGTCTTGAGACCAGCTATGAGTACTTTAAGAAGTTCTTTAAGGCCCAAATGGATGTTGACTATATTAATGGATTTTTCGGAGTGCCCTGCAGCGAGAGATATCAGCTTTTGATTGCTCATAATCCCATTTATTTTGAAGAATATTGTAAGTGGGGTGCTGATCTTACGGTTTCGGGACATGTTCATGGTGGGATAGCGAGACTTCCGTTTCTTGGCGGAGTGTTATCGCCGGCACTTATGCTTTTTCCCAAGTATGATGGCGGACTTTTTAAGAATGGTGATAAATACATGGTTCTTAGCCGCGGTCTTGGAATGCATACTGTTCCCATCAGGTTTAACAATCCCGGAGAGCTGTGCGTTATAAGAGTTTATTCAGATAAGAAGTGATGGACACAGGCTTTGCCTGAAAGTATAAAGTAAAAGTTTTTTTGTGAGGAGTATATGGCACTGGAAGTAAAGCTGCAGGCCTTTGAGGGACCACTTGACCTGCTGCTTCATCTAATAGATAAAAACAAAATAGACATCTATGATATACCAATAGCGGTTATTACAGAACAATATATGGAATATATCAGAGCCATGCAGAAGGACGACATGGAAGTTACAAGTGAGTTCCTTGTTATGGCTGCCACTCTTGTGGATATTAAATGCAAGATGCTTCTGCCCAAAGAGGTTAACGAAGAGGGAGAAGAAGAGGATCCAAGAGCAGAGCTTGTTGAGAAGCTTCTTGAATACAAGATGTACAAGTTCATGGCGGATGAACTCAGAGAGAGGCAGATGGATGCGGATACTCATCTTTACAGGAAGAAGAATATTCCGGATGAAGTAATGACCTATGAGGAACCACTTGATTATGAGCAGCTCATCGGAGATGCTAATCTTGCCAAACTCAACAGTATTTTCCAGGCTCTACTTAAGAGGCAGGAGGATAAGGTTGACCCTATAAGAAGTAAATTCGGTAAGATTGAGAAGGAAGCTGTTGATATCGACCAGAAGACTGAATATGTAAAGAACTTTATCAGAGAACACAATAGATTCAGCTTCAGAGCGCTTCTTGAGAAGCAGTACAGTAAGGTTGAGATTATCGTTACCTTTATGGTTATTCTTGAAGCCATGAAAACAGGTGAACTGACAATTGAGCAGGAAGAAAACTTTGGTGAGATCATGATATCTTCCAATGTATATGGCTGAGAGGATTTATCGAGGTAGTTTCGAGCTTGATCCGAACGTGTTCTGGCGAACGAAGTGAGAGCAGAACTTCCTTTTGAAAATTTATGAGAGGACTTAGAGATGACAAAAGAACAGGGAGCTGCTGCGATTGAGGCAATCCTTTTTACTATGGGTGATTCTGTCAGTGTTTCTGCATTATGTAATGCAACTGATCAGGATCTTGCTGATGTCAGAGAGCAGATCAAATATCTTAAGGAAAAATATGACAAGGAAGAGAGCGGAATAGGCCTTATCGAGCTTGAAGATTCTTTCCAACTCTGTACCAAAAGCGAGATGTATGAGTATCTTATAAAGGTGGCAAAGACACCTAAGAAGGTTGTTCTTACAGATGCTCTTATGGAAACGCTTTCGATCATTGCTTATAAGCAGCCTATTACCCGACTTGATGTTGAGAGAATCCGTGGCGTAAACAGTGATCATGCGGTAAATCGTCTTGTTGAGTTTAATCTTGTACAGGAACTCGGACGACTTGATGCCCCCGGAAGACCGCTTCTTTTTGGCACAACGGAGCAATTTCTTCGAAGCTTTGGTGTTAAATCTCTTGATGAACTTCCCACCCTTGATGCAGTTCGTGTAGAGGAGTTTAAACAGGAAGCTGAGCAGGAGATAAGTGTTAAGTTAGATATCTGACAAAAAAGTAACAATAATCTGTAAAATTAGCATAAAATCGGGATTTGGAGTATTCTCCAAGTCCTTTTTTTATGCTATACTATATTCTGACGTGTTTTTGATTTACGTTAAGTTATTTAAATATATTACGGAGGTGAAGAAATGAGTAGTTCTTCTCAGGCAAGCCAGAGAATAGTTTCTCTGCTTGATGAAAACAGTTTCGTTGAGATTGGTGCTCTTGTAAAAGCAAGAAACACTGATTTCAATCTGAAGCAGTCAGAGACACCCTCAGATGGTGTGGTTACCGGCTATGGTCTTGTAGACGGTAAGCTCGTCTATGTTTATGCACAGGACGCATCAGTTCTCGGTGGATCTGTTGGTGAGATGCATGCAAAGAAAATTGCTGGTCTCTACGATTTAGCTCTTAAGATGGGAGCACCTGTTATCGGTCTTATCGATTCTGCAGGACTTCGTCTTCAGGAGGCAACAGATGCGCTTAATGCATTCGGTGAGATCTACCGTAAACAGATCGATGCATCAGGTGTGGTTCCGCAGATCACAGCCGTTCTTGGCTCATGTGGCGGCGGCCTTGCACTTTTCCCTGAAGTAACAGACTTTACATTCATGGAAGAGAAAAAAGCAAAGCTGTTTGTGAATTCACCAAATAGCATTCCCGGCAACAGCAAGGAAAAATGCGATACTTCTTCTGCTAAGTGGCAGAGTGAAGAGGTTGGCAGTGTTGATGTAACAGGTGATGAGGAGACTATTTTTGCTCAGATCCGCGAGCTCGTTTCACTCCTTCCTTCCAATAATGAAGACAATGATTCAATTGATGAGTGTGCAGATGATCTTAACCGTGCTTGTGAGAATCTCGACGGTTCTGTAGAAGATCCTGCTCTTATCTTTAGCCAGATCGCTGATAACGGCGTATTCTTCGAGACAAAGAGAGAGTATGCTAAGGATATGGTTACTGGTTTCATCAAGCTTGGCGGCGCAACTGTAGGCGTATTTGCTAACAGAAGCGTTGTTTATGATGAAAAAGGCGAAGCTGCTCAGAAGTTTGACGGATCACTTACAGCTCATGCTTGTGGCAAGGCTGCAGATCTCGTTAATTTCTGTGATGCTTTTGATATCCCCGTGCTTTCATTCACAAATGTAGCTGGTTTTGGCGCTACAAAGTGTGATGAGAGACACGTTGCTAAGAATGCAGGTAAGCTTGTTGCAGCACTTGCAAATGCTACAGTTCCGAAGGTAAATGTAATCACAGGTAAGGCTTTTGGAAGCGCTTATGTGATCATGAACTCTAAGGCTGTTGGTGCTGACATGACTTTCTGCTGGGAAGATGCAGAGATTGGCACAATGGAGGCTTCACTTGCTGCTAAGATCATCGCTGATGGTAAGGATGCAGCTACAGTTGCTGATACAGCAGCTGCTTATGAGAAGCTTCAGAATAATGCTGAGAGTGCAGCGGCAAGAGGATATGTAGATACTATCATTAGTGCAGCTGATACAAGAAAGTATGTTATCGGAGCATTTGATATGCTTTACAGTAAGCGCGATGAGCGTCCTGCTAAGAAGCATACGACAGTATAAGGAGGTAGCGAATCTTGAAGCATAAGATACTTGCTTTGGGTGTAACGCTGATCTGCATACTTGGGCTTACAGCATGTGGCGAGACCATTCAGAAAAATACGGTGGCCGGCAGTAGATATGATGCAGAGACATTCACAATGGATACTCTCTCAAGTATTGCTGACACCATAGAGGATGGATGGTTTGAGGCATGGTATTTAGACGGTGTAACACCTGATAATTTTGAAGACAGAATGTTTGATGATATAACCAGCATGTTTGATGAAGAGACTTATGACATCATCAAGGCAGGTTATAGAAACTGGTTCGACGCAGTTGATGAACTCGGCTATCACGATATGGGAAGCCTTGCTGATGATATCAGTGTTAAGAGCACAGAGTTCTATGTAAACAAGGATGGAAAGCTTTTTGTAGACTCTATCATAGAGGGTACAGGTCCTAACGCTCATACAGCGATCCTTGAGTACAGCCTGGACAGGAACCTCAATCCTACACTTATTTCAGTCAATGTAAATCATACACTTGGCGAGAAGCTTAAGAGTGCAGGACTTAATACACTTCTTGGAATGGGAATGGCTTTTACTGTTCTTATAATAATCGCAATAGTTATTTCCTTATTCCCGCTTATCGGTAAGATCGGTGAGAAGAAGCCTGAGACTGACAAAGAGATTACTCAGAAGTCAATGGAAAATGTAACCGCTCAGATCGCTGATAAGGAAGAAGAGCTTTCTGATGATTCAGAACTCGTAGCAGTTATTGCAGCAGCCATTGCTGCTTATGAAGGCAGCGGATCAGCGGATGGATACGTTGTAAGATCTATTCGCAAGAGACCCACTGGGAATTGGAAAAAAGCATAAGGATTTAGCTAATTTTAGGAGGATATAAATAATGAAAAACTATACAATTACCGTTAACGGAAACGTATATGACGTAACAGTAGAAGAGGGTGCAGGCGGAGCAGCTCCTGCAGCAGCACCCAGAGCAGCAGCTCCTGCTCCTAAGGCTCCCGCAGCTCCCGCTAAGAAGGCATCTGCAGGTGCAGGCGGCGTTAAGGTAACAGCCGGTGCAGCAGGTAAGGTTCTTAAGATTGATGCAAGTGTTGGCCAGGCTGTAAAGAAGGGCGACACAGTTATTACTATGGAGTCCATGAAGATGGAGATTCCTATGGTTGCTCCTCAGGATGGAACAATCGCAAGTATCGACGTTGCAGTTGGCGATCAGGTTGAAGCCGGTGGCGTTCTCGCAACAATGAACTAAGAAAAAGGAGACTAAACGGAGGTCGTTAAATGGATTACATTGCTAACACATTATCGAATCTCTGGCAACAGACAGCGTTTACAACTATGACACCCGGCAACTACATAATGGTTGTTGTTGCGCTTATCTTCATGTATCTTGCTATTGCCAAAGGATTCGAGCCGCTTCTTTTGGTGCCTATTTCTTTCGGTATGTTACTTGTTAATATCTATCCTGATATTATGGTTTCAATCGAGAGTTCATCAAACGGTGTAGGCGGTCTTTTGTATTATTTCTACTTACTTGATGAGTGGGCTATAATGCCTTCACTTATCTTCATGGGTGTAGGTGCAATGACGGACTTTGGTCCCCTTATTGCGAACCCTAAGAGCTTCCTGATGGGAGCAGCTGCTCAGTTTGGTATCTTTTCAGCTTACTTCATGGCTATTGCCATGGGCTTCAATGATCAGCAGGCTGCAGCTATCTCTATCATCGGTGGAGCAGATGGACCGACATCCATCTTCCTTGCTACAAAGCTTAACCAGACCACAATTCTCGGACCTATCGCGGTTGCTGCTTATTCGTACATGTCACTTGTACCGATTATCCAGCCCCCGATCATGAAGCTCCTTACAACGGACAAAGAGAGAAAAATCCGTATGCAGCAGCTTCGTCCGGTATCCAAGCTTGAGAAGATCCTCTTCCCGATAGTTGTTACTATCGTTGTAAGTATGATTCTTCCTACAACAGCTCCTCTTATCGGTATGCTTATGCTTGGTAACCTCTTCAGAGAGAGTGGTGTTGTTCGTCAGCTTCAGGAGACAGCATCTAACGCACTTATGTATATCGTAGTTATCATGCTCGGTACATCTGTAGGTGCTACAACAAGTGCTGAGGCATTCCTTAACATCACAACAATCAAGATCGTTATTCTCGGTCTTATTGCCTTTGTTATCGGAACTGCGGCAGGATGTCTGTTTGGTAAGCTTATGTGCGTTATCACAGGCGGAAAGGTTAATCCTCTTATCGGATCAGCCGGAGTATCCGCAGTACCTATGGCAGCCAGAGTTTCACAGAAAGTCGGTGCTGAGTACGATCCCAGTAACTTCCTTCTGATGCATGCTATGGGTCCTAACGTTGCAGGTGTAGTTGGTACTGCAGTCGTTGCAGGAACATTTATGGCTGTATTTGGAGTATTCTGATTGATTATTGTTATCAAGCACATATGAAATGTGCTTGCACAATTTCATATGTATTTGATAACTAAACAAACATGAGCAAGTAATGCGATAGCATGGATTGCGAATGTTTGTAGGATTTCGAGAGTGCGTAGCACGAAGAAATCCGTGAATCGATAATTTTATAAAGGAGAAAAAATTATGGCAAAGCCAGTTAAGATTACAGAGACAGTTCTGCGTGATGCACATCAGTCACTTATTGCCACCAGAATGCCTACAGAACAGATGCTTCCCATTATCCCTACAATGGATAAAATTGGCTACAACTCAGTAGAGTGCTGGGGAGGCGCAACATTTGATGCTTCCATGAGATTCCTTAAAGAAGATCCCTGGGAGAGACTTCGTAAACTCAGAGATGGTTTCAAGAATACCAAGCTTCAGATGCTTCTTCGTGGACAGAATATTCTTGGATACAAGCACTATCCTGATGATGTAGTTGAGTATTTTGTTCAGAAGTCAATTGCAAATGGTATTGATATCATTCGTATTTTCGACTGTCTGAATGACCTTAGAAACCTTGAGACATCTGTAAAGGCTACCAAGAAAGAGGGCGGACATGCTCAGATCGCTCTTGCTTACACACTTGGTGATGCATATACAGAAGAGTACTGGATGAACATTGCTAAGGATATCGAGGCAATGGGCGCTGATTCCATCTGTATAAAGGATATGGCAGGACTTCTTCTTCCTTACGAGGCAGAGAAGCTTGTTAAGGCTCTTAAGAGTGCTACATCACTTCCTATCGATCTTCACACACACTACACCTCAGGTGTTGCCAGCATGACATACATGAAGGCTGCTGAGGCAGGTGTTGATATTATCGACTGTGCTATTTCACCTTTCGCTCTTGGTACTTCACAGCCTGCTACAGAGGTTATGGTTGAAGCCTTCAAGGGACAGGAATTCGATACAGGTCTTGATCAGAAACTTCTTGCTGAGGTTGCTGATTACTTCAGACCTTACAGAGAAGAGTGCCTTGCTAGCGGACTTATGGATGCTAAGGTTCTTGGTGTTAACATCAAGACTCTTATGTATCAGGTACCCGGCGGTATGCTTTCCAACATGGTTAGCCAGCTGAAGGAGCAGAATGCAAGCGATAAGTACAATACAGTGCTTGAGGAGATCCCTCAGGTTCGTAAGGACTTCGGTGAGCCTCCGCTTGTTACACCTTCTTCACAGATCGTTGGTACTCAGGCTGTTATGAACGTACTTATGGGTGAGAGATATAAGGTTGCTACCGACCAGACAAAGGATCTCCTTGCCGGTGAGTATGGTAAGACAATCAAACCCTTCAATCCTGAAGTTCAGAAGAAGATCATTGGCGACAGAGAAGTTATTACCTGCAGACCTGCAGATAAGCTTGCTCCCGGACTTCCTAAGTTTGAAGAAGAGGTTAAGCCTTGGAAGCAGCAGGATGAGGATGTTCTTTCCTATGCATTGTTCCCTCAGGTTGCTACTGATTTCTTCAAGTATCGTATGGCACAGCAGGAAAAAGTGGATATGTCAGAAGCTGACACTAAGAACGGCGCATATCCCGCATAAGCGAAGAGAACCTAATGAGGTAATACTGAATCTGGTTCGAACGCGTTACGATGAACTAAGCGAATCGTAATTTTTATCAAAATAAAAAGGCAGGAGCTTCAATGCTCCTGCCTTTTAATGTATCTGTGATATTTGATTACTTGATGATTGCATCCTTGTTTGACTGGCGGCGAATCTTGTTGATAACCTTTGTCTTATTCTTTCCTTTAACGCCCTGTAATTTGATGGTTACTTTCTTTGTCTTTACTTTGAATGCGTTCTTTCCAACTGAGAGAGAACCGTTGCTAGCTGTTCTGATAGTGATCTTCTTATACTTAGCACCCTTTAAAGCGCGCTTTCCGATATTCTTGATGTTCTTTCCGATGATGAGCTCTTTTCCACTTGCGTTCTTAAGTGCATCGTCTGTCATAGCTGTAACTGTGTAAGTTTTTCCGCTCTGGCTTACAATCTTGTCGAGGATCTTAACGCATCTTGCGTGCTTGTCAGCTGTTGTACCTGTATAAGTTGCTTCGTCATTGCTGCTTACTACATATCCTGTAGGAGCGCCACTAAGGTCGATTATTACTGATCCGATTTCCTCTGCCTTAGGTGCCTGATCTTCTTTTGCGGAAGTGTCGGAACCATTAGATGTATCGTCGTTAGTTACTTCATCATCCTGTGCTGAATTCTTTGTGATTGCATTAGCATCATTTGTGTTATCATCAGCTGCTTCGTTATTTGTTTCCTGCTCGTCGTTATCGTCTGAGTTAATATCATTTGAGATATTGTTGTCTGTGTTATCTTCGTTGTCTATTACTTCGTCATTGTTCGTTGTGTCGTCGTTATTTATAACTTCGTCATCATTGTTTGTTGTGTCGTCGTTATTTACGACTTCGTCATTATTTACTGTTTCGTCATTATTATTGGTTGTATCATCATTGTTAATTGTTTCGTCGTTATTAGTTGCGTTATCGTTGTTACTTACTGTATCATCATTATTTGTGATGTCTTCGTCGTCAGATGTTTCGTTTGTATTTGAATCGTTGTTATCGTTTGTATTTGAATCGTTGTTTTCTTCGTTGTTTGAATTGGAAGTTTCTTCAGAATTTGAATCGGAAGGTTCTTCAGTATCATTAGAATTTGTATCTGTTATTTCATCGTCCTGGCTATCAGAGAATAAATCTCTTGTTTCGATGCTTTCCATAACCCAGTCGCCATCTAAAACAAGTTCTTCACCAACTCTTATTGTGACTTCTTCATCACCAAGGACTACAATAAGATCTGTGTTCCAGGAGTTATTTTTAATTACTACTCCGTCCTTTAATGTATCACCTGAAAGGAGGGAAGTATCAAAAGCGGGATTTTCTTTACCGACAAGTTCTATGCATCCATCAGAGATTGTAGCTGCTTTTGCTGCGAAGGAATTGCCAATCATAAGAAGCGATGTGATTGTAAAAGATATTGCTGTATATAATAAACTTTTTCTTGAAATCATATTTCAGTACCTCCATATCAATATTGTAATTAAATATTATCATCAAAATTTTGGAGATTCCATATTAATAAAATAAAAAATCATAAATTTAATATAAAATGCCATTTTTATTTCAAAATGTTATTACAATGCGGAAAATTTGTTTATCGCAATAAAATAACCATTTTACCGTTCATTGTAGTATAATAACTATATATATGTTTTTTGCTGGGTAGGAGTAACTGACTTAAACATAAGAAAACGCTATTATAATACGGAGCACTTATGGCTGAGTTTAATAAGAAAACAAAAATAAATGCAGTACCGGGATTATGGCATGCTGACATGCGAAGATCTGAAGAGAACAGACAGCTCCTTGCTGTTGATATTATAAATGGTTTTCGTGTGCGCCCCGGTTTATATGGTATGAATGGTGCTACAGTTCTTCCTGATGGCGTCAATTTCACTGTTTATTCTAATGGAGCTACCAAGGTTACTTTGCTTTTATTTCATAGGGGTGAAGACAGACCTTATGCTTCTATAACTTTCCCTGAGGAATATAGAATAGGAAAAGTTAGATCAATGATCGTATTCGGTCTTGAGATTGAGAATCTTGAGTATGGATATCGTGTTGATGGTCCCTGGGATGAGAGAAAGGGCCTCCTTTTTGACTACAACCATGTCCTTTTGGATCCTTATGCAAAAGCGGTAGTGGGACAAAGGATTTGGGGGCAGGCTACCAAATTCGAAGGGGCATATCATGCCCGTGTCGTAAAAAATGATTTCGACTGGGGAGAGGCTTCATGGCTTAAGACGCCCATGAGTGATTCCATCATATATGAGATGCATGTTCGTGGCTTTACCAAGGATGAATCTTCAGGAGTAAGGTGTCGAGGCACCTTTGCGGGTGTAATGGAGAAGGTTGATTATCTCAAGAGACTTGGGGTAACAGCTGTAGAGCTTATGCCTATTTTTGAATTTGATGAGACCAGGGATATGAGAACTGTAAATGGCAGAACAGTCCTCGATTACTGGGGGTACAATACCGTAAGCTTTTTTGCGCCAAACACGAGCTATGCTTATAACACTGAATATAATAAAGAAGGATTCGAGCTTAAGGAGATGATAAAGCTTCTTAAGGAGAATGGAATAGAAGTTATTCTGGACGTTGTATTTAACCATACTGCTGAAGGTAATGAGAATGGGCCTTTCATTTCCTTTAAGGGCTTTGATAATAATATCTATTATATGCTTACTCCCGATGGTGATTACTATAACTTCAGCGGATGCGGCAACACACTTAACTGTAATCATCCCATAGTTCAGCAGATGATAGTGGATTGTCTTCACTACTGGGTAGAAGAATATAAAATTGATGGTTTCAGATTCGATCTTGCAAGTATTCTGGGACGTGATTTAAACGGTGCACCTATGGAGCAGCCACCGCTTCTTCACAGGCTTGCTTTTGACCCGCTCCTTGGCGATGTAAAGCTTATTGCGGAAGCCTGGGATGCTGGCGGAATGTATCAGGTAGGTTCATTCCCTTCCTGGGGCAGATGGGCAGAATGGAACGGCAAATACAGAGACAGTATCAGATCCTTCCTTAAGGGTGATTACTGGGCAGCTCCTGATGCGGTAAGACGTATTACAGGTTCCATGGATATGTATGGCAATAACTATGCCGGCTATGATTCATCAATCAACTTCATTACCTGTCACGACGGCTTTAGCCTCTATGATATGTTTGCATACAATGAAAAACACAATGAAGCCAATGGATGGAACAACACAGACGGTGCCAATGATAACAGAAGCTGGAACTGCGGAGCAGAGGGTGAGACTGATAATGTGGAAGTTAATAACCTCAGATTTAAGATGATGAGAAATGCCATTTCTGTTCTTATGTGCAGCCGCGGTACGCCCATGATCCTTCAGGGCGATGAGTTTGCCAATACCCAGTTTGGTAATAACAATGCCTATTGTCAGGATAATGAGATATCCTGGCTTAATTGGGAACTTCATACCAAAAACAAGGGATTCTTTGATTTTTACAGAGATATGATTCAGTTCAGGAGAAAGCATCCTGCAATCAGAAAAGATCTTAAGCCGGCAGTCAGTGGACTTCCGCATATCTCTGTTTTCACGGACAATCCTTTTAATACCGACATAAATGACAATACAAAGATTATCACAGTCATGTATGCGGGATTTGTAAGGAAAAAGGGTCATGATGATATCGTAATCATGTCGGTAAATTCCTTTTGGGAGGATATTCAGATCACACTTCCTACACCTCCGGAAGGCGCTTACTGGACACTTGTGGTTGATACAGCTGCAGAAGATGGACATTATTTCTATAACAGGCCTAAGCCCTTATCAGTTCCTAACTGGAGAATGAAGGCCAGAAGCGTCAGCGTATTTATCGCGGCTTATGGAGTAGAGTATGGCAGATGATGCTTTAGTAAAACTGGAAAATATAGAAAATCAGGGTGAACCTGTGGCGGATAACGCTGAGAGTCCTTCTGAGGCAACGAACGGTTCTGCAGAAACTGCGAAGGAATCAGAAGAGAATAAGCCTGCTAACAACAGACCAACCGACGAAGAACTGACCGTGGAGGGCTATATCTTTTTATCAGTCCAGGACGCTGAAAAGGCAAAGCTGGATAAAAAGAAGATAGGCATACTTAAACAGAAGGTGACCTCTGCAAAGGTTTCTGATATGGAGGCTGTCTATGAGAAGGCTATTTCCAACAAGATTTTCGCAACGCCAGTTGGCTGGGAGTACCTTGCAAAGCTTCGCGAAAAGTTAATTGCGGCAGGAGTTTCAGATGATGATCTTACGCCTATTCCCATAGAAGTTAAGATTACCAATGTGCAGCTTCCTGATGAATATCATCCGGAGCGATATTTTACTCCGCCCAAAAAGAAGCCACCAATGGACAAAAAGTTTGCCATGGCTCTTTTGATTGCTATGAATATAGTTCTTGTGGCGCTGGTTGTGACCATGTTTGTGATTGCAGCCATGTCAGAGACTGATAATATAATCAATTATAAGCAGAATGTTACCAACAGATTTGCTGAATGGGAGGAGTCTTTAAAGGAAAGAGAGAAGGCAGTCAGAATTAAAGAGAGGGATCTGAATATACAGGACGATACAGAATATGGATCCGAAATAGATGGAGAATAAAATGGATAAATTAAAGATATTGGTTGTAGATGATGAAGCCAGAATGAGAAAGCTTGTTAAGGACTTTCTTGTTAAAAGCAATTTCGATGTAATTGAGGCAGAGGATGGCCAGAAGGCTCTTGATATTTTCTTTGAAGACCAGAATGGCATAGCTCTTATAATCCTCGATGTCATGATGCCCAAAATGGATGGATGGCAGGTTTGTCGTGAGGTAAGGGCATATTCCAAGGTCCCGATCATCATGCTTACTGCAAGGACTGAAGAGAGGGATGAACTTCAAGGCTTTGAACTTGGCGTAGATGAATATATCGCAAAGCCTTTCAGTCCCAAGATTCTGGTTGCCAGAGTTGATGCAATCCTCAGAAGAACCACTCAGGTCACCAGTGAGGATATTGTCGAGGCAGGCGGAATTGTTATAAATAAGGCAGCACACAGCGTTCAGATCGATGGAAAAGAGATAGAACTCAGCTTCAAGGAATTCGAGCTTCTAACTTATTTTATCGAGAATAAAGGTATCGCATTATCAAGAGAAAAAATACTTAATAACGTATGGAATTATGATTACTTTGGGGATGCAAGAACTATTGATACCCATGTGAAAAAGCTTCGCGGAAAAATGGGAGAAAAGGGCGATCTCATAAAGACTATCTGGGGTATGGGGTATAAATTCGAAGTGTGATAGAAGTAAATAACTATGTTTTATTATTGAAGGTACTGCTTCCCGGTGAGGTATTATGGAGAAAAATACGAAGAAACTGCGAGTTATTTGCAATGTCTTATCAGTTTTAGTATGGGCAGGACTGACAACTCTGTGTGTTCAGGCCTCTGTTAATTCTGAATCCTTCATGTTTTCAAGGGACGGGAATATTTATCTGACATTTTCTCTTTTTCCGTACGTTATGGTAGGGGCATTGTACGGATATTTTATTGGTATGATTTCCTTTGTCATGTCATTTGTCACGACTCTTGTGTTGTCACCAACCGGAGCCTACAATATGGCAATTTATCTGGTGGCGACCTTATGCTTTGCGCTTTTTGCCCAGTACGGTTTCTTTGCTAAAGTAAAAAAGACCATTGTGGCGGCATTATGCACTTTGTGCGCCACTTCACTTGCTGAGTTTGCGTGTCTTTCTGTAATAAAGACTAACGAGTATAATTTTGAAAACATCGGTAATATAATTGATTATTTCACACGAGATATGGTGACAATTCTGTTTGTCGCTGTCTTTTGTTATTTTCTTTTTGGAAAACTCCCTGATATATTTAAGATCATATTTCCTATAGGCGTTTCTTATACCACGGCCTTTAAGGAAAATAAGGAACTTCAGAAAAATCTTAGGAAAACCAGACTGAGTGTAAAGATATCCACTATTGTGATAGCGGTAGAGCTTGTTCTTGGTCTGGCGGTTGCTGTTTATATGATGGTTTTGTTCCCGGATCTTAAAGATATGTTCGTTGGAGGAATGAAGAGGAATGAAGCAATTGAGCAGTCACTTCTGGACGATGAAGCTTCAGAAGAAACCGGTACCGGCACAGATATAAATGATGTCGAAACAGGTGATGATGCTGAATCAAATGATAATGAAGGAAAAGGCACATTAGTCTATCAGAGAGAAAAGCTCCTGTCTGAAATTCAGAATATGGACTATACCTTTGATTATGTGGCTCTTGGTTTTGATATAAAGATGATTCTTCTTATGCTCTGCGTCGGGGTACCTATGGCGGCCTTTGCCAATTTTTTCACTAAGGTAACTATTGGTGGACCTATTGGAAACATGTCGGATTTTTTGCTTGAATATGCCAATGCGGATGATGACATGAAGCTGGAAGTAGGACATAAGGTTGACAAGATAATCGTAGGTTCAAGGGATGAGATAAAGATTCTGCATGAATCCATGAAGACTACCGTGCACTCTGTTGAAGATTATATCGGCAGAATCAAGGAGGAGCAGGAGCTTGAGAAGGAACTTGAAGTTGCTCAAAAGGCCAGTGAAGCAAAATCTTCTTTCCTATCAAACATGTCACATGAGATAAGAACTCCTATAAATGCAGTTCTTGGAATGAATGAGATGATTCTTAGAGAAGCCTCGGATGATCAGATCTTAGAATATGCAAGCAATGTGAAAAGTGCAGGCAATTCGCTTCTGGGTATAGTCAATGACATCCTTGATTTTTCCAAAATAGAAGCTGGAAAAATGGATATACTTCCTGTGCAGTATCATCTGGGATCAACCATAAATGACCTGATAAATATGGTGGATGTAAAGGCTAAGGATAAGGGCCTTAAGCTTGAGCTGAATATTGATGAGACGCTCCCTACGCAGCTAATTGGTGATGAGATACGAATTAAGCAGTGCGTTACTAACATCCTTTCAAATGCTGTTAAGTACACGGAAGAAGGAACCGTGACGTTGGAAGTTGGCTATAGAAAAGTAGATGATATCAATATTATGCTGGGCTTTAGAGTAAAGGACACCGGCATCGGCATTAAGGAAGAAGATATAAACAAGCTTTATTCACCTTTTGAGAGGATAGAGGAGACCAGAAACAGATCCATAGAGGGCACAGGACTTGGTATGAGTATTGTCAAAAAGCTCCTTGCACTTATGGATTCAAGGCTTGAGGTAAAGAGCGTATATGGAGAAGGTTCTGATTTTTCATTCGAGGTAAAACAGGAGGTTGTATCCTGGGAAGAAATTGGCGATTTTAAAAAGAAGTATAAAGAGTATCTTCAGAGCCTTGAAAAGTATCATGAAAAATTCAAAGCGCCTGATGGAATAATTCTCGTTGTAGATGATACGCCAATGAACCTTACTGTAGTTAAGGGGCTGCTAAAAACTACGGAGATTCAGGTGGATACAGCTGAAAGCGGACCTGAGACTTTGGAAAAAGTAAAAGCTAAAAAGTATGATGCTATTTTCATCGACCACAGAATGCCCGGCATGGATGGAATAGAAACTCTTGCCGCAATGAAGGAGCTGGACCAAAATCAAAACCTTGGTGTTCCGTGTATAGCACTAACAGCCAATGCGGGAGAAGGCGCAAAGGAAGAATATCTGAAGGCAGGATTTGATGATTATTTATCAAAACCTGTGGATGGTCTTGTTCTGGAGGAAATGCTTGAGCGATATCTTCCTGATGGAAAAGTCCTGCATCCCGGGGATGTGGGATACGGCGAAAACTCAGATAAAGAGGCAGGCAAGGCAGATAATAAGAAAGAGGAAGATCAGCGCGAAAACCTGTACAAAAAACTTGAAGGTGTGGATTATGAGCAGGCCCTTAAAAACTGTGGAAGCCTTGATATTCTCAATGATGTGATTCATGAGTTTTATCTGGCAATCGATTCAAAATCATCGGATATTGAAGCGTTTGCCGCCTCAAAGGATTATAGAAACTTCACTGTGGCGGTTCATGCGCTTAAAAGCTCTGCAAGACTAATCGGAGCTATGGATTTATCTGAAAAAGCGGCATATCTTGAGAAGTGCGGCAATGATGAAAATCAGTCAGAGATAGAGAATAAGAGCGGAGAATTACTGGTTCTATACAGGAGCTATAAGGATAAACTTGCGCCTGCAGTACAGACTGAGGATAAGAAAAATCTGCCTGAGATTCCGGAAGAAGAACTGGGAAATGCCTTTTCTGATATGAAAGAGCTTTTGGAAGCTTATGATTTTGATACAGCAGATGGCATAATGAAGATGCTTGAAGGCTACAGTATACCTGCTTCTTTGCAGGATAAATACAATAAAGTGAAGCAGCTGATGGCTGCTGTAGACAGGGATGCACTATTGGAGATTCTCTGAGTTTACTAAATATGAGGGCAGAATATGGAAAAAAGAGTATTACTTATTGGTAGTGAAAAAAGCTTCATGGTTACTTCCATAGCAAATGAGCTAAAGGAGGGCGGATTTGAAGTAATAAGAACTATTCCCGATGTCACGCAGATAGAACGAATGGAAGATAAGCCTTCGGTGTATCTCATTTATATTGAAAATGTGGATGATATGCTTGAATTTTTCGTATATCTGAAGGATAAGACTGTAGAGGATGATATTTCAGTAAGCGTCATTGGCTCATCCGATGAGATAGAAAAAATATTGGCGAAGGTTTCAAGAGATCGTCTTGCTGCGGTTTTTGAGAGACCTGTTAATGTCAAAGAGCTTGGAAGACAGATGATTGCTGTTGTTGAGCAGGAAGAAGTAAGACTTCAGAAAAAGAAGATTCTTGTAGTTGATGATGATGGCACTATGCTTAGGACTATTAAAAGCTGGCTCTCTGAGAAATATCAGGTTTTCATGGTGAATTCCGGAATGAATGCCATTACTTTTCTTGCTAAAAACAAGGTCGATCTGATACTTCTTGATTATGAGATGCCTGTTACTACAGGACCGCAGGTTCTTGAAATGCTAAGAAGCGAATCGGAGACAAGCAGTATTCCTGTAATGTTTTTGACAGTCAAAGGAGATAAGGAAAGCGTTATGAATGTGCTTGCCTTAAAGCCTGAGAAGTATCTTCTGAAAACCATGCCTCCTGCTGAACTTATTGCAAATATAGATGAATTCTTTGAAAAACAGAAGTATAAAAAGTATTGATAAATAGTGAATTTATTGTGAAAAAACTGAAAAAGAGCTTATGTAAGTGGTAAGATTATACTAACAGTAAGTATAAGGAAGCTATGAAATTCAGTTATGAGTAAAAACGCAAGTGAGAAAAAAGTACGCAGGTCGCTGCGCCTTGAGTTTAGCATATTATTTATCCTTGTTATGGCAGGGATGATCTTTATGTGTCTTGTGATAAATAAGGCATTTTTGGAGAGGGTATATTTAAGCCATCAGCTTAGGGTTGTAAAACAGGCCTACAGTAACATTGATGATGCCTCGGATGATGGGAGCTTTACAACAGAAGAATACGATATTGAGCTTCAGCAGATCTGTGACAGATACGGAATAGAGCTCATTATTCTGGATGCGGATTCACAGATGATTAAATCATCATCAAGCGATGCGGATTATATGGCTTCTGTTCTTTGGGAGAATCTCATTGGTGATACCATGAGAAGAAAGGTGCCATCACAAAGGGATATTTTGGAGAAAACCGATACCTATACGGTTCAGATTGAGATGGATAGCAGAACTAATTCCGAGTATCTTGAAATCTGGGGAGTCATAGATTCCGGATATATCGTAATGGTTAGATGTGCTTTGGCCGGAATCAGAGAGAGTATCGGAATTTTCAACAGATTCATGACCTTTGTGGGAATCTCTGCAATTATCATAGGTTCTGTGCTGCTCATCTATCTGACTAATAAAATTACAAGGCCCATACTGCAGCTTAGTGATATTTCCAGCGAAATGAAGGATCTTAATTTTGAGGCAAAATATCACTCCAAGGAAAAGAATAAAAACGAGCTTGATATTCTTGGTGATAATATTAATGAGCTTTCTGAGACCCTTGAAACTACCATAAAAGAGCTTAAGACTGCCAATAATGAGCTTAAGCAGGATATTGCCCGCAAGGAAGAAATAGATGAGATGCGTAGAGAGTTTTTATCAAATGTATCTCACGAGCTTAAGACTCCTATTGCCCTTATCCAGGGGTATGCGGAAGGCCTTGATGAAGGCGTTATAGATGATCCCGAGAGCATGAAGTTTTACTGCGATGTTATCAAGGATGAGGCGTCCAAGATGGATACCCTGGTTAAGAAGCTCCTTACCCTCAATCAGCTTGAATTTGGTAACGATGTGGTCAAGATGGAGCGCTTTGATATTGTCCAGACCCTAAAGAATTACGTGAAATCTGCCGAAATATTAACGAAGCAGAAAAATGCCACTGTCAGGATGGCGGATTATACGCCTTTGTATGTATGGGCGGATGTGTTTAAGACTGAAGAAGTGATTATGAACTACTACAGTAATGCCCTTAATCATCTTGACGGAGAGAACATAATTGAGATAAAGCTGGAGCAGAAGGAAGGGAAGGTCAGAGTATCTGTATTTAATACTGGAGAGCCTATTCCTGAAGACAGCATAGATCATATTTGGGAGAAGTTTTATAAGGTTGATAAGGCGAGAACCCGCGAATATGGCGGAAGCGGTGTAGGACTTTCAATTGTCAAAGCTATAATGGAATCCATGCACCAGGAGTATGGTGTAAGGAATTACGATAACGGAGTGGAATTTTGGTTTGAACTTGAAACCGTTTAACTCATTTAGAACTATAACAGGGGGCAGTTTATGAGTAAAAAAGGTTTTATGAAAATAATAGCTGCGGGGTGCATAGCTTCACTGCTTCTTACAGGCTGCGGTTCTACTTTTCCCGAGATGACAGAGGAAGAGTATAACCAGACGGTACAGTATGCTGTTGGTCTTTTGATGAAGTACTCCAATAATGGTGTTGAGAGATTATCATCCATCAGCGCTTTGGAGATGCAGCACCAGATAGAAAAAGAGGAGCGTGAGGCTGCTAAGGCAGAAAGAGATGCTCAGCTTGCAGAGACCATAGGAGATGGGACTGTAGAAGATGCAGGCGAAGGTGCAGAGGAACTCTCTGAAGATGAAGAGTTGGTTGCCCAGGCTGACGATATCACGGAGCCTGAAACAGAAGATGGAGATGTGAAGGTTGATATATCATCTGAGGATGGCAGCGAAGATGATAATGTTGATGAGCTTTTGAATCAATATGAGGATCAGTTAAAAGAAGGCGTTGAAGGTGCTGAGAATTCAGACGAAGCGGATAGCTCCGATGCTTCCGATGAAGCAGATTCAAGTGAAGAGGCTGATGCATCAGATAGTGCATCCACGGAAGAAAGTGTCCCTGATGCTTCTTTAGAGGATTTGGAATCTCTTGCGGATCAGCCCACTGAAGAAACACTTCCTACAGACGATTCCTCTGAGGGAGAATCTCTTACTACTGAGACCGATGAAACTGTTGATGGAATGAGGCAGGAGATATCCAAGGGTATTTTCCTTACATATTCAGGCTACAGTGTCGTAGGTTCTTACGCAGATGAGAATGATGTTTTCTCAATTACAGCCACAAAGGGAAATAAGCTTCTTGTCTTGAATTTTAAGCTTATAAATACCAGCGGAATGGATGTCACTGTGGATATGGTCAAGGCTAATCCTCATTTTCAGGTAATTCTCAACGGAACAAACGTGGGATATACCAATGTGACAATGCTTGATAATGACCTTAGCAGCTTTGCCGGAACCATTCCTGCAGGAGCAAAACAGAACATGGTTCTCATTAAACAGATGAATCAGGACAAGGTAAAAACTGTGGATACACTGGGGCTTATCGGTACTCTCGGTGGAGACACCATCACATTTAACCTTGAATAAAGCCTGTATTTTTGAATGAGTTTCAAAAAGCGCCATTTTTGTGGCGCTTTTTTGGTTAATTGCGTAAAATTGTGTTATAATTATAAGGTTAATTGAAACACTACTATAAACTATATCTATGAGTGTTTTTTAGAAGAGGTAATAAATAATGAAAACTTTAGACGATTATGTAAGAACTATACCTGATTTCCCGGAACCGGGCATCATGTTCCGTGACATCACAACAGTGGTACAGGATCCTGACGGACTTCAGCTTGCTATAGATGAGATGCAGAATCTTGTAAAGGACGTTGATTTTGACGTTGTTGTAGGTGCAGAGTCCAGAGGATTTATTTTTGGTACAGCACTTGCTTACAACCTTAAGAAGGGCTTTGTAATGATCCGCAAAAAGGGTAAGCTTCCCTGCGAGACCATTTCTGAGGATTATGAGCTCGAGTATGGCACAGCTACACTTGAGATGCACAAGGATTCCATTAAGCCCGGTCAGAAGGTAATCATCGTTGATGACCTTATTGCAACAGGTGGTACTATTAAGGCTATGATCAAGATGATCGAGAGACTTGGCGGCGAGGTTGCAGGTGTTCTTGTGCTCATGGAGCTTAAGGGACTTAACGGCAGAGCAGCTCTTGGCGATTACAAGCTTTATTCAGCACTTGCTTACGAAGGCAAATAATTTTTAATATTATATTATCAGTGCTGCGTAGTCAGACATCAGCAGCGCAGCAGAAATTTAACTATTAGGATGGTAAGGAAAGATGGGACAGACTGATTTCGATGATGGAAAAATAGAAGCGATAGATGAGTTCCAATCACCGGAAGCCCTTTATGAAGGGCTTATTAGTCGCGTCCGCAGATACCACCCATCCGATGATATCACGCTTATTGAGAAGGCTTATCAGGCAGCGTACGAAGCTCACAAGGAGCAGAGACGCAAGTCAGGTGAGCCTTATATTATTCACCCGCTTTGCGTTTCCATTATTCTTGCTGATCTCGAGCTTGATAAGGAAACAATTGCTGCAGGCCTCCTTCATGATGTGGTGGAGGATACCATCTATACCAAGGAGCAGGTGGAGGAGCAGTTTGGCGCCGATGTTGCACTTCTTGTTGATGGAGTTACCAAGCTGCAGTTCCTTGAGCTGTCAGGAGATTATGTAAATAAGACTCCGGATCAGATGGAGATGCAGGCACAGAATCTCAGGAAGATGTTCCTTGCAATGGCAAAGGATATCAGGGTTATTCTGATTAAGCTTGCCGACAGACTCCACAATATGCGTACGCTTAAGCACATGCCTCCTGAGAAGCAGCAGAGAATTGCGCAGGAGACTCTTGATATTTATTCGCCCATCGCAGGACGACTTGGTATCAGCAAGATTAAGATCGAGCTGGATGACCTTTCTCTTAAATATCTTGAACCGGATATTTACTACGATCTGGTTAAAAGAGTTGCTCAGCGAAAGATTGAGCGCGAGAGATACGTTGAAGAGATCTGTAAGGAAGTCAGAGATCACATAGATGCTGCGGGTATTAAGGGTGATGTAAACGGCCGAGTTAAGCATTTTTTCAGTATTTACAAGAAGATGCATAATCAGGGTAAGAACCTGGAGCAGATATATGATCTTTTTGCTGTCAGAATAATAGTAGCTTCCGTAAAGGACTGCTATGCAGCTTTGGGTGTTATCCATGAGATGTATAAGCCTATTCCCGGAAGGTTTAAGGATTATATAGCAATGCCCAAGCCCAATATGTATCAGTCTCTTCATACGACACTTATTGGTTCATCCGGGCAGCCTTTTGAGATTCAGATCAGAACCTATGATATGCACCGTGCTGCTGAATACGGTATCGCAGCTCATTGGAAGTATAAGGAAGCATCCGATGGTAAGCATGCAGAAGGACAGGAAGAAGAGAAGCTCACATGGCTCAGACAGATTCTTGAATGGCAACAGGATATGTCAGACAACCAGGAATTCATGAATCTTCTTAAGAGCGATCTTAACCTGTTTTCAGAGGATGTATATTGCTTTACTCCTAACGGTGAAGTTAAGAATCTTCCTGCGGGATCGACTCCAATTGATTTTGCCTATTCAATTCACAGCGCTGTCGGTAACAAGATGATCGGCGCTAAGGTAAACGGCAAGCTTGTGCCTATCGATTACAGAATTCAGAACGGTGACAGAATTGAGATTCTTACCAGCCAGAATTCCAAAGGACCAAGCCGCGACTGGCTCAGTATTGTTGGCAGTACGTCTACCAAGAATAAGATCAATCAGTGGTTTAGAAATGAGTTCAAGGAAGAGAACATCAACAAAGGTAAGGAACTTCTTCTTGAACACTGCAGAGCAAAGGGTATCGATCTTTACAGCATAATGAAGAACGAGTACCAGGAGCTTATAGTCAGGAAATACGGCTTCCACAGCTGGGATGCTGTTCTTGCTGCTGTAGGTCACGGCGGATTAAAAGAAGGACAGGTTGTCAATAAACTCTTGGAGCTCTATGAGAAGGACAACAAGAAGAACATGACCGATGAGGAGGTTCTTGCTGCTGTCGCAGAGAGCAGTGTAACTCCCAGGGTTTCAAGCAGTGGAAATGCCATTATCGTTAAAGGCATCCATGACGTTGCGGTTCGTTTTTCAAAGTGCTGCAATCCTGTTCCCGGCGATCCGATTGTTGGATTTGTTACGAGAGGACGCGGCGTATCAATTCACAGAAGAGACTGCGTGAATGTTGCAGCCATGCAGAAGGAAGACCGCACAAGACTAATTGAAGCCAGATGGGAAGCACGTGCTCCGGGAGAAAAATATGTTGCAACTATCAACATATTTGCCAATAACAGATCAGGTCTTCTGGCTGATGTTTCAAGGGCTCTTACTGAGAAGAATGTGGATATTATTTCTATGAATACCCGCACCAGTAAGCAGGGACTTGCAACCATGGAAACAGCATTCCAGGTAGCAAGCAGAGAAGAGCTTCTTGAGATTGTTGATAAGATCAGAAATATCGAAAGTGTTATCGACATAGAGAGAACTACCGGTTGATGCTTTTGATATTGTTGGTACAATCTACTTGCGAATAAGATATAGCTTCGGAATTGCAGTAAGATTTTGCTGCGGTTCCGAAGAGTTATATGTTACTACGAGGAATTCAAATGAATAATAAAGAGATAGGAAAAGCGGCAGTTGGTTCGATGCTCCTTGGTATGGTGCAGACTAACTGCTATTTTGTTTATAAAGAGGATGGCAGAGAGCACAAGCCGGGAGTAAAATATGACGATTCCACTCCTGTGGTGTTTTTTGATCCTGCGGATTATGGCGATAAAATCTACGAAGCTTTGACAGACAGAGGCTTTAAGGTGGACGCCATCTATCTTACTCATGCACACTTTGACCATATAGGCGGAGTGAAGGAGCTTTCTGAGCTTTCGGGAGCCAAAGTGTATGCCTATGAAGAGGAGAAGAAGCTCTGCGAGGATACTGAGTACAATTTGTCTGCAGCCTATGGCATGAATCTTACTGTTAAGCCGGATGAGTTTCTGAGGGATGGGGCTCTTTGCGAAGCAGCGGGGCTACAGTTCAAGCTCATAGCAACTCCCGGACATACAGAAGGAAGCTGCTGTTTTTATTTTGAGGATGACAAGATTCTTATAAGTGGTGATACGCTTTTTGAGGGCTCAGTTGGAAGAACTGACTTCCCGGGGGGCTCCATGAGTACCCTGGTGAGATCCTGCCACGAAAAACTTTTCACTTTGCCGGATGATGTTGTAGTTTATCCTGGGCACGGCGGTTTTACTACCATCGGTGATGAGAAAATGTACAACTCGTTTTTATAACAGTTAACAGGAAGATCTCTAAGATTCCTGGTTAAACATCGCTCAGATTATTAGGTCTATTATGGATGAATTTTTTTGAGTGATAATAGAGTGAATTACAGCGGGAAAGAATGAAAAGAACCAAGCCGCTGTAATTTATTGAATGGAGTGAGCTTAAATTACTGCGGGAAAGAATAAAAGTATCAAGCCGCTGTAATTTATTGAATGGAATGAGTTCAAATTACAGCGGAATAGATAAAAAAGTGTCGAGTCGCTGTAATTTATTGAATGGAATGAGTTCAAATTACAGCGGAATAGATAAAAAAGTGTCGAGTCGCTGTAACAACTAAGTGGAGAATGCTGCGCAAGTGAAAAGAGAGCATCTTGTCGATGTAATAATGAGCGTGGAATGCTGCGGAAGATTAAAAAAACATCAAATCGATGCAATTTTAAAAGAAATATGAGCACTAATTGCTGCGAAAAGAACGAATAGTTCTCATTTCAATGTAATTCACAATCAATTTGAATAAAGGTTAAGCAAATGATACTGGTAAATTTGAATAAAGATAAATTTAAATATGACATACATTCTTTAGTTAAGGCTTTTTATCCGGCTGAGGATGTGCAGGTTTTGACCACTGAGGAGCTTGATGCCAGAGAGAATACAGATGAAACTGATAATGCGCCTGATATAAGAATAGATTTACTTGAAGATGAGGGACATATCGATATTTCTTTTCTTCAGGAAGATGGAAGCTATAAAACTGAAAATGCAGAGTGTGACAGAGGAGATAATGCCGATGCTTCAGCATCAACCAACGGCACGGAAGCATCTCTTGCAACACCTAAGAATGCACTTAAGCAGCTCCTTTATAAGGGCTTATGTGAAAAGGCCGAAAGGTCGCTGCCCTGGGGCTCTCTTACTGGTATAAGACCCACAAGAATTCCCATGCAGATGATATATGAGAATAAGAGCGAGAAGGAAATCCGCGATTATATGCGCGGCACTTTTTTTGTATCGGATGAGAAGATGGACCTGGCCTATAACATAGCAGTCAGAGAGAAGAAGATTCTTGATAGCATAGACTTTAAAGATAATTACAGCCTCTATATCGGGATTCCTTTTTGTCCAACCACATGTCTGTACTGCTCATTTACATCCTATCCCATTGCAGCATGGAAAAAGACAGTGGACACCTATCTGTCATGTCTTGAAAAAGAGATTGATTATGTGGCTGAGGCTTTTGCAGGTAAAAAGCTCAACTCTGTATATATCGGAGGCGGAACGCCCACAACCCTTGAACCTGATGAGATGAGAAGGCTTATCGGATATCTTAGGGATAAAGTAGATCTGTCACATTGCAGCGAATTTACTGTGGAATCAGGAAGACCCGATTCTATTACTAGAGAAAAGCTACGTGCCATGAAAGAGTGCGGAGTAGACAGAATATCCGTTAACCCTCAGACCATGAGTGATGATACTCTTAAGAGAATAGGCAGATGCCACAGCGTGGCTCAGTTCATAGATGCCTATAATATGGCAAGGGAAGAGGGTTTTGATAACATCAATATGGATATCATCCTTGGACTTCCCGGTGAGGCGGAAAGTGACGTACGCCATACCATGGAGGAGATTGAGAAGCTAAGACCTAATGATCTTACGGTTCATAGCCTTTCTGTAAAGCGTGGTTCAAAGCTTGCAGAACATATAAGGACTAACGGATATTTCCTTGAGGGAGATACCGGTGCCATGATGGATATTGCAAGAGAAGGTGCTGCCAAAATGGGACTTACTCCTTATTACATGTATCGCCAGAAGAACATCTCCGGTAACCTTGAAAATACCGGCTACGCTGAGGAAGGAAAGGCCGGAATCTACAATATTCTCATGATGGAAGAGGTTCAGTCCATAGTTGCCCTGGGAGCAGGCACGGTTACTAAGAGGGTTTACGGCGATGGCAGAATAGAGCGCTGTGATAATGTAAAGGACGTTAAGCTCTACATCGAGAAGATAGATGAAATGATTGACAGAAAACGCAAGCTGTTCGGTTGAGCCTTAGGAAAAATCCTGAGTTTAAAACTTTAAACAGCGGCGTATCAGACAGAAATTATGATTTTTCTTATGGGAGAGGGTATTAAGAAAGATTGGGGAGTACTTTAAATGCAGGTAAATAATAAAAGATACGAGATGATGACACAGACACCTATACCTAAGCTTATTCTTACAATGGCGGTGCCGACTATCATCAGTATGCTGGTAACAGCGATATACAACACAGCAGACACTTTCTTTGTGGGAAGAATATCAACTCAGGCTACAGCTGCTGTTGGTCTTGTTTTCACAATAATGGCTCTTATTCAGGCTACAGGCTTCTTTTGCGGACATGGTTCAGGTAATTATCTTTCAAGAATGCTTGGAGCAGGTGAGCATAAGGAAGCAAATGAGATGGCTTCCACTGGATTTGCAATAGCACTTATAATCGGTGTCATTATTGCAATCGTAGGTAATGTCTATGTAAAAGAGCTTTCCCTTATGATAGGTGCAACAGAGACTACTCTTGTTGATACCGAGAATTATATGAGAATAATTCTTATCGGTGCACCCTTCATGATAGGTCAGTTTGTAATAAATAATCAGCTCAGATTCCAGGGAGCTGCCATGTATGCCATGGTTGGCTTAATGTTCGGTGCAGTAATGAACATGGCACTTGATCCCCTGCTTATTTTTGTTTTCCATCTGGGAGTAAGGGGCGCAGCTATAGCTACGGTAATGGGCCAGGTTACAAGCTTTATTGTGCTTCTTATAGGCTCAAGCAAGGGTGAAAACATCAGACTTTCATTCAAAAACATTCGAATCAATCCTCATTACATAAAAGAAATCATCAACGGCGGTGCGCCTTCACTCTTTAGACAGGGCATGGCTGCTGTATCATCACTTCTTATGAACAAGATGGCAGGATATTTTGGCGGAGATGCTGCTATTGCCGGCATGTCTATCACAACACGAGTTATGATGATGCTTATGTCTGCTCTTATTGGCTTTGGCCAGGGGTATCAGCCTGTGTGCTCCTTTAACTATGGCGCAGGCCTAAAGAAGAGAGTAAGAGAAGGATATTTCTTTTGCGTTAAGTATTCCACAATATTCCTTGCAATAGTAGGTGCTGCATGCTTTGCTTTTGCACCTTCTGTAATAGGAATTTTTCGTGATGATCCGGATGTTATAGCAGTAGGCTCAGTGGCACTCAGGTGGCAGTCGGCTACTCTTGTTTTTGGAGGAGTGCTGGTAATATCTAATATGATGCTTCAGTCCATCGGTAAGGGGGTAAAGGCATCTATTACTTCATCTGCCAGAAACGGAATCTGCTTTATTCCGCTTATTCTTATTCTGCCTCAGATTTTTGGAATTTTTGGAGTAGAGATAACTCAGGCTTGTGCAGATATTTTATCTCTCTTTATAACAATACCTCTTGCTGTATCGGAACTTCGTAAATTCAAAGACTAAATAATGGGGTGTTGACAGAGTCGGCACCCTATAATATTATACTAAGTGTACTAGATGAATTAGTACAGTAGATACAGGTGTAGAACAGGAGGAAATGATGCTGATAGAAATTGATTTCAGGGATAAGCGGCCGATATACGAGCAGATTTCAGATAAGATGTCTGAACTTATTCTACGCGGCGTCATTGAAGCGAATGAAGCGCTACCGTCGGTGCGCTCGCTTGCAATGGATCTTTCCATTAACCCCAACACCATACAGAAGGCGTATGACAACTTAGAACAGAGGGGACTGTGCTATTCAGTTGCGGGGAGAGGAAGATTTGCATCAGGAATATCGGAGGTGATACCGGAGATGAAAAGTGAGTTTTGGAAGGAATTTGACGAACTATTGCAGAAAGCACTTCAGCTTGGAATTACTGAGAAAGAGCTGATGGAACATCTGAAGAAGGAAGAGGAAAAGTAAGAAAGGGGAACAGATGATACAGGCTACGAATTTGACGAAAAGCTTTGGCGACATACTTGCGATAAGTGGTATCGATCTGAAAATTGAGGACGGTCAGGTGTTTGGACTTATCGGAACAAATGGCGCCGGAAAAAGTACTTTTCTTAGAATGGCTGCGGGAATACTAAGGCCTGACAGGGGGACAATTTCAATAGATGGAAGACCGGTCTTTGAGAATCCGGAGGTTAAAAAGGAATTTTTCTATATCTCTGATGATGTGGCATTTTTCGCAAACACCACACCGGTAGATATGGCAGTTTTCTTTGGGAAAATATATGAGAGCTTTGATATGAACAGATTCAATGATCTCATGGATAAGTTCGGCCTTGAGAAAAAGCGCAAGATAAATACTTTTTCAAAGGGTATGAAAAAACAGCTCAGCGTAATCCTTGGACTTAGCGCCAAAACCAGATATCTGTACTGCGATGAGACCTTTGACGGACTTGATCCTGTAATGAGACAGGCTGTAAAGAGCCTTTTTGCGGGAGATATGGAGAGCAGGGATTTTACTCCAATAATTGCATCCCATAACCTTAGAGAGCTTGAGGATATCTGCGACACAGTAGGACTTCTTCATAAGGGCGGAATTATTTTGTCCAAGAATATTGAGGATGCCAGAGCTGATGTTCACAAGGTTCAGTGTGTTTTCAGAGATGATGAGAGCAGAAATCGTACCTTTGAAGAGCTTAAGGTTATTACAAGCGAGAACAGAGGAAAGCTTTATGTCCTTACAATCAGGGGAAGTGAGGATGATATAGAGAGGACTCTTAGGGCAGAAAGTCCTATTTTCATGGAGATGCTGCCTCTTTCTCTGGAGGAAATATTTATTAGTGAAACGGGGGTAGAGGGCTATGACATCAAAAAGATTATTTGCTGATTTATGCGCAGAGAACAGAAAAAGAAGATTGTGGCCCATAGCGCTTTGCATAGCCGGTAACTTCTTTGGCCAGCTTGTCTATGCGTATCTTGCGATTATGAAGTATGAAGAGAGGCTTGCGGATGGAAGAACTGTTATAGAAGACGTAAGGCTTGCATGCTTTGAAATGGCAGGTGGTCTGTCATGGCAGATAGGAATTCTTGTTGTTTGCCTTGCAATAATAAATGCAGTTCAGGGCTATGGATACCTTTTCGATTCAAAGATGTGCGACCTTTACGGAGCTATTCCTGTAAAGAGAGAGAAGATATTTGGGTCGGTTTGCCTTAATGGAATAGGGATTTTTGCAATACCGTACATAGTTTTCAATATACTTGTTATTATTTACGGCTTAGCAAAAGGATTCCTTCTGGCATCATTTTTGCCACAGCTCCTTGGATTGATGTTTTCCATCATTTCCATATATACACTTATTTATCTTGTATGTACATTGGCCTGCGTGATGACCGGACATATAGTTGTGGCATTCATGGCAATATTTGTATTTCTTGCCGGCGGACCTGCTACTGTTTTTATCATTGAAACCTATAAGCAGGCATTTTTCATGACTTACTATTGGAATCAAGAGCCTGCCTATGCAAGATATTCATCGCCCATTGCAGTGTATATGGCACTGTTTTCGGAAGTTGATCGTACAAATTATATGCTATTTAACAAAGCGTTATTCATAAAGACAATAGTCGTAATTGCTTTGTGCCTCGTAGTTTATCTGATTTGCAGAGCGCTTATGAAGATAAGACCCTTGGAAGCTGTTGGAAAATCGATGGCGTTTGAGAAGACTAAGCCTGTTATAAAATGTGCCATCACAGTTGTGGTATCCCTGTATGCAGGAATGTTCTTCAAATCAATTGGTGGAAAATTCGGAATGCTGATATTTGGCATAATCTGCGGATTGATTTTGAGTCATGCCGTCATCGAAACAATATATGAGTTTGATTTTAAGGCGTGTCTTTCTAATTTTGGATCGCTGATTGTTTCCGCTGCTATTACATGTTTGATAGTTATCTTATATATTTTTGATCCACTTGGATATGAGACTTGGATTCCAAGAGCTGACAAGGTAAAGACCTATGCTATAGATCAGAGTTACGTTTACAACGGCTTGCAGTACTCGGACAAATCCGGAAACAGCGTAATGTCAGAAAACTATATTTTTGAAAACATGAAGCTCACAAATATGGAGAAAATAGAACCACTCCTTATCGCCGGAGTGGAAAATGCCAAAAAGTACCATAACAGCTTTATCTTCAATCGTGAAGCATATGATAATGCTTGGAATGATGGTGAACTGTATGGATCCTTCGATATTATGTGGGAGATGAAAGATGGCAGGAAGATATACAGGAGCTTTGTAGTAGACTTAAGTGATCCTGTCAATAAGACCTGTGTAAAAGCTCTGTTTGATGATTCTGATTACAAGCAAAGTTTATTCCAGATAATGGATATCTCCGAGGATGATTTTGATACCGTGAAATACTATGACATCAATGGCAGCCATGAAGTGAAGATTGCAAGAGAGGACAGAACAAGGCTTTTGGAGGCTGTTAAGAGCGATATAGAAAATCAGCCCTTTGAAGAACTTGAAGATTCTGATCCTACAATGGTGATAGGCCTGTCGAAGAGCAGTTATTACTATGGATTAGAGATTTGCAATTTTTATCTTTATCCTTCCTTTATCGGGGCCAGAAAAGTTCTTGAGGAGATTTCCATACCTACAGATTGGATCGTGGATATTGATGCCATAAATACGCTTGGTATTCAGTGCTATGACGAGAATGACGACGTATACGACAGATGGGATACAACGGATAAAGAGGAGATAAAAGCTGTTCTTGAAAACAGCACATCAACCTGGATTAATAGCAATTCCATTTGGAGGCACGCAGGCAATGATAGTGTTTATGTAGATCTTTTCATAAACGGTAATCAGTCTGACTATCTTGTAATAAATGATATAAGTGCTATGCCAAAGGGATTACAGGAAATAATTGAAAAAACTAAAGCCTATGAATAAAATTTCATTCCGCTCACATTAACGATATTTTGTTGTAAAATAAACATGTGGGCGGAGGTATTGATTATGGCTAATGTAATAAACTATTTGAAGTGGCGCGGCGATCTTACATTTGATGAATCACTATTTAACGAAGTTGATAATCTCGTTTTGTCACTTGTCGTATACAGCGATCTTAAGGGTATTGTGCCTGAATATATGAGCGGTGGCAGCATCAAGGTTAAGGATGCTGCAGCTGCATTTTTCGAAAAACATGATCCCAAATATATGTCCAGAATAGAGTACGACTGGGTGCTTTATTATATGGCAAAAAGCAGGCGCTTTAGTGATCTTTTGCTGTCGGATTTTATGGACATAAATGATATGTCTCAAAATATGCTGGTAACAGCCATGACAGTAAGGCTCCCTGATGGAAGACGATATGTTTCCTATCGCGGAACAGGCTACGACATAGATGACTGGCGAATGGATTTCATGATCAGTTTTCAGGAGATTCCGGCGCAGAAGGAAGCTCTTAATTATCTTAGTAATGTAATGCAGAAATATTCAGGGGATTTCCTTGTAGGTGGTCACTCCAAGGGCGGAAATCTTGCTCTTTATGCGTCTATGAATATTTCTGATACGTTGCAGATTAGAATAAAGCAAATTTACAGTAATGATGGTCCGGGAATATGTTCTGAGTTTTTGGATGAGGAGCGTTTTGAAAACATAAGATTAAGACTTACTCACATCGTACCTGAGTTCTGCATTGTTGGTATGCTTTTTGAGCCTAATGTAAGGCACATAATTATCGGAAGTGAAGCTAAGGGAATTGCCCAGCATACGGGAATGACATGGCAGGTTGACGGCAATCATTTCAAGAGAAAAAAGCACCTCAATGAAAACAGCGTCATGTATAACAGCATAATTGATGACTGGATTGAGTCTAATTCCATGGAGCAGCGTGAGATTTTTACCAAGGATATTTTCGATTCTTTAAAAGCAGGCGGAGCTACCAGTATTCAGGATATTCAGGATGGCGGAATGCATGGCTTTGGAACAATTCTATTGTCCATGGCCAATTCAGAGAGTAAGACCAAGATTGTATTTGGAAAGTTTATAAGTACCTTTTGGGGCAGATTTGAAAAGCTTAGATTTATGGAAACGATAAAATCCCAGCAGGGTATTATCAGTCTTAGCCTGATTTTCCTGGGACTGCTGTTCTTCGCGATTCCGGAGAATGTATATAATCTGCTTGGCGCACTTATTGCTTTTGTAGGTATTATCTGGAGCGGTAGTTTTCTTATAAAGTCAGGTATGAGAGAGGAAAACGGCGTACTGAAACGTGGCAGAATGATATTTTGGATGGTCATTATGTGCTTTATGGTTTTTCTTCTTTCTAACCTTGAGAGAATACCTACCTGGACTAATGTTTTGGTGGCAGTAGCTTTTGTCGTTCTTGCAGCTACAAGTGTCAGGTACGTAATAAAGAACAGAAAAACCATGTCTTTGTTAGCCAGATTCTGGATGATCTTTGTTGCGGTAATAGCGTTGAATGTTGGCGTAATCATGTTTATGTCGCCTATGAATTTGTCCATCAGGAAATCTATAACCGTAGGCAGTTACCTTGTTATAACAGGTCTTGTAAGGCTCCTTATCCAGCTGCTTGGGGAAGCAAAGAGAGGTGTTGAAAAGGGCTTTTGTTATGAGGAAGAGGATGTTTGATTTAACTCATAAATATGAGTATTAAGGGAAGTTGAAAGGGAAAAGGGATGAGAAAAGGAAATATTAAAAGGGGAGTGGCAGCACTGCTTTGCTTTTGTATGGTTTTTGGCGCAGGCTGTGGTAAAAAGGATGAACCGGTCATAGACAAAGAAAAAAAGACTATCAGCGAAGATGATAAAAACTACGTATATAGCCTCAGTACCGTAGATGATGCAATTTCAAATGAAAGAAATATTGAGAGTTTTTGCAGAAACGGCGATTATATTTATATACTTACATCTGAATATGGTGAAGTCACAGAAAGTTCCGTTAAGAGGGTTAGCCTTAAGGACGGGACAGCCAAGGATTTTGTAAAGTTAGAGTCATCGGCGGATTGTTACTATGGCAACATTGCGTGCGATGATGCTGAGAATATTTACGTCACCAAAAACGAGTATCAGGAATCATTTGACGATGAAGAAAATGTTGAAGATGCAGATGATGATGTCAGCGGAACTGTAGAAATTGGTGATGATACAGAGAAATCAGAAGAGTCTGCAGAAAGCACAGAGGCTTCTGAGAATCCTGAAGATTCTTCAAATGAGACAGCAGAGGACTCTGAGAGTCAGGATGAGGACGTTATATCCGAAGAATCTGAATCCGACGAAGAATATACCGTAGAAAACAACACTCTTATTGTCAAGGTTGCTCCTTCGGGGGAGGTGCTTTGGGAGAAAAAGCTTGTAGAAGAGGATAAGAGCAGCAATCTCAACAGCTTAGTTTATGTTAAGGATGTTGGAGTAGTTACTGCGTCTCAGTCAGGCTTTGCTATCTATAATCCTGAAACCGGAGATGGAGAGATGCTTGAATATGGCAAACGCTCCGGTAATGAGGAAGAGTATTATTATGAGAGATCCCTCTTTGTTTTAAGAGACGGAGAACTCTACCTTCAGGACAACGATGAAGACTGGAACTATAGGATATCAAAGTTCGATAAGGCTGCTAAAGTCTTTAATAAAATAGAAAATGCTTATCCTGAGGGTGTTTATGGTGGGGATCAGCTAAATCCCGGCAAAAGCTTTGATGTTTACTACATGAATAGTGATGCCATAATGGCATACAACCTTGGAGATACTGAGCCTACCAAGATCTGCGATCTCACAGCTTCGGATCTGCTTATAGATTACATAAGATACATCTATGAAAAAGACAATGGCAATCTTGTAGTTTATGCCTCCATGGGTAGTGATGATATGGGGCTTTATGAACTTACCAAGGTTGCCCCGGAGGATATCAAGGATAAGGAAGTATTAGTTCTTGGTACAGTTTTTATCAATGATGATGTAAGAAAACAGGTGGTTAAATTCAATCAGCTTCATGATGATTACTGCATCAAAATAAAGGATTATTTTAGCGATACCTACAGTGACGATATGGAAGGTCTTGAGAAGGTAACGGAGGCCTTTAACCTTGATGTTACCAGCGGAAATACGCCTGATATATTTGTTCTTAGTTCCAATATTCCCTACGAGAGCTATATAAATAAAGGGCTTATACAACCTCTTGATTCCTATTTTGAGAAAGACCCTGATATCTCCCTTGATAATTATCTTCCCAATATTATGGATGCATGCAAAAGAGATGATAAGCTTTACATGATCATACCAAGCTTCTATATAGATACAATGAGCGCTGCTAAGAGTATGGTTGGTGATGAAAAAGTGACCCTTAATAATTTCAGGGACATCTGCGAAAAAAACAACATTGATCCTACAATGATGATGGGCTACAGCACAAGAGATTATGGATATATGTACTACTCAAGATGCGGAAGCTGCTTCATTGACTATGAAAAAGGAACCTGTGATTTTAAAAATCCTGCATTCATAAAGCTTCTTGAATATATTAAGGAGCTTCCTGCTACTGAGGCTGAGGACTATGACTACTCACAGTATGAGACCATGTACCGTGAAAAGAAGGCCCTTCTTAGAAGTGAGTACCTGTCATCCTTTGAGGATTTTCAGGTTTCTACAAGAGGATATTTTGGCGAAGAAATAGTATACAACGGATATCCTACCGATAAAGGCGGTGAGTCATATATTGTTCCGCTGCAGCAGCTTGCCATGAGTAACAGCTGCGCCAATAAGGAAGTGTGCTGGGAGTTCATTAAGCAGTTTTTGTCTGATGATTTCCAGGATACTGTAAAGGATAGAAAGTGGGGCTTCCCTATCAGTAATAAGGCCTTTGATGAGATGTGCAGCCTTGCTCAGGAACCGCCTTTCTTTATCAATGCTGAAGGTAAGAAAGAGCTGTCTGAGAGCTACTACGGAATAGGTGATATTGAGATCAAGATAGATGAGCTCTCAAAAGAAGAAGCAGAAGGTCTGGCTTCTTTCATTAAATCCGTTGATAAGGTTGATCAGTCCAATGACAAGGTCTCTGAGATAATCGAAGAAGAGGTTGGCGCCTTCTTCGAAGGACAAAAGACTGCCGAAGAGGTTGCAGATATAATACAGAGCAGAGTTTCTATATACCTAAGCGAGAGCATGTAAATAATATTAGTTTAGAGCATTTCGAAAAGCAGTTGGTGATTCACCGACTGCTTTTTTGAATATGCGGCTAAAGTACAAAACATCACTAAAGCCAAGGGAAGCTGCTATGTTTGAAACTGAAATATCACTTTCCGACAACAGGAATTTGGCTTTCTCTATTCTTAAATTCGCAAGATATTTCATGGGAGAAACACCCATTTTTTCTTTAAAATAGTGAGAAAAATATCCTTCGCTAAGATTGCAGTATCTTGCCATGGACGTAACTGACCAGGCATTATTGTAGCTTTGGTTTAGCTGAATTATCAGACGCTCAAGAACAAGATCGTTCCTGTCCTCGGAAGCTTCCAGCTCCATACTGCGATTTATAAGGGCCAGCATCTTTTCAAGATCTGCAGTCGCAACAATACTATATCCGGTCTTTTTAAGCTGAAGCTCTTTTATGATTTCCTGAAATATATCTTTAATCTGGATGTTGTTACCGATATAGCCTGAATGAATATCGAACCGGTTCAGGATTTTTTCCGCATCACTGCCGGTAAAATGAATCCAGTATGCGCTTGTCTTATCCTTAAAGGAATAGGAATACAGCTGGGGCTCACCGGGCCTGTATAGAACAATACTACCGGCATTTACAACCTGTTCTTTTCCGGAAAAGTTGAAATACCCGCATCCCCTTGTAATATAGATAAGCTGATAATCCAACCTCCCATTAGGACGACTTTTGGAAAAATCCCTGGTAAGAAAACTCTGTTGTCCACAGCAGTTTACCTCAAGGGGTACATCATAGTTGGAAAAGCCTATTTCTCGTCTGTATTCTCTTAAATGTCCTGAAATGTCTATCATAAAAATCACCTTAAAAAAGCAGAATTGTCCATATAGAAACCAGCAAAATGTATGTAATATAGTAACGCGTGGCATTATGATGTGCAATATGTTTGATAACAATTAAATAAAAAGAGGATACCTGACTTGAAAAAACAAATTGTGTTTATTATGACGGATACCACCAGACGGGATATGCTCGGCTGCTATGGTAATCCCAAAATGTCCACGCCAAATCTGGATGCCCTTGCGGAAGAAGGAATCAGATTTGAAAACGCCTACACTGCGCAGCCTGTTTGCGGGCCTGCCAGATCTGCGATTTTTACCGGAACATTTCCCCATACCAACGGTATGGTAACAAATTGCATAGCTATGGGCGAAAATGTAAAAACCATAGGACAGCGCCTTACTGATAACGGCTTTCATTGCGGTTATATAGGAAAATGGCACCTTGATGGAAGTGATTACTTTGGAAACGGCATATGTCCTGAAGGCTGGGATGAAGAGTACTGGTACGATATGCGAAGATATCTGGATGAGCTTTCCGATGAGGATAAGGTCAGGTCCAGAAAATCTGAGACAGCCTACGAAGAAGGGACGACAGAAGATTTTACTTATGCTCACAGATGCTCAAACAGAGCACTTAAATTTATTGATGAGTATAAGGATGAGGATTTTTTCCTTGTAGTTTCCTATGATGAGCCCCATGGCCCCTGCCTTTGTCCGCCACCCTTTAATGAGATGTATGATGGCTTTAAGTTCGAGGACAATCCCAATTTTCAGGATGACCTGTCAAAAAAGCCTCTTATGCAGCAGCTTTGGGCAGGAGATGCCATAGACAAAAAAACAGAAGAAATAAACAGACCATCAAAACAGCTTTCACTGTTTTTGGGCTGTAACAGCTTTGCTGATTACGAGATAGGAAGAGTCCTTGATGCGGTAAAAGAAGAACTTCCCGAGGCCATGGTTATTTTTACCTCCGATCATGGTGATATGCTTGGAAATCACAGGCTTCAGATGAAAAATGCCGCAGCATATAAGGAGATAGCAAATATTCCCCTGATAATTAAGGGCGGTGAGAAGGGGAAGGTTGTAGATTATCCCGCATCACATATAGATCTTGCTCCAACAATACTCGATTACATGGGAATTCCTGTTCCCGAGTGTATGGAAGGAAAAAGCATGCTTCCGCAGATAAGAGATACAAGCGTAAGGATAAATGATAAGGTGTTTACCGAATTTACAAGATACGAGGTTGATCACGACGGCTTTGGCGGTCTTCAGATGATGCGGGCAGTTATGTCAGAGAGATATAAGCTTGTAATAAATCTGCTTGATACAGATGAGCTTTACGATTTGGAAAAGGATCCCTTTGAAGTTACAAATCTGATAAATGCCCCTGAATATGAGAATGTTCGCAATGAAATGCATGATGCGCTTCTTGAGCATATGAATGCCACAAGGGATTTATACAGAGGATATCAGTGGAGCTGCAGACCCTGGCGAAGGGATAAGCATCCAACCTGGGCAAACGATGGCTATACAAGGCAGAGGCTTAATGAAGAGTATGAGCCAAGACAGCTTGATTACGATACCGGACTTCCCATGACGGAAGCCGTGAGAAAAAAGACTACAAAGGATGAAAAAAACTAAGATTGGAAGGTATGAAAAAGTGAAACTGGATAGATCATATTTTGAAGATATACACGGAGCGGTTTATTTTCCCGCGAGAGCATATAACGCTTATCAGACATTTACTATGTTTGATAAGGCCGAATTTGAGAGAGATTTAAGATATGCAGAATCAGTAAAAATAAATGCCTACAGACTTTTTGTAAGCTACCATTTTTATCTTGAGGACAGCAACAGATTCTTTGAGATAATAGAGACCATGCTTCAATTAGCAAGTAGACACAATGTCCGCATTATGCCTGTGCTTTTTGAGGACTGCGGAATAGAATTCGATAAGAAAACCGCAAACGATAGGAACCCATATACAGCTGTATGTGTGAGATATCCCGGAAAGGAAATAGATCGTAACCCTGAAAGATTCCATGAGGCAGAGGTTTACTTAAGTGATTTTATGGAAAAATACAGGGACGATCAAAGACTCCTTGCAATCGAAATTATGAATGAGCCCCACAAAGAAACCGGAAATGTGGAATTTGCAAGATACATCGCTGAGTATGTAAATAAGATAAGAGGCAGCGTCCCGCTTACCATAGGATGTATCATGCCGGTTCATAACCTGTACTTTGCAGATATCATAGATATCTATCAGTTCCATGATAATTTCCCTACATCACTGGAGGCATTTAAGGGCGTAGTCACAGAAGCGAAACATATACAAAGTGTTACAGGAAAGCCCTTCTGGATAACAGAGTGGCAGCGTCTTAGAGAAAAGGGGGCAGGCTGGGGACAGGCAGATATCCCTGAGGAGTATAAGCTTCCAAAGCTTTCATCACTGGCAGATATCATAAATGAAGCAGGGATTGGAAACTTTTTCTGGTCTCTTATGGTTAAGCCTGCGTATCTGCCTGAGCAGAGAATTAACGGCACATTCAACGGAATGTTTCATGAGGATGGAAGCGTTTACAGTGCAGAGGATTTTAAAAAGGTATCCGGTCAGGATATTGAAGTAAAGGAATATAGTCAGCTTCCAAAGTGGTATCAGAAGGATTTAGATGAAATTAAGAGCAATAACTAAGCAACACAGATCGGAAAGAGGTTAGGAATGAAGTTTAAAGCAGCATATTATGTAAAGGTATTTTTACTGATAATAGTACCTTTTTTGGTTCTGACCTCTTTCTCAATAATAAGCTATCAGAAGAAGGTAATAGAAAAGGAACTCCTTTATATCGATGAAAAGACAAGACTTGCCGAGCTGCAAATAACCAAGATTTTTTCAGAGATGGACAGCATAGCAAAGTCGGTAGTCATAAATGATCAGATAAACGATATTCTTGAAAAACCAAAGAGTATAGTCACCTATGAAGGCTATCAGGCCTATAAGACAATCGATTCATTTTTGAAAATGTCCACGGTTTATACCAGTTATCAATATGGGATTACTTTAGTTACTCCGCGCTACACGTACAATAGTAACGCGGAGTACAATGCTGTTCTGAGCATGGACAGCGATATTGTAACAGAAGGTGTAAATGCCAAGGGCGGCAAGGTTATAAGAGGTGATGGAAAACGCATAAGCCTTGTAAGAAGCTTTTATCGAAAGGGCAAGCTCCTTGGAGTTGTGATCATTGATGTAAATCTGTCATATATTCATAAAATACTGGAGCCCTTTGGAGAGAGCCAGGATCTGATCTATATTCTGGATGGTCAGGGCGATATTATTTTTGAAAATGAAATCGCAGGAAGTCAGTCTGAGATGGGGACTCCCTTTGCACAGATAAAAGATGATGCAGGCGGAAAAATAAAATGGAATAACAGGACCTATCTGATGCAGCCCCACAGAGATTTGGAGGATGATATTTCAGTTATATTCCTGGTGGAGGCCGCAGAGGTATACAGGGATTCCACAAGGATTCTTATTATTTTCATAAGCTATTTTGTGCCCTTTACCATACTGATAAATATAGTGATCATCCGTCACAACAGAAAGATCGAGGAGAGCAAAAGACAGTACGAAATGAAGAACCTGCAGACGCAGGTAAATCCGCACATGATCTACAACACCTTAAATACGATTACAAACCTCGCGCAGCTCCAGGGAGTTGAAAACATAGAGGAGGTTTCGTCCTCCTTTGCGGGGCTCCTTAAACTCATTTCTAAGAGCAAGGGCGAATTTATAACTCTAAATGATGAGATAGAGTATATCCGAATGTATATCAATATCAAAAAGTACAATATGCTTTACGACTTTACTTTTGATGCTGATATAAGTGATGAGGCAGGAAATGCACCAATATTAAAGCTTTTGCTGCAGCCGCTTGTGGAGAATTCCCTAAATCACGGCTTTACTGAAATTAGTCTTCAAAAGAAATACCGTGTGTTTATAAGGGCAGAGATCAAGGACAATAAAATGATTATAGACATTGAGGACAATGGAGTCGGAATGTCTAAGGAGCAGCTTGAGCATATTCATGATAAGGATAGAGCAAATGGCAACAAATTTTTAAGTGTTGGTGTATCAAATGTTTACGAGAGACTAAAGTTAACCTACAAAAATCAGGCAGTTTTTAATGTAAACAGCCTTGAGGGAGAAGGAACGGAAATACATCTGGAATATCCGGTGTAAGGGGGAAGTATGTATAGCTTAGTAATTGCAGATGACGATATCATAATGCTTGGTAAAATTGCCGGGTATCTGGAAAAAAAGTGTGAAGATTGTGTCGTCCTTGCCAAATGTATTAATGGTGGAAGTGCTTTGGAGGCAGTAAGGGAATATAGTCCTGATCTGCTTATTCTTGATATGGATATGCCTGATATGATGGGAACTCAGGTGATTAAAGACTTGTCTGATGAGAAAATCATGCCATCGACACTAGTACTCAGTAACTACGATAACTATGAGTTTGTCCGGGAGGCGATGAAATACGGATCCTACGATTATCTGTTGAAGCACCAGCTGACAGAGGAAACTCTAAGAGACAAAATTCTCGAGATACGGAAGGAATCTGAGAAGAAAGAACATAAAGAAAATATGTACCAGCAGATTCGAGGTGTGGCCTTGAGTCGTATGGTGACGGATCTTTTCCTTGAGCAGTCTGATGAAGATAAAGCAAAGGAGATAGAGAACATCCTTGTGGATGGAAATCCTGAAATGGGCAGGAAGTATGTCTGCAGCTGCATGCGAATTCCTGATAACGCCGGAGCAATGCAGACCTCGCTTGTTATTGATAAGAAAAAGCTTGTTCGAGGAATTTTATCTATAGCAGATACTGTATATGGAACCATAGGTAACGGCGTAGTCTGTCACATGGGCAGAGGAGAATTTGTAGTCCTTCATGCCTATCAGGGAGACAAGGCTGATGCAGAGATAGAAAAAGAGGTCGCTGCATATACGCTAACTCTTATCAGTAATGTTAAAAAGCTTCTTGCAATTGAGCTTCCATACGCGATAGGTTCAGTTAGTGAGGAGATGATAGAAAGCTATCAGCTTGCCCTTGAAAAGCTGGAGGAGCAAAATCTTGACGGTTTGTCTGAATATGTCAAAGACACAATTGCGTACATTGATAAATGTTATAGCAAAGATATAAGTCTGGAAACCGTTGCAAAGGAAATCCATGTTTCACCTTCGTATCTGTCGAGACTCTTTAAGCGGGAGATGGAAATGCCCTTTACCGAATACTTAAACAGCTTCAGGGTAAAGAAAGCAAGACAGTACATGGAAGAGGGAGAACACAACCTTTACGAGATTTCCGAAAAGACAGGTTTTAACTCCTACAACTACTTTTTAAAGGTCTACAAGGAGTACACAGGACTCAGACCTTCAGAATGTATACAAAAGACAAAATAGTGTAGTTGATGGACAAGGAATTGTGATGACCTCCATAGGGGTGACAGTTATACTGTAATTGCGGTCGACCAAATTGCAAAGAAGTTTATTTGGAGGGTTACAATGAAAAAAAGAATAGTAGCATTGGCAATTGGGGTAAGTGTGCTTCTTGGTACATTAAGCGGATGCGGAAGTGCCGAAGCAGATAAAAATGTTTCCGAGGTTACAGCATCGACAGGTGCATCTACAGAAAATCTGAATAAAGAGGGTTTCCCTATCGTAAATGAAGAGATTACATTAAGGGTATTTGGACAGCAGGGACCTGCTCAGCAGCCCTGGGATACAATGTCCATGTGGAAGAAGTATCAGGAAATGACAAATATCAAGCTTGATTTTACAGATGTTCTTTCAGCTGAAGGCTATGATGAAAAGAAGAGTCTTATGTGGGCCAGCGACGATTATGATGATGTGTTTGTCAGAGCCTTTCTTACCAATACTGAAATCGTAAAATACGGAACAATGGGAATCCTCATTCCTCTCGAGGATATGCTTGATGAGTATGCACCTAATATTTCAAAGCATATTCAGGAAAATCCCGCAATTCTTTCAAGAATCACAGCACCGGACGGACATATTTATGCACTTCCTGCACTTATTGATCTAACAGCAGCTCGCGACGAAAAGTTCTGGCTGAACAAAGCATGGCTCGATGAAGTAGGACTGGATGTACCTAAATCTCTTGATGATCTTGAAGCTGTGCTTAAGGCATTTAAGGGCACCGACTTTAACGGCAACGGTATCGATGATGAGATACCTATGAGTGCTTCAGATGCTGATACTCTTATCAGAAGATTTGCAGGCGTTTGGGGACATCAGTGGCAGTTTGATACATGGCTCGAGGTAAAGGATGATAAGGTTGTTTCTTATCTTACCGATGACAGCTTTAAGGAAGAGCTTATGTGGTTACACGACATGTACGCTGAAGGCCTTATCGATGAAGAGGTATTCACTCAGGAATATGCAAAGTATCTTTCAAAAGCATCAGGAAATCTCCTTGGACTTTTCTTTAACCAGGCTGATGATGCCTTTGATTCCACAGATTACATTGGTATTTCACCTTTTACAGGAGCAGCAGATAAACAGTATGTTCAGTCAGCTCCTATAGCCCGTGATAACGGCGTATTTGCCATAAGCAGTGATTGCAAATATCCTGAAGCAGCGCTTCGTTTCATCGACTACTTCTACGGTGATGAAGGCTCAATCATGATGAGATACGGCGTTGAAGGTGAGAACATGTACTTCGATGAGGATGGAATGCCCAGATACAACGATGGTATTCTTGATAGTCCTAACGGTAGCGGAACAGAAATCGGTAAGTTCACAATCTGGCCGGGCGGTGGCGCTCCTCAGCTTGTCAATGAGGTAAACTGTGAGGCAATCGCTTCTAAGAATACTCTTGAGGCGCAGGTGGCACTGGATCCTTATGTTCCCGAAAATATTTATTCAGCTCCGCTTTTCACAGAAGAGGTAAATGACAGAGTTACAGTGCTTTGGTCAGATATTGAAAGCTATGTTAAGACAACAACAGCACTGTTTATAAGAGGCGAAGAATCCTTCGATTCATGGGATACTTATGTTCAGACCCTGAAGGACATCGGTATCGATGAATGGGTATCAATCTACCAGGAAGCCTATGACAATATTAAATAAAGGAGAATCACATCAACATGAAGAAGTCATTTCGGAAGAGATTCTTTTCTAAATGGCAGTTGATAGTGATGTTTCTCATACCGTTCATCTGGTACATAGTGTTTTGCTATGTACCGATGTACGGAATTCAGCTGGCTTTTAGAAACTACAATCCAAGGCTTGGTTATCTTGGAAGCCCCTGGGTTGGACTAAGATACTTTAAGCAATTTTTTTCTTCGTACTATAACATAGACATTATCTGGAACACAGTATCCATCAGCTTATATTCTATAATCTTTGGTTTTCCGATTCCCATATTACTGGCTATCATATTGAACGAACTGCCGGGAGTGCACTTTAAAAAGGTGCTACAGAATCTGACTTATGTTCCGCACTTTATATCAGTTGTTGTTTTGTGCGGTATGTTATATCTGTTTCTGTCACCTCAATATGGTGTTCTTAATACCTTTTTGAACTTTTTAGGGGTTGAATCCATTGGTTTTCTGGAATCCAACAAATACTTTAAGGCTGTGTATGTCCTTTCCGATATATGGCAGGAGAGTGGATGGAATTCTGTAATCTATATTGCTGCACTTGCAGGAATTGATCCGGAGCTCTACGAGGCTGCGAAAATTGACGGAGCAGGCAGACTTAAACGAATTATTCACGTTTCCTTACCCGGAATAGCGCCTACGATCGTAACGCTGCTTATCCTGAGAATCGGACAGGTTATGACCATTGGTTTTGAAAAGGCATATCTTCTTCAGAATAATCTGAATATCAGATCCAGCGAAATAATATCAACCCTTGTTTATAAGCAGGGTATTTTGCAGGGAAGCTATGGCTATGCAACAGCAGTCGGACTTTTTAACTCTGTTATCAATCTGGCACTGATAATACTTACAAACAGGATTTGTAAGAAATATTTTGAAATAAGTCTGTGGTAATGGAGATTAGCGATGAAAAAGAGTTTAAATGATAGATTATTTGATTACGTAATTATTTTTATCAGTGTCCTTATCATGATCATGGTGGCGTACCCGCTTTACTTTGTCATCATCGCCTCCTTCAGTAAGCCGGAGGCAGTTCTTTCGGGACAACTGACCTTTTTACCTGTGGGATTTAACGTAAAATCCTACCAGATGGTTTTTCAGGAGCCAAAGATATGGATAGGCTATAGAAATACCATAATCTATACCGGACTTGGAACTGTTATAAACCTTTTGCTAACGACACTTTGTGCGTTTCCGCTTTCAAGAAAGGACATGCCATACAGAACACTGCTTACGTTTTTAGTGTCCTTTACCATGCTCTTTGGAGGCGGTATGATACCTGTTTATCTGGTGGTTAAAAATCTTGGAATCACTGACAGTATCTGGGCCATGGTAATTCCTAACGCACTTAATACCTACAATATGCTTGTTATGAAAAACTATTTCCAGACAAGCATCCCGGGAGAGCTGCAGGAGGCTGCATCCATAGATGGCTGTAGTCATTTTCAGACACTGATACATGTGGTTCTTCCCTTATCAAAACCAATACTTGCGGTAATTACGCTATTTTATGCAGTACAGCACTGGAATGCGTTCTTTAATGCAATAATTTATCTTCGAAACGAAAAGCTATATCCTTTGCAGATTGTTTTAAGAGATATCCTGTTACAAAACAGTCTTGAGGCCGTGGGCGGCGATATGACCGGTATGTATGAAAAGGTTATGCAGGGCGAAACCATGAAATACGCACTTATCATTGTGGCAAGTGTGCCGATTCTTGTCTTTTATCCTTTTGTACAGAAGTATTTCACAAAGGGAATCATGGTTGGAGCTGTAAAGGGATAAAGGCTGAAAATGGAATATGTTATTATTGCAGTTATTTGCTTTTTGGCTTCACTTGTGGGCTCTATCTGCGGCATTGGCGGAGGAGTGATAATAAAGCCTGTACTGGATGCTGCAAAAGTTTACAGTGTTTCTGTAATAAGCTTTTTGTCCGGATGCACTGTGCTTTCAATGACAGCATATTCAATAGCAAGAGAAGCGGGAAAAAGCAGATTTAAGTCTGCATCAAATGAGATGATAATCCTTGCTGCAGGCAGCATAGCAGGCGGTGTGATCGGAAAGAGCATGTTTACTGTGCTTTTGTCTGATATTGGTAATGACTTCCTGGTTGGAGAGCTTCAGTCACTGGTTTTATTTGTGATTACTGCAGGAACCTTTATATACACACTGTTTAAGGTAAGGATAAGTAAAAAGAAAATTACAGGACTGGTCTGGATTTTTACTATAGGCGCAATACTTGGCGTTATATCAGCGTTTTTGGGGATTGGCGGAGGCCCGATAAATATTGTGGTTCTTAGCTACTGTTTTTCCATGAAGGCAAAGGAGGCAGCGGAAAGCTCCCTTTTTATAATATTGCTCTCACAGCTGGCTTCCTTTGTAACAACCATTGCAACTGGCACTGTACCGAAGGTAGATGTGGTACTTCTTTTAATGATGGTGGCAATGGGGATTTCAGGAGGCATAGCAGGCAGAAAAATAAATGATCTTATAAATCAGAAGTCTGTAGACAGACTGTTTATGCTGCTTTTGGTGGTGATCATGGGGATAACCCTATACAATTTCAGGCATAATTTCATCCTGCTTACGGGATACGAAAATGCCATATTGTCCGTAAATACAAAATGAAAAATATTTCGATAATGATAAAGCCTGCATCTTCTCTGTGTAATTTGCGCTGTGAGTATTGCTTTTATGAAGATGTAAGCAGTAAGAGAACTGCTTCATCATGCGGAATTATGAGGCAGGAGACGGTAAATAAAATAATAGATAATGTGTTTTCCTGTATGAATGAGAAGGATAGGGTTTCCTTCGTTTTTCAGGGAGGAGAACCGACTTTGGCAGGGCTCCCGTTTTTTCTACACTTTACAGAAGAAGTGGAAAAGAAAAAGGGCAGCGTTTTAGTAAGCTATGCAATCCAGACAAACGGCATTCTATTGGATGAGAGCTGGTGTAAGTTCTTCAAAAGGAATAATTTTCTTGTGGGAATTTCTTTGGACCTCCTCCCGGAAATTCATGATAGATACAGGAAAGATACGAATGGGAACGGCACCTATGAAAGAGTAAATGCAGCAAGAAAGGTGCTTGAAAGCTATGGCGTAGAATATAATATCCTTTCTGTACTTACAGATGACCTCGCAAAGGAACCTGAAAAGGTTTGGGATTATCTGTGCAGAGAGGATATAGGGTATACGCAGTTTATTCCATGCCTTGGAAAAATAGAGGGCGAAAAGAAGTCTTGCCGGCTGAACCCCTGCAGCTTTGCAGGCTTCTATAGCCACTTATTTTTCCTTTGGGCAAAAGCTTTTAAAGCCGGAAAGTACAGGAGTATTAAGCTTTTTGATGATCTGATAAATTTGCTGGCTTACGGGAGGCAGACAGCCTGCGGAATTACCGGCAGGTGCCATCCACAGCTTGTAGTAGAAGCAGACGGAAGAGTGTTTCCTTGCGACTTCTACGCTCTTGATGAATACTGCATTGGGAATCTTGCCTGTGAGAATGTTGAGGATATATATAATAGGGCTGCAAAGAGCAGCTTTATTATGCGGGATAGTGCGGATGCTGATGTTTGCATTGGTTGTCCGTACTTACGAATCTGCCATGGCGGATGCCTCCGAATGAGGAAAGAAGTTTGTGGTTTTGACGGCGAAAATGAGTGTGGATACAGGCTTTTTCTGGATAATTGTTTACCGGAGTTACAACAAATTATACACAGTATTTTGAATTGACACTAAATTCTAAATCTGTTATTTTATTTTTTAGTGAAAGGGAGTAGTTATCATGCTTTGGCATGTTGCATATTCGTCAGTACGGGATTCATCCCCGGATACGCTGTAATTAACGAGACTTTCGCTGCAAATGCAATGCAGCGAAGGTCTTTTTTTATCCGTAAGATAAAAAAAGCACTTCGTAAGATGCGTAGCTGATAACAATTTCACCCTACAACCGAAAGGAAAACAAAATGAAAACTCTGGCAATCATCTTATTTGTGTCAATGTATGTGTGCCTTATAGCTTTTCCCAAGAGAAGAGCTGTTACCGCACTGATCGTTGCTGCTATCTATGTGGCTACAGGAATTCTTCCTGTTTCTCAGATTGGAACAGCAGTTGACTGGAACGTACTTTTAATGATATTTGGAACGCTCCTTCTTGTTGACTACTTTATCGAATCCAAGATGCCCAATCTTATCGCTGAAAAGCTTATGGATCTGGCTCCTAACGTTATGTGGGTTACCATATTCATGTCCCTTTTCTCAGGCCTGATATCTGCATTTATCGATAACGTGGCAACCCTTCTCATGGTAGCGCCCGTTGGCCTTGCTATTTGTAAAAAGCTTAAGATCAATCCTGTACCCATGATCATTTCAATTGCGGTTTCATCAAACCTTCAGGGAGCTGCAACACTGGTTGGTGATACCACATCCATCATGCTGGCTGCAAAAGAGTACGCCAACATGGACTTTAACGATTTCTTCTGGATGGACGGACGCCTTGGTATTTTCTTCGCTGTAGAGCTTGGTGCTCTCCTTACAGTTCCGATTATGATGTTCTTGTTCAGAAAGGATAAGGAGCCCGTTGAAGCAACAGAGAAGACAGTAGTAAAAGACTATGTTCCCACGATCATGATGGTTGCTCATGTAGTGCTTCTTATGGCTGCTTCATTTATCCCTGAAAAGCCCGAGATCACAAACGGTATGATCTGCCTTATCTGCTCACTTATAGGTATGGTCTGGGAGTACTTTAAGGATCATGATGCTGAGAGAATTAAGAGAGTTGTTAAGAGCCTTGACTACGATACAGTTCTCCTTCTTACAGGTCTCTTTATGGTAATCGGCGGAGTTAAGAACGTTGGTCTTGTAAACGATCTTGCAAACCTCATCGTAACAGTTGGCGGCAATAACCTGTTTGCACTGTTCACAATAGTTGTTTGGGGATCAGTACTTATATCTGCATTCATCGACAACATTCCCTATGTTGCAACAATGCTTCCTATTCTTAAATCCGTTACAGCAACTCTTGGAGTTAATCCCTGCCTTCTGTACTTCGGACTTCTGTGCGGTGCAACTCTTGGAGGTAACATCACTCCCGTTGGAGCAAGCTGCAATATCGCAGGCGTAGGAATGCTTAGAAAAGAAGGCTACGAAGTAAGCTTTAAGGATTTCACCAGAATCGGTATTCCTTTCACACTTGCAGCCGTAATTGGTGCTTATGTATTCCTCTGGACACTCTGGAGATAATTTAAGATTTGAATATTGATGGAAACAGCTCTGTGGATCAAGTCCCGGAGCTGTTTTTTGCTGCACAAGACCGGCAAGCGAATGGATGCTTGCATACAAATTCATTTGCCGGTCGTAAGAACATGGAGCACGAAGTGCGGAATGTTCGTGTGCGAAATCGAGTAGGAGTCAGCCTACTCGATTAAGTTTATTAGAATTGTTTTATACAATTTTAACAAAAGTAATTTACGAAATATGGTAATATAAACTAGAAGAAATATGAAATCAGGAAAAGGCAAAAATGAATAATAGTGAAAACAGCAAGCTTGAATTTGCGCAGATAACGCTCGATGATCTGCAGAAGATATATAAGTATACTTCAAAATACGGAGAGGGATCATGTCAGCATTCGCCGGTTAGTATGTGGTCCCTGTCAGAAAAGTACGGAGATGAGTATTGCATAGAGGATGATGTGTTATACATCCTCAGAAAAAATCTATGCGGCGATGAATACAGAGTATATCTTGCACCCATGGGCGAGGGTGATAAGAAAGAACAATTTAAGAGAATAATGGCTGATGCCGCTGCCTACGGGGAGAAGGTCAAATTCATCTCACTTACAGAGAACTGTAAAAATGTGTTGGAAGAGATATTTCCGGGTGAATTCGTTATAGAAGAAAACATTGATCTTGCGGAGTATATGTTTACCACCAAGAGAATGTCTACTTTTTCCGGAAACAGCTTAAGGAAGCGCAGATCAGAAGCCAATACCTTCTGGAATATTTATGGTGACAGGGCACAGATCAAACTCATAACACCTGATGATTTTCCTGAAATATTGCAGTTTGAGAAAAAATGGATTGAGAGCAAGGCAGATAAAAGCTATTTATATGCCTTGAGAAGAGAATCCAGGATGATAGATAAGCAGCTTCAGCATTTTGATGAGCTTGGACTATCCGGAATCGTACTTAGAATTGACGGTGTAGTTCAGGGCTTTGGCTATGGCGGTAAGCTTAGTGATACTTTCTATGATGCCATTATAGAAAAGGGTAATCGAGAAATACCGCATATTTACAAGGTGCTGAGACAGGAGTCTGTTAAGCAGTGTGCCATGGAATGCGAATATGTAAATATGGAAGAGGACGTCGGAATAGAAGGCCTTCGCGCATTAAAGAATTCCTATAAACCGGAATATTTATTACATAAATTTATTGCATCATACAAATAAACAAAATTTTTCTTAAAGAGGGGAATCGTTTTGAATTATAAAAAAGAAGGTTTAGCGACACTAGGGCTTATTTTTATTACTTTTCTTGCAGCTATTCAGTATATTTTTCTTCAAAATGTGCCGGATACTGTATCTACCTTTGCGTTTGTATGCATTACAAACCTGATAGGTATTCTTATTCTTGGTCTTGTTCAGTTTAAGAAGGCAATCGGGCTAAAGAAAAAGACCCTGTTAAAGGGCATAGTCTTTGCGGTTGAGCTTACAGGCTTTAACTACTTTGTATTACTTGGCTCAAAAAATCTTGACGTTGTCATCGTTTCAAGCGTTGTCAGTCTCTATTTTATCTTTATTACACCACTTTTAATGCTGCTTAAGAAAAAAGTCAGCTTCTTCTCATCCATAGCTTCAGTAATTGCGGTTATCGCGCTGCTGCTTATGTTTGGGGCAGACACCGATGCGCTGTTTTCATCAAAGGAAGTAATTTATCTTATTCTTGCTGACATATTCTTTGCATCCTACGTTGTCAGCGTATCAATTCTTGGAAAAGAAGAGGATTCTACCCAGCTGACAATGGCACAGATGATCTTTTCATCTATATTTGCTTTCGCAGGCTGGGCCATTCAAAGTGCTGCATCCAATACCGGAATGTCTATTCCAAAAGAGATCAGTTTCTGGGTGAGCGCCCTGTTTATGGGTATATTTATTCGTGCTATATATGGCCTTTTGCAGATTAAGTGTCAGAAATATGTATCAGCATTGAAGGCTTCTCTTATTTTTTCAGCTGAAATCATAATAACCTTGGTGACTAATCCTATACTTAGCAGGCTGTTCGGAAATCAGTACACACCGGCTACGGGTTTCCAGATTATAGGTGCATTTTTGCTAATCATTGCAACCCTGATGGTTGATGAAACTATCATGGCGAAGATTGGTTATGAGGATATTCTTGAGACTGATGATGAAGATGCTGCATCAGGTGAAGGCAAAAAGGTTTCTGTTGCAAGAAAGGTTATTCTGACAACCCTTACCTTTTCACTTGTTACGCTGATTTTATCAACGCTCATCTGTCTGTCTGCGATTCATTTTATCAGAGAGGATGCGGTAACAGGTTCTAAGGAGCTTGGTTTAAATGCCACAGAGATAAGCACATCAGCCATGATGGATCAGCTTGAGGAGAAGATTTCGAATCAGGCAAGAGATAAGACGCTGCTGGCAGAGCAGAAGCTTGATGCTTATTCGGATGCTGTTTTAACTGCTGCATCTTATGCTCATCTTTTGTATGCAAATAAAGGTGATTTTCCTAAGATAGAGGTTAATAAACCTATCAAGGAAAATGCCGGCAAATGGGTTATGCAACGAACCATTGCTAATCCTGATATATCCTATGATAGCCTTGTGGAAGAAAGTAAGCTCCTTGGAAACATGGAGAAGATTTTTGAGCCCTTAAAGGATAATATTCCAAACCTTGTAACTATTTATATGGGTACAAATAACGGTCTTCTTGTGAGCTATGATCCCAATTCCGACAACAGTGAGACTGTTGGAGAGGGGTACTATGAATACAGAGAAACCGGCTGGTGGGAAATGGCTAAAAGCGGCAGTGGTGCTAAGTTTACTGATACCTACCAGGATAGCTACGGAAGAGGTCTGACCATTACCTGTGTTGCCCCCTTTACTGATGAAAATGGTGAGTTTGCAGGCTGCGTTGCCATGGACGTTCTCATGAGCGAGCTAAATGAAGCCATGGTAAATGACGGAATCGTTATTCCAAGTGAAGCTGTAATGATTGATTCTAATGGCGGATATATCGCAGGAAGAGAGATTGATCCTTCCCTTGAAGATATGGGCAGTATTTTTGATGATGACAAGAATCCGGCTCTTAGGATCGCAGGTAAAGAGATTCTCTCAAATGAGAGCGGAGTTTTAAGTGCGGGAGAAGGCGAAGATGAGAATTATATCGCTTTTTCAACCATCTCATCTACAGGCTGGAAGCTTTGTATCATAAGTCCTGTAAGCACAGTAGTTAAGCCTGCACAGACAATTCACGACAGTATTGATGAAAATACAAGTAACGTGGTTAATTCCGTAATACGAGGAATACTTGGTGTCATCCAGAGCTGCCTTGTTCTTATTGCACTTATTTTGCTTGTGGTTACATCTGTTGCCGGTATTATTTCCAGAAAAATTTCTGATCCTCTTAAAGTACTTGAGAAGGACGTGCGCAGCATAAGCGGCGGTAATCTGGATAACAGAACAGAAGTTGATACCAATGATGAGATCGGAAGCCTGGCAAGATCCTTTAATAACATGGCAGATTCTCTTCAGAAATATATTAAAGACCTCAGAGAGGTTACCGCTAAAGAGGAGAGAATTGCCGGAGAACTTGCTATTGCTACTGATATTCAGGCAAGTATGCTTCCGAGGAATTTTGATGAGATCTCTGAGCATAAGGAATTCAACCTTTACGCAACCATGACTCCTGCTAAGGAGGTCGGCGGAGACTTCTACGATTTCTTTATGATAGACGATACGCACCTTGCTCTTGTTATGGCAGATGTTTCAGGAAAAGGTGTCCCGGCTTCACTTTTCATGGTTATTGCTAAAACTCTTATCAAAAACAGAGCGCAGCTTGGCGGAAGTCCTGCAGAGGTTTTAGAGTATGCCAATGAGCAGCTCTGTGATGGAAATGATGCAGAGCTTTTCGTTACAGTTTGGCTCGCAATCATAGATATAACAACAGGAAAAGGAATGGCAGCAAATGCCGGTCATGAGCACCCCGCTATCAGAAGAGCAGGAGGAGAATGGGAGCTTATTAAATATAAGCACTCGCCTGCTGTTGCAATTTTCGACGGTGTTAAGTTCATGGAGCATGAATTTGAGATACATAACGGCGACAGCCTCTATGTATATACTGACGGAGTACTTGAAGCTACGGATTCAGAGAACAATTTCTTTGGCGAAGAGCGCCTGCTTAAGGCCCTTAACGGCGATGAAAATTCCGAGCCAAGGGTTGTCCTTAAGAATGTAAAAGCTGCAATTGATGAGTTTGTTGGCGATGCACCGCAATTTGATGATATTACTATGCTTGGATTGGTGTGGAACAGTAACGAAACATAACGGTTAAGCATATGAAAAAAATTTTAATTGTAGATGATGAAGAAATAATGCTCATGCTTGCGGAGCGTGCTCTTGGTAGCCATTATGAGACTATTCTTGCACATTCCGGCGCAGAGGCGGTGGATCTTTATTTTAAGGATCAGCCGGATCTGGTTCTTACGGACCTGCGTATGCCGGAGATGTCGGGATATGAGCTCCAGAGTACGATTCACTCAAGGAGTGATGCTGATACGCCCTTTATTTTCATTACTTCAGATGAAAGTGATGAGAGTGAAAGCAGAGGGTTTGATCTTGGTGCGGCTGATTATATCAGAAAGCCCATAAAAGCCGAGGTTCTTCTTAAGCGTATAGAGAGAGTTCTCGATAATGTCGATGAGAACAATCGTCTTCGAAAAGAAGCTCAGCTGGATGCCATGACGGGACTTTATAATAAAGCCACAACTGAGAGGATTCTTGGAGACATTGTCAGTAAAAAGCGTGGAATGCTTCTGGTGCTTGATCTTGACAGCTTCAAGCTTATTAACGATATCCATGGTCATGAGATGGGTGATCGGATTTTGATTGTCTTTTCAGAGCTTATAAAATCATCAATTCGTGCAAATGATATTGCCGGAAGAATCGGCGGTGACGAGTTCGTTGTTTTCTGCGAAAATCTTTTTGATATAACTGCCATAGAGCAGAAGGTAAATGTTTATAACGAAAAATTGCTGGAGGCAGCAAGAGCCTACATGGGTCAGGATATGAACATCCCCCTTGGCTGTTCCTGCGGTGCCACAAAGGTATGGGATCTTACACAGGACTACCTTACTGTTTTCTCAAAGGCTGATGCAGCGCTTTATAAGGCAAAACAGGAAGGTAAGCATTGCACACACTTTTATGAGAAGGATTCCGAGACTGAGTCTGAAGCAGCCATCAGTGATTTTAGGAATCTTAAGATGATATTTGGTGAAAGAAATCAGTCAAGAGGCGCATTTGTAACTGATACTGAGAGCTTTAAGACTATATACAGATTTATGGTCAGGCTCATATCCAATTATCAGGTTGATACCAGAATGGTTATCTTTACACTGACAGGAAGCGAAGGGCAGGAACTGTCCGACGCTACAGAAAAATTCATGGATGTAGCAACTTCTAATCTTCGAAGCAGCGATGTAGTTTTAAAGCATAATCACAATCAGGTAATAATGCTTATCATGAAGGTGGATGTGGAGAAATACACGATCCCTGTAATGAGAGTTCTTGCTGCATGGAAGAGAGATGGAATCCATGGCATTTCAGTGGGCTTTGAAGCGGAACAGCTTGAATGTGACGTGTAATCTTCATAGATGTTAAATAACCCCCTTATCTTGTGGCTTAACATGTGATAAAATACTGTTTGTAGTGTTTGCTTTATATCACTACGAAGTAACTAAGAGGGGTATGAAGGTTTTATGACAGAAAATATACAGGTCTTTACGCAGAGCAGCATTCGTATTCAGACTAGGCACGGCGTTATCTACGTTGATCCTTTTCAGATGAAGGACGAGCCTCACGATGCTGATTATATTTTTATTACTCATGATCACAGTGATCACTTTTCCAATGACGACATCAAAAAAGTAAGGAAAAACAGTACTATTCTCATAGTTCCAGAGAAGATTGGCAAGCTGGCCAATGTGCTTGTTCATGACCAGGATAGGCTTATTGTGGTTAAACCCGGTATTTACAAAGAGGTGGATGGACTGGAATTTGAGACCATTCCTGCCTACAACAATATTAAGCCCTATCATCCAAAGTCAGCAGGCTTTGTTGGTTATGTTTTCAGAGTGGATCATAAGAGAATCTATGTGGCAGGAGATACCAGTCTTACCAAGGATGCACAGAAGGTCAGATGCGATATAGCCCTTGTTCCTATCGGAGGCACTTATACCATGGATGCCAAGAAGGCAGCGGAGCTTATAAACATTTTGAGACCGGAGGTTGCGATACCTACACATTATGGAAGTATCGTCGGCAAAAAATCAGATGCTGAGACATTTAAATCACTGGTTAAACCGCCTATAAAAGTAGAGATAAAAATGCAATATTGATATATAATGATATAGGTGTCAAAAGTCAAAAATGCGTACATGCTTGCATGTTAAGCAGTTTGACTTTATGACCCGAACAAATATGAGGAATTAGCAATTTACGCAGTAAATTAGCGGTTTCCGAATATTTGTAGAATTGCGAGAGTTTCGAAGAAACGGAGCAATTCGTATATCATAT
>NZ_AUJJ01000023.1:0-87896 GCF_000424165.1 Butyrivibrio sp. AE3006 | reverse complement strand
TGCAAGAAGACAGATAAAAACAGAACTATAAGAATAAACGAAGAACTGACCGCTATGCATCAGGAGGTTATAAATAATCTTGAAAGCATCCAGGGAGCACTCCTTAGAATGAACAGATCCATTCAAGCGGAAGGTACTTTCGGAATCATAAAAAATGATCGTTGGTATAAAAGAATAGTCCGAAAAGGAATAGAATCCGTAAAACTTGAGGTTCTTTTGGTTTCAATAGGTCATAACTTATATAAATATCACAATAAAAAGATGCATCTCCAAGAAGCTGCCTGAGTTTAAAAAGTTTGTAGTTTTTGGGGAAAGGGGCATTATACTCTGTTTTTGCCAGAAACAGCATACCTCACAAAAAATGATATAAAAAGGGAGCTGGAAAAAATGATTATCTCATTTTTTCACAGCCCCTTTCTTTAATTTCAGAACATATTCGCAATTTTCGTGTTGATCCGCAGAGTTCTTCGATTCACACCCCTGTCACTGTTCCGTCTGCAAGGTGTATGATAAGTCTGCCTGTTCCGTAGGCGTCCTGATGTTGACCTCTCTGCAATACTTCCTCGATGACACCTGCGCAGGAGGTGCAGACCTGTCTTGATTTCTTATTCTTATCAAGATCTTCCAGCTCTAAATCGAAGGAATCCTTCACATTGGTATAGTGGAATTGCTGCAAGCCTACAGAATAAACCTTATTCTCATCAATGGGAGCTCCCTGGAAATTGAACTTTAAAAATGAATGACTCTTCTGGTCATACTCCACTTCAAACCCTTCGGAGAGCTGATAAAACTCCGTGTGAGCCCCTTCGAGAGCCTCGTCTCTCAGAACTCTTAAAAGTCCGTGCTTAATCTGTGCTCCTGTCCAATATGTTGCAAAGACACTATCGTCATAAGGGAAATTCTCATCCAAATCCTTCTTGGTCACAACAGGCCCCAATTTCTCTGTTCGAATGGAACCTGACCCCAGGAAAAACATATCAAGTCCTAAGGTTTCGCACAGTGCATCTGCGTAAAGGTCCCCCAGCTCTGTCTCTCTGATTCTTGACGGATGTGTCAATTGGCGAACAAATTTTGTGATGATCCTGCCATATTTTTCGTCAGTGCTGTGTTTATAGTTATTTATTATCTCCTCTATGCCCGGATCCTTGGGGCAGGTAGACTCGTTTATGGGAATCGCTTTCCAGCTGTAGCTATTTATACAATTGTTATCCGTATCAATCAGGATATCAAATCGACCAATCTGGTCAGTACCGGTACCCGCTTGTACAATCGGGATTCCATTTACTACCGCAGGCTCCTCTATAAAGGTATGTGAGTGACCTCCGATGATCACATCAACGCCCCAGGCAGGGTCAAGCATCTCAGCAAGCTTCTGATCCTCCTCAAAGCCAATATGGGTAAGAAGTACCGTAAAATCAATATCCATGGCATTGTAGGTATCACAGATTCGGCCTATCTCCTCTGCAGCTTCATTCAGTGTTACAAAGGTTCCGATAAGCTTATCAGCCTTAACCTGCATAAGCGCAACCTCTGTGATGATACCGATGAAAAGAATCTTCATGCCGCCAATTTCAATGACTTTGCAGGGCTCGAAAAGCCTTGCATTGTTTGTTTTTATATGAAGATTGGCATTTATTATCGGGAACTCCGCACATTTTTCCAGGAAAAGAAGGTGCGCTACGCCGTAGTCTACTTCGTGGTTTCCCACAGTGACGATATCCGGTGCCAGCATATTCATGATCTGAATTGTCGATATTCCGTGAAATTCTGAATCTATTACCGACCCACGGAACATATCACCGGCAATAGCATATAAAACATTTTCCTCTTCATGGCGCACTTTGCTGACATAACCTGATAAAAGGGATACTCCTCCCACCAGATCCTTATCAATTTCCTCAGCCAGAAAATCGCCGTGCATATCATTAGAATGTAATAGTGTCAGTTTCTTTAAATGTTTCATTATTACTGTCCCCCTATCATTAAATGAGATGTAACTTAATTCTGTCCTCAACTACCGCATCCTGATGCAGTCCGTTCTGAAGCATTTCCTCCAAAACCTGAGAACATGACGTAGCTACAGCGCGTAGTGAATGATTTTTCTTTAGTTCTTCCTGAGTCAGATCGAAGGAATCCGGCAGATTCTTGAAATGATATTCCTGCATTCCCACAGAATATATCTTTTCATCATCAATAGGCTCGCCTTCAAAATCAAACTTCAGAACTGAGTGGGTTTTCTGGTCGTACTCCACCTCCAAGCCCTTGGATAACTGATAAAACTCCGTGTGCTTACCCTCAAAAGCCTCATCCCTAAGCATTCTAAGAATGCCATGCTTTAGTTGGGCTCCAGTCCAATAGGTGACAAATGCCGCATCATCATAAGGGAAAGTCGCATCAAAATCACCTTTTGTAACCACAGGTCCCAGCTCTTTAAGTCTCACTGACCCTGAAGCCAGCAGGAATATATCTACTCCCAGAGCATCCTTCATTATATCTGCGAAAAGATTGCCAAGCTCTGTCTCCTGATATCTGGAAGGATGGGTAAGCTTTCGAACAAATTTCGTGATGATTCTGCCATATTTTTCATCTGTGGTATTTTTGTAATTTAAAATAATATCTTCGATAGCCAAATCCCTTGGACAGGTCTTATCACTAATGGGAATCGGCTCCCACTTGTAGCTTTCTATGCAATTCTTTGAAGTATCCACAACCAGGTCAAATCGGCCAATCTGATCCGTGCCGGTTCCTGCCTGAACAATGGGGATACCATTAACAACGCAAGGCTCCTCTAAGAAGGTATGCGAGTGGCCTCCGATAATTAGATCCACTCCCCATGCGGGCTGCATCAGCTCTGCCAGCTTCTGATCCTCCTCAAAACCTATATGGGTCAGAAGAACCGTAAGATCCACATCAATAGCGTTATAAGTGTTGCAGATTCTGCCGATTTCGTTGGCTGCATCCTCCAAAGTAATGAAGGTGCCTATCATTTTGTCCATCTTGCACTGTGCCAGAGCCGCCTCAGTTAAAATACCGATGAACAGAACTTTCATGCCATTTATCTCTATGACCTTGCATGGATCAAAAAGTCTTGTGTGATTGGTTTTTATGTACAAATTAGCGTTTATTATCGGGAAATCCGCGCATTTTTCCAGAAAAAGAAGATGTGCAACACCATAATCTACCTCATGGTTACCCACAGTAACAATGTCCGGTGCCAACATATTCATAATTTGTATTGTCGAAATTCCGTGAAATTCAGAATCTATTACCGATCCTCTGAACATATCACCGGCAATAGCATATAAGACATTTTCCTCTTCATGACGAACCTTGCTGACATAGCCGGACAGCAACGAAACGCCGCCTATAAGCTTATCGTCCGCCTTTTCTGCCAAAAAATCGCCATGCATATCATTTGAATGTAACAGTGTCAGCTTTTTCAAATTTTTATCCGGTTTCTTTTCTTTATGCTTCATAGAAATCCCTCATTAAGCCTGCTTAGGCTTCTGCTTTTTCTCTGTTTTGCTGTACATGAAAATATCGAAGGCTTTGCCCTTTTTATAGGAAGAATCCTTCATATATTTAGTGGCTTCGCGGTTTTGATGTACATTATTCATCCCGGATTTGAGGATAGAAACATAGATAAAACCTATTATTATCGATACAACCAGGTCGATTATCGCAGCTTTCGCTGTGATTCCGTTACTTCCAAAGAATATTATTCCCATCATTATAATTATGAAGGGAATCACTGTTCCAAGAGCGAATCTTATCAAGTACAGTCCCTTATCGATAGGAAGAGAGCCCACCATCCTGCCGCTTTGGCCATTGATTCCGAAAGTATAGGTATTCCCCTCATATTTGGTGGTCATCATCCACACAGGAAGCATGGCGTATTCTGCCTTAGCATTCGATAAATTAATGTTCTCGCCCTTCACATCCACGGTATCGTAGCCGCTTACCTGCTCTCTCATCTTATCTCTGAAGGTATTAAGGACACGCTCATTGGCTCTTGGCTGGGCATCCTTCTCCTCTTTATCATATCTGTCAGCAAGATAACCGCTAAAATATGCCGCATCGTACTTCACAGCCTTAGCCATATCGAAAGGCTCCAAAGACTCCATAACCGTGGCGTCCATCTTACTGGAAGCATCTACGGGAATCTTCTCAAACTCCATCTCGCCGCTTCTTTTTACGCTATAAAAGTCGCTCTTTTCATATGTAAAATTGCTGTCTTCACGGGTACTTTTCTTGACGCCTTCAAAAGTCACAGAGCCATCTGCTTTGCAACTATAAAGCCAGAACGGAACGTACAGTCCCGTAATAGAATCTATTCTGTTGTTTGTAGTGAATGATTTGGGAAGAAGCTTTTTCCCTTTGACGAATTCCTTAAGCTGTGCCTTTGCCTTCTCTTTATCAACTGCAAAGGGCACCACATAATCCGGCTGATACAATCCCGCAAAAGAATCCGGAATTATGGCCTGATTGCCACAATATGGGCATTCGGTGGCGGCGGTATGCTCATCAGCTACCATTTCCGCGCTACAGGAAGGACATCTGTAACCTGCAACCTTACCGTTTTCATCGGTTATAAGAAGTTGCTCAGTGGTGGTCCAGGTCATACTGGAGGATGCTGCATCCTCAGCCTCGGCCTCCTGTGCTGCTTTTGCCTGCTCCATGGTAAAGCTGGCCTCGCAGAACTCACAGGTCATCTGCTCTGTCTTGCCGCTAAAAGTCAGTTTAGCCCCACAACAAGGACACTTAAAGTTCAGTATATCTGCCATAATCCCCCTCCTGATATGCAATGGTAGATGTCTTAACCCATACTTAGGTACTATTACTTACAGTGTAGCAATAACATTTTAGCAATTTTTGAAATAAAAAAACACAAACAAAAGGCTTTTTGTGAATTAATTTTTCACAAATTTTTCCACCTTTTTTCGTTTGTGTTTTACGAATTTCGAATTGATATTTTCTTATTTTTTACTAGTATTTCCTGTCAATATCGGACGGGCAACGTGTACGTTGAAAAACTCGATAAGAGGCCCCATGAAAAAAGCAGTTATGATGGTTCCGACGCCGGCAATTGTGGGAATAGCAGCCGCCTTTCCACCGGATATAAGGAACAAAACCACACCCAGGATAACGCACACAAGATCTGTGATGATCCTGACGTACTGGAACTTACCCTTTTTCCATGTGTTGCAGATAATAAGCGCTATCGCATCATAGGTTGATACACCCAGATCTGAAGTCATATAGAAAGCTGAACCAAAGCATATGATCACAACGCCCACCACAAGGCACGCCACTCTTACAGGAATTGAGGGATTCACGATCACAGTCTGCAAAAACTCGTAGGTAAACTGAGTGATATATCCAAGCAGGAAAAGATTTATAAAAGTAGCAATTCCGATGTAATGCCTGTCAAAAATCAGGGCAAAGGTCAGCAAAACTGCGTTGGTTATCACATAAAGTGTTCCAAAGCTGATGGGCACCACCAGGTCAAGCCCCGCCATAAAGGACTGGAAGGGATCCACGCCAAGAGCCGCTATTTTAAATATTCCAACGCTTATAGCACAAATAATTACGCCAAAAAGCGTCATACAGGTTCTTTTTACCAAATTCTTATCTTTCATTTTCGTTTCCTCTCGTATAGCCCCTGGTCCAGAAGCTTTCGATACTCATCAAAACTGATAGTGAAACCACCCATACTCTTAAGATGCTCCGTCTCAAACTGGCAGTCGATCATCACATAATCATTCTGTAAAAGCACCTGCGACAGGATTATCAGAGCAATCTTAGACCCGTTTGGCAGATCAGAAAACATGCTCTCACCGAAAAAGCATTTACCAAGGCTAACTCCATAAAGGCCCCCGGCAAGCTCGCCATCAACGTATGATTCCACGCTTAAAGCCAGCCCTTTTTCCGCCATTTGGCCATAAGCCTTTTCCATATCATCCGTTATCCATGTACCCACGTTATCCTCTCTCTTTAACCTGCATCTGTGCATAGTATCAGCAAAATCGCGGTTTATGAGGATATGAGTTTCATGCTTTTTAAAGAACTTTCGCATTGAATGTGAAACATGTACTTCGCCGGGCTTTATGATAAATCTCTCCTTAGGGGCCCACCACAAAATAGGCTCTCCCTCGTTATACCAGGGAAAAATGCCGTTACTGTAGGCAAGAACCAGCCTTTCCACAGATAGGTCACCGCCAATGGCTAAAAGCCCGTCATCATCTGCCAGAACAGGATTGGGAAAATATATTTCTTTATCATCTAACTTATAAACTGCCATAGATATCCCACCGCCTTAATCACAAAGCCAGACAAAACGGTCAAAACTCAAATCACTTACCCTTCCCGCCGGCTGCGGTAACAAACTCACCATCCTTAACCGTAAGGGAGATTTTTCCGCCGTTTTTGAGCTTTCCAAAGAGAATCTCATCCACAAACAGCGGCTTAATATCGTTTCTTATCACGCGGTCAACCTCTCTTGCACCAAATTCCTGGCTGATTCCGCGCTTTTTAATGAGATTTTTCGCCTTTTTATCAGCACTAAAGCTTATCTTCTTAACAATAAGCTGATCCTTAAGCTCAGCGAGCTTCTTTTCAACAACCAGCTCGGCCATCTTTTCATCCATGCTGTTAAAGGATACGATTTTACTTAGCCTGTTCCTGAATTCAGGCTGGAACACTCTCTTAACTTCTTCCATAAGGACGCTGTCATCGTGACCTTCGCTGACAAAGCCTATTCCACTCTTTCCAAGGCGGTTAGCTCCGGCATTTGATGTCATGATCACAACCACATTCCTGAAATCTGCTTTTCTGCCCTGATTGTCTGTCAGAGTGGCATAATCCATAACCTGCAAAAGCACATTGAAAATATCCGGGTGTGCCTTCTCTATCTCATCAAGAAGCAGCACTGATGAGGGATTTTTCCTGATGGCCTCTGTAAGTATTCCGCCTTCCTCATAGCCCACATAACCTGCAGGAGATCCGATAAGCTTGGCAACAGCGTGTTTTTCACCGTATTCACTCATATCAAATCTCACAAGCTTAACGCCCAGTTCCTCTGCAAGGCGCCTTGCAATCTCTGTCTTACCAACGCCGGTAGGTCCCACGAAAAGAAGGCTTGCCAGAGGCTTATTCTCTTCTGAAAGCCCGGCTTTTGAAAATTTAACTGCATTTACCACCTGGCTGATAGCCTCGTCCTGACCGAAAATCTTGCCCTTAAGTCTGTCCTCTAAGGTTGAAAGCCCTGTAATATCATCTGTTTCCACAGTTTCGATTGGCACACGGCATATCTTTGTCAATATTTCGTTTATAACTTCTTTGTTAACCGTGTTGGTCTTCTTGCCTGTGGGATGTAGCTTTCTAAAGGAGCCTGCTTCGTCAATAATATCTATTGCCTTATCGGGAAGATATCTCTCGTTGATGTACTTGGCACTCATTTTTACAGCGTAGGGCAGCACCTCATCATCATATTTTACGCCGTGATATTCCTCGTATTTTTCCTTAAGGCCCTCGAGAATCTTAATGCTCTCATCCTCAGTAGGCTCTTTTATCTCCACATTCTGAAAACGCCGCACTAAGCTCTTATTTTTCTCAAAGTACTTCTTATACTCTTCATAAGTTGTGGCACCGATAAACCTGATATGTCCGTCTGCAAGATAGGGCTTTAACATGTTGGAAGCATCAAATGAACCCTCTCCCACAGCGCCGGCACCTGAAAGATTGTGAATCTCATCTATGTAAATAATTGGCTTTTCTTCTTTGCCAATTTCTGAGAGAACCTTTTTAAAGCGCTTTTCAAAATCGCCCCTGTACTGTGTTCCGGCCAGCATTCCGCCAAGATCCAGCGCAAATACCTTGGCACCCTTAATGGCATCCGGCACCTCGTCCTTTCTAAGAAGCTCCACAAGGCCGTAGGTAATTGCTGTCTTACCCACACCCGGCTCTCCTATATGGAGGGGATTGTTTTTATCCTTCCTGCAAAGTATCTGTATGGTACGCTCAAGCTCTTCTTTTCTGCCAATAAGCGGATTCACATCCTCTAAGGTCTCATTGAGACATGGCGCAAAAATCTTCAGATTACCGGTATCTTCCTGCTTCTCCGGATTCCCTGTAGTGGCACTTCCGCCCTCTATCTTATTCTCATCCTCGATATAGGACAGCTCCTGCAAAAGATCCGCCTCTGTGAGCCCGTCCTGTTCCATATAATAGACAGCGTAGCTGTTATCAAGGTTCCAGATCGCATGAATAAGATGCCTTATGTGAATCTGGCTGCAACCGCTGGAAAAAGCGCTCTGCCCCGCAAAATTCACCATCTGCTGCGTAGCAATGGATAATTCCGGCTCCCGGCCACTTGTTTTATCAATATATTTCCTGATATATGACATCAGATTCTTACTAAGTGCAACAAGATCCCCGCCGCAGGACTCGTAAGCCTCTGAAAAAGAGGGATCATCCAATATCATCAACAGCACCATCTCAGGTGTCACATATTCGTAATTATTTTCACTGGCCATTGCTATCGCTTTCTGGATAGCCTCCATAGCCTCTTTTGACAGATTCATATCACGCCTCCTCCACACTCATGCGGAAAGGATAACCTTCCTGTTTTGCCCGCAGCAGTGCCGCATTCACCTTGGTGGATGCGATATCATAGGGGTATTTCCCCACAACTGCCTGTCCCTTTTTATGTACGTTCAGCATAATGGACTGAGCTGTTACTTCATCCTTATGAAAAATATCAACCAGCACATCCACCACAAACTCCATGGTGGTGAAATCGTCATTGTACATGATGACGTTAAACTGCCTGGGTTCTTTAATCATGCTCTTTGTTCGCTCTTTTGCCTGTCCCTGGGTAGCCATATCTATATTTCCTCCATAAAAAGCCGGACTTATGAAAATCCGGCTTTAATAATACTATTATACATATTCCGATCTTCCGGTAAATACACCGTCACACCGGGCAAATCACCTTATTCTGATATCCGTCAGCGCTACCTGGTCTCCGGTAAGAGCTACATAAATCTCCGTCGGAGGATCATTTATAGTAGTGATATTCTCAAGTGCTATGCCCAACGTTTCAGATTTTATCGTTACGCGATTTCCTTTTTTCCTGATCTGCACTTCGCATTCTATGCCGGCCTTACATGCTTTTCTGAAATTATCCCAGTTCGTAAATTCGCTTGTTTTTTCCACAACAAACTTATTTGTGGCATATTCGTTGGGAACATTACTTTCGCCGTTAAGCTTCACCATAGCATATTCACGGTAGTTTTTGCCGCCTACTTCCTTATCATCAGATGAATAAAGCACAACATAAGGACAATGCCAGATAAGTGTAGAGGATGGCAGACTTAAGGAGTGGAACTTGAGGGTCAGATAATCTCTGATGGGAACGCCCTTTGTAGATGCGGAGCGGGTCCTGTCTACCTGAATGTTAGGGATATCTGACTCGATTCTATCAGTATAGTAAACATCATCTGCTATTCTTGGAATTTCACCCTCATGAACCACTTCAGCCGTATCTTCTATAATAATGTTCTTTATATAGCAGTTCTCACCTGTAAGCCCTATATATGCTGACTTCGATTTATCAGGCAATGCTGCTACTACCTCAACAATCTTGCTTCTACTTTCAAGAATGACCTTAATATGATCCTGATATCTGTAGGAAGTTATATTGTATTTCTCTTCTTTGATCTCGGAATCCTTATAAGGCTCAGCATCAGCCTTGGACTTATCACTTACATTGACCTCCATGTTTCTTACAGATGTAGAAACATAGTGGCCATCAAACCAGACCTCACCATATTCAACATAATGATAAGCGGCTATACCCTTTTCTGTCCTGTGAACCGTCTCATCAAAGGAGTCAAAGAGGATTAAGGCAGGGCCGCTGAAGCCTTCATCTTTTGTAGCTACTGTTGGCAGACAATCAAAGCGTACCTTTTTCACATGATTTTCAATGGATATGCCTCTTGTAATGGAACCTCTGTAGCTATCACATCTGATCTCTTTTTCTACAGGTATTCTCTCACCCTGACCATATTCATTAGCGTCCGCATCAAGGATTCTGACCATAATATCCGTATAGTATGGATCAAACTGATTGCCTTCACCTCTTATAAACTCTTCTCTGATAATGGGCTTTGGCAGCTGATCCCTGTATCTTTTCTTGGATCTCATGGCTGCATAGGCATCAGCAATGGCTATTATTCTCGACATTTCCGGAATTTCATCTCCCTTTAACCCCTCGGGATAGCCTGTTCCGTCATATTTTTCATTACAATACCTGGCTGCAATACTAAGGTATGGATACTCTGAGATATTGGAAAGAATTTCGCCGCTGACTATTGGCTTATTCTTAACGATTTCATATTCTTCATCCGTCAGATCATCATCCTTACCTATAATGCTGTCAGGAAGGCCAATCATACCTACATCATGAAGCAGTGCAGCATAATATATCTCATCACATTCTTCCTCGGTTTTGCCTGCGGCTTCCGCGATTTTCCTGGCAATACTTGCCACACGGGAAGAATGTCCACGGGAATATTCATCCTTTTTCTCTACTGCTGTAATGAATGCCGTAGCTGTCTGATCAAAGAGGCGTCTCATACTCTTTTTCTCGTTCTGAAGATTTTCCATCTCCATTCTGTGAATGCGCATAACCTCATCGTTTACGTCCAGATATGAAAAGATGTAAAGAGATATGGAAACCAGCACCATCGCCATATTAACAATGGAAATTCCATAGGTAAAAATTTGTATAACGCCCACTACTATCGGTGCAAAAATATACAAAAACAGCGCCGCGTTGATAAACTTACTGAATTTTTTCCTGTGCTGAAAAGCAACCGTATACTGCACAATAGGCCCCACTACGGGGATAAGGTAACAGATAAGGAATCCCGGACCTCTGTGGTATTTATTGGTTTCATCAAAATAGTAATAGAGTCCTGTAAACTGGGATACAACAACCAAAAGCATACCAAGGATAGACGCAACACCTGTAAAAATAAGCCTTCTTGGCGTATTGTTAAGCTTTCCTTCATTACTGAGAAGATCTATCAGGTATAGATTGAATGTAAAAACTATGCCCGAAGTCAGGAAAAATACCATGAAATTGGATATTCTTACCATGTAATATCCGGTTCTGCTTGGATCTCCGGAATATATATATGCCATCCTGTCAAAAAAGAGCAAAAATGTAGCCACCAGCTCCATGCCTATAAGGATCCATTTCCTTTTCCAGGGCAAAAATCTGGTAATAACAAGCAGAAGTGCCATCATCATACACATCGCACATAATGCAAGCATAATATCCATTTGATTTGCTCTTATAAAATCAAACATCTACCGGCTTCTCCTTCGGTTAACAGTTACATTTCTAATTATTTATGCAGAATAAAAAACTCCTGCAGCTTCTCAATAAGCTCTTCTCTATCAATATTTTTAAGGAAATATCCCTCAGGCTTTAGGGCAACAACCTTCATAACACTTTCCTTATCGCCTTTACCTGTAAGGAACATTACAGGAATACTTCTTGTCTCCGGATCACTTCGAAGCATCTCAAGAACCTGTGGTCCACTGGTAACAGGCATCTCATGATCAAGCAAAATGAGATCCACTTTGTTTTTGCCAAGCCACTTAATAGCTCTGAGGCCGGAATTAGCCATAGATACTTTATAAGTTCCCTTAAGCCATTCCCTAACAAGTGTCAGATACTGAGGATCATCATCCACTATAAGGATGCTCTTTTTGAATTCTCCGGAGGCTACCTTCGTAAAATAATCCGCCACTGTCCTTGCAAAATTCTCATTATCCACAGGTCTGCAGAAGGTCTCATAGATAAGCTCTTCAGGCAGGTGCTTTCGAATCTGCTCAATATCTATCTGCTCACCTATAAGTATCATCTGAAGATTTCTCTCATCCATGATATCCGTCAGATAATGAAGGACATCTTCCTGGGGCATCGTATTGTCATCCAGATACAGCGTTATAAGCGACACATCCTGTATCTTGGCGTTAATGCCATCCACACTGAGGTGCGCAAATTCCGTATCGCAGCCTGCTCCCTGCGCTTTTTGAATCAGCACCCGGACAATAAAAGATTCCTTTTCTCCGATAACTATCATCTTGTTTGCAGCCATCGTTTCATCCCTCTCTAAATTCTAGATAAAAAATCAACTATTATAAGGAAAGTAGTTCTTCCATAGCATCCCAGTCAAAGGTCCTGAGGAGCTTTTCAAGTTCAGTTATCTTCTTTTCATCCTCAGGTGACAGCTTATACTGCTTAAGCTGCCCAATAATCATCTCAACAGCATCATAGTCCATCTGCGGAACGACGTCAGCCAGAGCATCATAAGCATCTCTCAGCTCTTCCTCAGGTATTGCTTCCCTGTTGTCATCCTGGTCATTTCCGGTAGTAAGCTTTGACAGCTTCTCCTTAAATGACATGTAATCAGCCATGAATTTATCGGTATTGGCATCGATAAACTCCACATCTTCGTGATTACCTGCATCCTCGAGACTTGCAGCCAGCTTAGCCAAATCTCCGGCACCGATAATTCTTGCAGAACTCTTAAGAGCATGAACCTTGATGGTATAAAGCCTTATATTGCCGCTGTCGTAGGCATCCTGAATAACCTTAGCATTGGTGTCAATGGTCTCCAGGAAAAGCTGCAGCGAGAAAATAAAGCTTGAAATACCGCCGGAATTCTTAATACCTTCATCAACGGAAATCTCAGGAACATCATTGATCCAAAGCATATTCTCAGGAAGTTCCTTAAGGTCTTCTACAGCATCTGCCGCTTCTGCCTTCTGCATGATCTCCTCGGGAAGATGACGCATGATGGTCTCTTCCAAAGCCTTACTGTCCACAGGCTTTGCCAGATAACCGTTAAAGCCTTTGTCCGTATAATACTTCTCTCCGAGAGCTGCATTGGCGGTAAGTGCATAAACAGGCAGATCCTTATATCTCTCCCTGATCCTTGCCAGAGTCTCAACGCCGTCCATTCCCGGCATCATGTGGTCAAGAAATACTACGTTAAACTTGTTTTCAGCAATCTTATCAAGACATTCCTCACCGCTGGAAGCCGTGGTTACAAACACCTTTGTCGCCTTAAGAAGTCTCTGGATGACGTTCAGGTTCATGGGATTATCATCCACCACAAGAATATCCGCATCCGGCGCAACGAACTTAGGCACATACGGTCCATCCACCGCATGTTCTTCATGCTCTACGAAGTTTCCGAGAGGTGTTTCATCTACTATCTTCTGGTCTACAGTCAGCGTAAATTCAGATCCCTCACCGTATACACTTTCGCAGGTGAGAGTTCCGTGCATAAGCTCAGCAAAACGTCTTGATATATCAAGTCCCAGACCTGTTCCCTGTATTCCACTGTTTTTCTCTTCATCAAGTCTCTCGTAAGCAGTAAAAATCCTGGGCATATCCTCTTCCTTGATACCCATACCGGTATCTTTTACGGAAAAGGCCACCTTGCAAGTATCATCTTCTCTTCTGAGCATTGTTACATTAAGGACAAAGCCGCCATAATTCGTGTACTTTACTGCATTAGTCAAAAGATTAATGACTATCTGCTTTATCTTTTCCGAATCGCCATAAAGTTTCTTGGGCAGCATCTCGTCCACCACGACATCAAAGGTCAGCTCTTTCTGGGTACTTCTTACTCTGACCATGGATACAATTGACCTCAGCATATCCTGAACATCATATTCTATCTCTACAGCGTGCATTTTGCCGGATTCTATCTTAGACATATCAAGAAGATTATTGATAAGTCCAAGCAAAGATTCCGATGCATTTCGTATATCAAAAGCATAGTTCATCATGGACATGAAATAACTTTTGGGCACATCCGTCGGATCCTCTCTCATGATCATCTCATCCATACCCATTATGGTGTTAATGGGCGTTCTGATCTCATGAGAAATATTGGCAAGGAACCTTGTTTTGGCGGTATTAGCTCTCTGGGCCTCATCTCTGGCCTTTTTGATTTCATCATACTGCCTTGTGATGACCGTAACCTTCATTATCCTGTATACTGCAAAACCGGTAACAATCGCCAGAATCAGGGCCATAAACAACCTGAACAGTAAAAGTTCTCTAAGTCTTGGCTTTTTAATTATTTCAAAAACTTCGTCAATGATGACGTCCTCATTATTACTTCCAAGTACCTGAATGTGAAGAGGATAATCACCATAGGACAAACCGGTATATTCAAGAGGCGTAAGCTCACTTCTTTTCAATGTGATTCCTGACTCCTCACGGCCTTCAAAAAACAGTCTGACAGTAGGATTCAACGTAGTATAGTCCATCACAGCCGTATGAATTCTGATACGTTCATCGGATGGCGGTATTACATATCTGCCATTTTCATCCGGAAGAATCTTGGTATCACCGTTATATACAGAGTTCACAGCAACCTTTATATCAGCACTTTCTTCATAATACCTGTCGATGTTAACCTTTATCACACCATATCTGCCGGGAATATAAAGATTACCTTCACTGTCCAAAGTTCCGGTAGAATTGGCTGTTATCGCATAGGGCAGGCCATTTGCTATGGTATAAAGTCTGTAGTTTTTGACATCATCATCAAGAAGCTCCTTCACATCCACCTTATATATTCCGCAGGAAGACATTATCCAGGCAGAATCATTGTTATCAAAATAAATATCATAGTTGTTGTTATAAGGGAAAGAGGTGACGGCATGCATAACCCCTTCCTTCATATATTGGATTGAGTTAGAGGTCACAAGCCAGATTACTTCACTTTTGTCGTCCTTAACCATCTTCATTATTACGTCACTGGTTAATCCATCTTCACGACCAATTTTCGTAACAGCATCACCGTCTATTACATATATTCCATCACCATCAGTAGCCGCAAAAATCTTGCCGCCATTTTCCACAATAATTGCTAAAATAACAGTATTTTTAAGACCTTCCTCCTGACCATAGGTCTTAACTACCTTACCGTTCTTAAGGACTGCTACTCCGCCATTTGTTCCTACGACAAGGCTTCCATCCATAGCTTCAGTAATGCATCTTATCTGATTATGGGGCATACCCTCTCTGGTGGTATAAGCTGTTATCCTGCCGTCAGCATCAAAGCATACCAGTCCCTTTTCATTGCTGTAACCGGCAACCCAGAGATTTTTCTTACTGTCCTCCATGACTGCTCTGATACGGGTTCCTGTCATATAGTCAGTCAGAGCATCATATAGAGGTGTAAAATCATTATTCAGTACATAAAGACCGTTATCCGTTCCTATATATAGCCTTCCCAAATGTCTGCAGGTGGCGTTTGCTACATTTTTCTCCATGCCTGAAATCTCAGAAAGATCAAGGAAATTATTGGCCACAATCTTCATGGCACCCTGGGCTGACGAAGCTACCCATATATTACCCTGATAATCAGAGGTAGTCATTTCTATGGAGCTGTTCATAGGCAGATTTACAAGTGCATGAAATTTCGCCTTATCATCTAGATATCCTAAGCGGCTTGTTGATGATACCCAGACTCTGTCACAGTCGTAGCTGAGCCAATGAGTGTTATCAATGGGGGCAACCACTATCTTCACCATCATTGGTCCCTTATCACCAAAGGCTCCATAGTATAAGTACTTACTCTCTGTACCGAAGTAGATATATCCGGGGCTGTGAGGATCAGCCAATATGGTGGTTATGGGCTCCATTCCCAGCTCATCACTTGTAAAAACATCTGTTATTTTACAATTCTCTATCGCAAAAACCTTACCATTCTTGGTCTGTCCATATATCCGACCATTGGAATCGGCATCAAGCTTAAGAACGCGTTCTTCATTGATTCTCTCATCATCAATGATATTGAGCTGTCCCTCCGGGTCCACATAAGCCACTCCTGCGGTAGTTCCTATGAAAACATTACCCTCATTATCCTCTTCAAAAAATCTGATTGAAGATGAAGGCATACCTTCTTTGTAGGTATAGTGAGTTCTTGTCTCACCATCAATCACAACAACACCGTTATCATTGGTTCCAACCCAGATTCTGCCCTTACTGTCCTCAAAAATACCACGTCCACTGGTAAGACCTTCCGAGGTCTCAAGTCTTTCAAACTCAGAGCCGTCATATCTCATAATTCCACTGTAGCCACCAATCCAGATATATCCGTCGCTGGCTCCCAATATATAATTGGCATCCGAAGTGATAAGTCCATTTGAGGCATCATAAATCTCAGCCGTATATCCCTCCTGGGATATCTGGCCGGAAATGGCATAACCGCCACCTGCCTTTTCTCCATCATCTTCTTCAGCCGCAGCGACACTCTGAGGCTGACATAAAAAAGATAAAACGGACAGGATTGCAACTGTACTTATGAAGTTTTTAAATTTAAAATACTTCAATGACATGCAACCTCCAAATTACATACGATCATATTTCTTCAGAATAACCTTTACTTCAGAAATCGATTCTACAAATACTTCCACGCATTTAGCGTCAAACTGTGTTCCCGCGCCTTCCTGTATGATCTCAATAGCTTTTTCAAGCGGGAATGCCGGCTTATATACTCTCGGCGATGCAAGGGCATCAAAAACATCAGCAACAGCCATGATTCTGGCTGAAAGCGGTATAACCTCACCGTGAAGTCCCTCAGGATATCCCTTACCATCCCATCTCTCATGGTGATATGCAGCCATATTTCGGGCTTCTTTCAGATAACTTCCGCCCTTAACGGTACTGATTGCCTTCTCTATTATCTCTTTACCGGCTGTAGTATGAGTTTTCATGATCTCATACTCCTCATCAGTAAGCTTGCCGGGCTTATTCAGAATCTTATCGGAGATATTAATTTTTCCCACATCATGCAAAGGCGCAGATCTGACTATATCAGAGATAAACTTGGGTGTGATCTTCTCTGCGTAATAGCCCTTTCTTTTTAAGCCTTCAACAATAATCTTTACATAAGCTGCGGTCTTCTGGACGTGGGCACCGGTATCGGAGTCACGACTCTCGACCATATCTGCCATTGTTATGATAAGTCCGTCCTGCATCTGCATGGTGGACTCAGACAGATGTCTTATGCTTCTCATCTGCTCGGCCTGATTTAACGTCAGGTCGCAAATGGTCTTATACAGTTTCTCTATCTCATCCCCTGTATGAATGTTAAGAGATCTGATTCTTCGCACATTATTATCAAGGCTCACCTGATCGTCGCCTGCTTCAGCAAACTCCTCCACGCAGGATGTCATTGCACTGAGAGGATATGTGGTGTAAATACTGGTGGTCCAAAGTTCAAAGGCAACAATAAGAATAAATAGTCCAGCCATTATCAGCAGAATCTTCATGATAAAGTCGATCATATAATCCGCCATGTACTCAAGAGAAACATCGCAGATAATATAGCAGACCATTTTCCCATCATCATTCTTAAGGGGATAGCCAATAGTAAGAAGCCAACTCTCCTCATCTCTTGCTTCAATAGGCTTGATTTGTTCTCCGGCCAGAATGTCATCTTTATATGGCAAGAAGGCATCTTTATAAGGAAGCTTTGTCCCTATGTCATAGCCATACTCCGTTTCCGTATCCAGATCAAAAATAATGTAGCAGCCATCCTCCTCTACTTTTATCAGATACAGATAATCAACGCCCAGTGAATTATTACGTATCTTGTAAAGCATTTCCTTTGTTTCCAGATAGCCGGGGGCATTTTCACCCTCCATCATATATGTATCAATCATGTCGGGATCGACTATCTCTGCAGCAAACCTGCAGGCGTTGCTGGCGGCCTCTATTCTGTCATTTTTAGCACTGTTAAAATACAGGGTAAGCCCAATCCAGGCCATAGCAATTACCAGTACAAATGAAGTCAGAAGCAGCTTACTGCTCTCCCTCCATCGTACGGACCCCTTTGAATCAGCCTTCCACCTATATATCCTGTTTTCTTCCTCTTCAGTCATTACGCGCTGCTTTACAATACTGTTCGCGATTCTGGTAGAAATATCATCCGGAAGAATACGAATAACCAAAACTGCCAATCCAAGGGAAATACCTTTATCAAAGACATTAACCAAAACATCAAGCATCATAGCTGCCGGCAAATATGGAAATCCCGTTGCTGCAGCAAACTCAATAGCTGCGTTGTCAACCACAGAGCCCTGCGTATCCACCCCGATAAATCTACGGATAATGACACTAAGTATGCCCGATATCATCGCTAACATCAGGATATAACCAAATACATCTTTAACTTTTCTAAAGGAGTGTTTTCTTGAGAAAACTGAGGTATGAATAGCTATAAGAGCATTTATAACAGAAAAATACATGTTTGTCGGACTAAACAACATAGAAACAGTGTTAGTCACAACCGCTGTTAAAATGCCAAAGAAAGGACCTGCTATCAGAGTGACATAAATGGTCCCCGTCGTATCAAGATAAAGTGGCAGTTTAAGGCTGCTCATAATAAAGCCCAGTAATACGTTGGCCGCAATTCCGGACAGCACAAGTGCATCGCGCAATATTCTGTTTTTATCTATTTTATGCGAAATGCTTATCTTCACTCTTTTCCCCTCATGAAAAGATACTTGCCCATAATACAAGCACTATATAGTAAATGATAGCATTTACGCAGCTTTTTTCCTATTAAATAAATATGAAAAAAAATTACAATATCATACAAAAAAGCTGAAAATAACGATAATAACGTCGTTTTCAGCTTTAAAAAATTTTTATGGATTTCTTTTATCTATCAGCCTTTGCAGCTGCTCCCTGAGCTATCGGAATGAAGATCATCGCAATTACATAGCACAGAATGTACATGGGAATAAATGTACCAATAAATGCAAAGATAAATGCCGGAAACGGAGCTCCTGCAAATACCTGAACATTGAGCAGGTTCATTACCAGTCCGATTATCACGACAAAGATAACTACTACAGGTACATTACCAAGGAATCTGCCGGGTACACTCTCAGGATCAACCTTAAAAAGCTTGGGAAATCCCATTGCGATAAGCGGAACCGGTACAAGAGCATTAACTACGCATGCAAGAACAAATCCCACCAGAATGTTTATCGCAAGCGAAGGTGTTGTGAACATCTTGTCCGCATTTCCTGAAAATACCATTCCCCCAATTGACATTGCAGTAGCAAGCGGAATATTCATAACCAGATTAAATACAATAAAGAATTTTAAACTAGGTTTACCCATTTTTCTCCTCCCTTTATATCAAGCCTTAGACGGTGATGGTGTAGGCTCACATACTGCTGTATAGTGTGCTTTACGTGCCTTGAATTCAGGATCCTTAAACAGATTCATAAGTCTGCCTTCGTTCTGGAAAATATCATCGCCGTGCATCTTTTTACCTGAAATTGTGTCGTGTGCCTTAGCCTCATCAGCGGGATCGAACTTGAACTTGAATGCACCGTCTACGATTTCAAGAGTTCCGTGAAGTCCGCAGAGCTCACACTCACAGTCTGTTGTGCCGGGATGAATATAGAAGTTGTTACCATTACAGTGAGGGCATGCGCCGGGCTTTCCCATCCACTTAGCGTGCTCAATATCACCGGCAGCTTCTACAAGGTTGCGACCGATCTGCTTCATGCGCTCAATCTTGTCATCCTGCATGATAACGTCCTTTGACCATGAGAAGTAATCGTTATCAATTACAGTCCATGCGGGACTCATTGCGAGCATAGCGTGATCTGTCTCTACGCGGCATGCCCAGTCTGAACCACCGATACCGACGAATGAAATAGCCTTTTTCTTAAGATACTTGGGATCAAGTCCGGGAAGTCCCTGCTCCTTAAGCTTTCCGTCAGCCATATAGAGCATTCCGATATCATGTCCGGGACCCATTCTGTCACAAAGTACATGGAAGAGTCCTGATCCGCCTGACTCATAGATAGGATCTACGATGAGAACACCGTCAGCCTCAGCCATCTTATCAAAAAGTGCAGCATAATCGTCCTTCTGAGAACAGATCATACCCTTACCCATTACAAGTCCTCTGGAGCATGCAACGCAACCAGAGCAGTACTTAATATCCCAGTCAAAAACATGGATGAACTCGATCTCAGCCCCCATCTCCTTTGCAGCCTCAAGGGCAACGCGGCACATTGTATCATTGTTACCGTTTTTTGTCCCACAGGACAGTCCTAAAATTTTCATTGAAACCTCCTACTTATAAAAGCTTTTTGTTATTTAATGCATATATAAACCGCCTTGCGGTCGCATTTTATTTTGTTGCATGTTTTCTATAAACCAGGTAGTGAACCGGTTTCTCAATCACTATACTTGTGATAAGTCCTATTACATGCAGAATCGGATATGTGGACCACCACGCATTTATAAGGTTATTCCCTATCCCCACATTGATGATCGCCATAGAAAAGCTGACGATGGTCACATAAATTGCATTTATGATGAAATTCCTGGTCAGCATCTCCCAAAATGTTCCCTGCCTTTGTTTACAGATATCTTCTGCAAACCATTTACCGATTATCCCCACAGGAATGATAATTGCAGCTACTGTATTTATTGTGAAAGCGCAGCAGCATCCTTTTACCCAGCCCCGGAGCGTATCACCGCCTGCAAGAACCACTGCAGCGGTGTTGATGGACAACGCCATACATATATTGGTTATGATGTTCCATCTGAAAAATTTTTCATTATCCATAGATTTTTAAGGTTTAATTCGTCTTTACGTATTAGTTGCTATTCGCCGGTCTTTTGATAAGGAGCGTACATACTGTAGCCACCGCAATAGCAGCGATCATTATCACAAAAATGCTCATGTAAGAGCCTTGTTTATCGTAGATTGCCCCTGCAAGAGTTCCTCCAAAAGATGCCAGAAGCAGATTCAGGTTAATAATGGAAAAGTTCACAGGGTAATTCTTTACACCAAAGAAATCCATGATAAACGCTGAATTTGTTGGAGTTACTCCGCCGTAGGAAAGACCGAAGAAAACAAATCCTGCAACCACAAGAGGGAGACTATTTGCATTAAGTCCTGCCATTGTAATAAGGACCGAAACCAGATACAGCCCATTGTTGATAAGCATGGTCTTCTTCTGTCCAAGCCTGTCATACAGACCTCCGAAAATGACTCTTCCGATTCCGTTGAAAACAGAAATGAGTCCTACTATAGTTGCTATTGTTCCCGCTGTTAGGCCCGCTGAACTCTCATTTACAATGCCGCTGGCCTGTGCTATAAGCGCCAGTGCTGCTGCACTCATGAGAACTGCCCAGATAAAGTAGAGCCAAAATGAGACCTTCGTAATCATCTCTTTGGTGGTGTAGTCATCGCCTTTTTTTGATATCGCACTGCTTTCTGATTTTGAATAAGCCTTTGCCTCTTCTGCTGAAGGCTTTCTTACGATCATTCCGTCAATGAAAATCACGATAAATACTGCGATTCCAAGCATTCTGAACAGAACTCTCCAGTCATAGGTGGCAAGCATTGCAGCATAGATTTTGCCTACAATAAATGCTCCTATTCCAAATCCCATAAGGAGGACTCCTGAAATCAGACCTTTTTTATCCGGGAACCATTTAGTCACACTTCCCATAACCGTGTTGTATGAAAAACCCGCGCCAAGTCCTGCCAGAACTCCAAATCCAAGGTATAAAAGCCCAATGCTCTGAATGGTACTTACCAGTACAAATCCTGCGAGAAGTAAAATCGCTGAAATAATGAATAGAATTCTTTCTTTGACCTTTCCAGCCAGCAAGCCAGCCACAAGTCCTCCAAGACAAAAGAAGCTCATGGCAAGAGTGAAAGTAAGAGAAAGTGATCCCTTGCTCCATTCTGAAAACTCAGCGGCTATAGGACTTGATAAAACGCTCCAGGCATAGATAAGTCCGGCAAACAGTAAAATTGCGACTCCGGCAACAGCATAAAGCCATCTGTTTATATGTTTCATATCAATGTCTTCCGTAGTTTTCTACGGGTTACTCCTTATTCGTAAATCCTTGCTTTTTCCTCACCTCTAAGAACTCTAAGTGTTCCTTCGGCAAGAGCTTTCATCTCGTTTTCTCCGGGAATTATTTCGATAGGGCCGATAAAGCCTGCGTGCTTCTTGATGGAGTTAACAAAGATATCAGAATATGCAAGTCCTCCTGTAAGGACGATATAGTCAACCTTTCCGTCTACGGAAGGAGCAATTCTTGCGATAGTCTTGGCAGTATTAAGGGCCATTGCCTCAAATACCAACTCAGCTTCCTTATTGCCTTCGCCGACCATTTTTTCTACTTCGCGCATATCAGCAGTGCCAAAATATGAGATCATGCCGCCTTTTCTCTGAAGATTCTTCATCATCTCTTCTTTGGTGTAGTTGCCGCTGTAGCACATATCTACAAGAGCATATGTGGGAAGTCCGCCTGCTCTCTCAGGTGCAAAGGTGCCAATCTCATCATTGAAAAAGTCGATGATCTGGCCATTGGAGTGGAGATTAACTGTAATTCCGCCTCCAAGGTGAGCAACGATTATATTTACTTTGTTGTAATCAATGCCTTTATCCGCACAGAGCTTAAGCGCCGCTGCACGGGTGTTAAGGTTGTGACCCTTTGCAGGAACACGAACACCCTTAAGTCCTGTGATTTTGTTGACCTCAGTCATCTCATCAACAGTGATCGCATCATAGATATAAGCCTTTACGCCGATCTGCTTAGCAAGCTCATAGGCTATTCCTGCACCAAGATTGCTTGCATGCTGATCTACAGGATGAAATCTAAGGGTATCAACCATTCGATCATTTACTTCATAGGCACCGGTTTTTACCGGAGGAAGCGCTCCTCCACGGCCTACGATTGCGGCGAAGGATGAAAGCTCATCACCGTGAGCTGTAAGGCATGTTTCTATCAGACTCTTTCTCATTTCAAGCTGGTCATAGATAGTGGTGTAAGCCTTTAATTCTTCAAGGCTGTGACTGATACTCTCTATCCACTGCTGTTCATCAGCCTGATAAACAGCTATCTTGGTTGAGGTTGATCCGGGATTTATCACCAGAATTTTCTCATTTGTCATATACTTCTCCTTACTGCGCTGCTGCAGCGGATACCACGATAGAAAGGTACTTTTCCTCTGCTGTGGATCCTCTTGAAACCATTACAATAGGGCACTTGGCGCCTACAATGAAGCCAGCCATCTTACCGCCGCAGCTGATGGCGTACATCTTACCCATGATGTTCCCTGCATGAATATTGGGAGCAATAAGAACATCAGGATCTCCGGCGATCTTAGACTCAAGCCCCTTGAACTCTGCAAGGTCTTTTCTCATTACACAGTCATACTGGATAGGACCTTCAACGATGCAGTTCCTGATCTCGCCTTTTTCATTCATCTCCTGAAGCTGAGCAGCTTCTACGGATTCAGGCATCTTAGGATTTACTTTCTCGACACAGGCAAGAACACCAACCTTAGGGCACTCATAGCCCATAGAGCGCAGTGTTTCTACTGTGTTCTCGATGATCTGTTTCTTCTGCTCAAGATCCGGATATGTTACCATTCCGCCATCTACGGGGAGAATCAACTTGTGATATGAAGGAATCTGGAACATGGTGAAATGGCTCATAAGCTTACCTGTTCCAAGACCATATTCCTTATTAACAACCTCCTTGAGGATGATCTTTGTATCCACTTTGCCCTTCATCAGGAAATTGGCTCTTCCCTCACGGACAAGCTTAACTGCTGTTTCGCATGCCTTCTGAAGATCTTCTTCAGGTACATCAAAGATATTTTCCTCAGGGATTTTCTCCTGAAGTCTGGCTAGTATCTCAAGAATTATCTTCTTATCGCCCACAAGAAGAGGCTCGATGATACCCTCGCGGCGTGCATTAACCACAGCTTCAAGAGTATGGTCATCGTTTGCACATGCAACTGCCATGATCTTTTTCTCGGGAGCCCCCTTAACCTTGGCTATAAGTTCGTCAAAATTATGAAAAACCATTGTTAATCCTTTCTGTTATCTCATCTGTATCAATAATGCAGATGCGTTCTTTCTTACTTTCTTGCGGCTCTTCCAATCTCAAGGCCCTTATCAAAAGCAGCTTTGTTGAGAGGAAGAAGCTTTGGCTTACTGCCAAGCTTATGTTCTACTGTTCCCCAGACGATTTCCGGAGCAACAACTTCCGTATATCCTACATAGACACCGAGCATTATTACGTTCAGAACCTTTGAATTACCCATTTCAAGAGCAAGTTCTGTTACAGGTGCCTCAACAATCTCAACGTCAGTTCTGTCAATTTTGTCCTTTACGATTGAACTGTTGATGAAAAGTCTTCCGCCGGGCTTAAGAGTTCCGATAAACTTCTTAAGTGATGGGCCGTTCATAACAATAAGATCATCCATTACATCCCCAAGGGGTGCACCGATCATTTCATCTGAAATAACTACATAGCAGTTAGCTGTACCACCACGCTGCTCCGCACCGTAAGAAGGAAAGAATGTTACATTCTTATCTGTAGAATCACATGTTGCAGAAGCAAGAAATTTTCCAAGGGTCATAACGCCCTGTCCGCCGAATCCGGCTACGCATAAATTTGTTTCCATTTGTTCTCCTTCCTCAGCCTTTATCCCTGATAACACCGAGAGGGTATTCTTTCAGCATGTTTTCCTCGAGGAAATCAAGAGCCTTAAGTGAATCAAGTCCCCAGTTTGTTGGGCAGCTTGTAACTATCTCTACAAGTGAAAATCCCTTGCCTTCAATCTGATATTCAAAGGCCTTCTTAATAGCCTGCTTGGTCTTTATGATATTTCCGGGATTGTTACAGCTGGTTCTTACCAGATACTGAGGAGCAGTAAGCTTATCCAGAAGCTCGCATACGTGCATGGGATAGCCATGTTCCTCTGCAATTCTGCCCTTAGGGGCTGTTGAAGCCTTCATTCCGAACAGAGTTGTGGGAGCAAGCTGTCCGCCTGTCATTCCGTAAATACCGTTGTTTACGAAAATAACAGTGAAGTTCTCTCCTCTGTTAGCTGCTGATACGGTCTCAGCAAGACCGATTGATGCAAGATCTCCGTCACCCTGGTATGTATAGTAGATGGTGTCGGGGTTAGCTCTCTTAAGTCCTGTAGCTACGGCGCAAGCTCTTCCGTGGGGTGCTGTTGTGTTGTCATAAGCCATGTAATCCATCTGAAGACCACAGCAGCCTATTCCCAGAACTGCAGCTGTTTTATCGATAATACCCATCTCATCAATTACTTCGCCGATGAGTTTCATAACTGTGGAATGCATGCATCCGGGACAAAATCCGGATACCTTATCTTCCTGAATTGTTTTTGTTCTGCTGTATAATAATTCCGCCATGTTAAGCCTCCTGTCCTGCTATCTTCATTACAGCCTCAAGCACGGCCTCTCTTGACATTACATTACCGCCTGAGCACAGGCACTTTTCTACAGGGCAACGTTTTCTTACAACTGCCTCAACATCTGATGCATACTGAGCCGGGATAGACATCTCAATATCAAGAATTGCCTTTACCTTTGAATAATCAAGCTTCTCGAAGCTTTCAACCGGGAAAGGATTGAGAGTTATAGGTCTGATCAATCCAACCTTAATACCCTTATTTCTTAGGATATCTACAGAAGACTTAGCGATTCTTCCTGATATTCCATATGCTGTCATGATGATCTCAGCATCCTCAACCTTATACTCTTCAACCATTACGTCATTGGCTTTCCATGACTCGTACATAGCTGCAGCTTCTTCGTTGCACTCCTGCATCTTTGTTGTCTGCCACTGTCCGGGCTGGATCCATGAACGGTTTTTATAATCAAGGGGATGACCTACAAGGGCCCAATTTCTCTTACTCTCTTTTATCTCAGCTACTTTTTCCTCTGACATCATCTCGGGAAGCTCTACAGGCTCCATCATTGTTGCGATAACACCGTCAGCCAGAAGATGAACGGGATTTCTGTCTCTGTCAGCAAGCTCAAAGGCCTTTACTGTAAGGTCTACAGCTTCCTGAACTGTTGAAGGAGCAAGAACGATCATCTGAAAGCCGCCGTTTCCTGCAGCCTTTGTTGCTTCAAAGTAATCCATCTGAGCAGGCTGGATTGACCCTACACCCGGGCCTCCTCTTGCGAAGTTGGCATACACCATGGGAATACGCGCGGATGCACAATATGAAATTCCCTCGCTCTTAAGCGCGATTCCGGGACTGCTTGATGATGTCATAGCTCTGACACCGGCTGATGCAGCACCATATACCATGTTGATGGATGCAACCTCAGACTCACCCTGTACGAAATTTCCGCCTACCTCAGGGAGACGTCTGGAAAAATACTCAGGTACTTCGTTCTGAGGGGTAATAGGATAACCTGCGAAAAAGCGGCATCCTGCTCTAACAGCAGCTTCAGCAACAGCTTCGCTGCCCTTCATAAATGTTCTTGCCATTTTTACTCGCCCTCCTTATAAATCTCAATTGCTCCATCGGGGCACATTCTGCCGCAGGTAAGGCAGCCCACACAGTCTTCCTGTCTGGCAGCCACAACATATTCATAGCCTTTGGCATTTACGTCGTTGCCTACCTCAAGTACATTTTTAGGACAGTACTTGATGCAGTAGCCACAGCTCTTACAGCGCTCGGCAACAACATTAATCTTAAATTTTGCCATTTTGAAACCTCCTATTTGGCTGTTTATCTAACAATTCCAATCTGAAATCATTCAAATTAGTTCTTTAACCACTCATATGTGAGATAGAGATGAATAGGCATGATAGAACGTAAATTTGCCTGTTCCGTCTTTTTTGAAAATTCACCGGCGACACCCTCTCCAATACAAGTCATTTCGATAGGACGATACTGGGAAATGAGTTCATGCATTTTCTCTGATCCTGATACAACCTCTTCCAAGGTAGTTGTAATTCCTGCGTTTGGATTATCCACGAAGTGGATATCATCCAATGTAAGTCTTGAAACCGCCAATATCTCTGAGAGAAACTGATCTATATGATCTATGTCCTGGCAGAAGGGGCGATAATAGTTAAGGACGTACATTACGCAAAGCTCGGATTTATCGATTCCCATCATGAAACCGCCAATTGATCTTGCGCCTATGTCGTCACCACCAACATCCATTACAACTATGCTGTCGTGGTCATGCAGAAGTGCTCTTACGCCACCTGCAACTGTGGGTGCGTCGTAGAACTGCTCTTCAAAGTGGAAATTGATTCCCGCCAGTTCCTGGCTATCCAACATGTCTCTTGATCTGAAAAGCGGTTTTGTCATGTCCATATCAAATAAGTGGACTTCCTTATCGCCGGTGTCTGCAAAAAACTTTGCAAGGTTCAATGCAATTTCACTTTTTCCACAGCCCGCTTCGCCAATCAGTATGAAATTGGTTTTTCCCATTTTTAAGGCATCTTCAATAAATCTCATAAAAGCCTCATTCTATCTGTTAACTCTCAAAATCACTTATCTCATAGAGATAAAGCCGCGATACTGAGAGAGGTTATCGGAAGTACATCTGTCTCCAAGGAATACTGAAGCGATGTTGTGCTGGGGCTTAAGGAACGGGAATTCGTCCTGCTGTGCCCACTCGGGTTTCTTCAGCTTTTCCTTTGCTAAGTTTACGCAAAGCTCGTACCACTCTTCGGGACCTTCGAACCATACTTCAACTACTCTGTCGAACTGTGCGGAAGGTGCACCGTAATTAACTGAAACCTTGCTGCTGACAAGTCTGTTTACTCTCACGCTTCCTGTAAAGAATGGAACCAGTTCCTCATGGAACCATCTCTCTCCCTCTTCCTTTGAGCATCCTTCGGGATACTGAATAAGGAACTGCCAGCGGAAATTGGGACCATCCTCAGGTGTTCTTTCTTTTCCTTTAAAATCTTCTTCCCAGTTGATCGGAACAAAAGCAAAGATGAAGGGAGGGAAATCACCGCCGCCTACTGCTCTTCCGGCATCACCGGATTCTGCATTATTATGTACGGTTGCGGAATCTACATCAGGAATGCATCCCTGCCATCTAAGTACATCCATTGGCATGTATTCCTGGAATATGTTGTTTGCCATCTCCGGAAGATGTTCGTTTACGAGCCAGTAATGCTCAGTGAGCTGCATTTTCCTTGCTCCGAATCTGTCGCCCTCCGGGGGAGTGGGATATGCCTGATAAAAAGCATATTTTGTTACATATGGGGAAAATTTACTGATACTTTCGGGAACGTGATATTTATAGAGCCAGTTCTCGAGTTTCGCTCTGTACTCTTCTTTTGCAAGTCCTACATAGATAAGACTTCTAAGCAAGTTGAATTCATACGCCATAAGATAAACCTCCTGGTCAATGTTGTTTTTGACAAGGAGAATTATAGCCACAGAAATCGCCACAAAAAAAATACCAAAATTTGAATGTTTTGATATCAATTTTGGCATTAGACTTTTTTCTCTTATACAGACTATTCTTTTAGTAAGCGTATCGGCGTATTTTGAAGGAGGTTACAAAATGAGCGATAAATTCTACGCAAAGAGTCCCGGTAACGAGGGTTATATAAAGAACATGGAAGTCCTGTCACATCACGACTGCGACAACCATTACTTATTCCAGTCACAGCTTTATAAGACAGCTGACGGAAAATACTATTTATATGGAGGATGCTTTTACGGAAACGGCGTTGAGATTCTTGACGTAACAGATCCTTCCAATCCCAGACATGTACAGTACATGCCTGTTATGGATCCTGAGAAATATACATATATGTCTACTCCCAAGATCCAGATTGCAGATGATCTTATGATAGTTTCGAACGGAAACTGTCTTGAATTCCTGCATGGACCTGCTCCTGAGAACTTCACTCCCGCCCCCGGCGGAGTTCATATCTTCTCTTTAAAAGAAGACCCCGAACACCCCAAAAAGCTCTCGTTCTGGTCAACAGGAGAGCCCGAAGGAACTCCCGGTTCAGGTGTTCACCGTTTTACATATAACGGCGGAAAATACATGCACTTATCCGCTACTGCAGTTGGATTTAAGGACTTTATCTATAGAATAGTAGATATCTCCGATCCCACAAATCCTACAGAAGTAGGTCGCTGGTGGAATCCCGGACAGTTCTTCGGAAATCAGACCGAAAAGACACGTAAGAAGGAATGGAACGGATGGCAGGGCTACAACACATATCCCGGCTTTGTTCATTTCCCTTATGTGGGCGATGATGAAAAAACAGCTTACCTTAGCTGTGCCGGCGGCGGATTCAAGATTCTTGATATCTCCAACCCCGCATGGCCCCAGGTAATTGGCGAATGCAAGATGACACCGCCGTTTGCTACCAAGTTCGGCGGAGCACTTTGCCACACATTCATGCCTGTACTTGGCACCAACTACGCAATCGGCATGCAGGAAGGCGAGCGTCAGTGGACATACGGCCGTGAGCAGTATGAGCACTTCGGAGTTCACTCCTTCTGCGGAATCGAGATGTTTGATATAAGCAATAAGGAGGACCCGGTACTTATCTCCATCCTTCCTTATCCTGAAGTTCCCGAGGATTTCCCCTACAAGAACTTCAATCAGCTGGGAGATGACTTCCCCACATCCTTCGGCCCTCACAACCTGCATGAGCCCATGACAGGCAAGCCCTGGATTGAAAACAACAAGGATCGTGCCTACGACTGCTATTTCCATGCAGGTCTTAGGGTTTATGATATCTCCGATCCTTATGTACCGAAAGAAATTGCATACTTCATACCTCCGAATCCGGAGAAGCTTTGCTTTGATGTGAAGATGCCCAACAAGCCTCTTGGCACTGCTGAAGACGTTGTTGTAGATGACAGAGGCTATATCTACCTTAATGCAATGCACGACGGCGTATATATCCTTAAGAGCCTCGTGTAAGAATCAAGACTCGCTTGGAAGTTTTGCACGCCGGAGTTTAAACTCCGACTGAGTTAAATCGCTAGTTTCTACCATTACTATAGACTACCTTTAAGAAAAAAGTGGCTTTCATGCCACTTTTTTCTTTGGTATTATAGTGTCTATGAATGATAAACAGATAGAATGCTTTTTAGAAACAGGTAAATATCTAAGCTTCACCAAGGCCGCACAGAATCTATATCTTCCGCAGCCTGCAGTAAGCCGTTATATCTCCGCTCTTGAACAGGAGTTGGGGACTACTTTGTTTGTGCGTGAAAACAGCAGAAATATTGCGCTTTCAGAACCCGGCAAAGTATATTTCAATTTTTTCCAGAGATATTATGCAGAGTTCACCAACATCAGACGCATGCTGTCCAATAGCACTACTCTCATAAGACTTGGCTACAATGTCGGATGGAATGTCTCATATTTTTTGCCTGAAGTAGTCCGTAAATGTCGCGAAATTGACCCTGATTTCAACATAATATTTGAATGTCTTGGTTTTAAGGAGCTCACCCATTCCCTTGAGGATAAGCGACTTGATGCCATTATCACCACCAACGATTATCTTGAGAACAGAACGGAATTTGTGCGAAACAAGTTCACGTCGATAGACAGAATCATTGTATATTCGGAGCTTCTTCCGGGATTTGAATCAGTAAAATCTCCCAAAGATCTGTCAGAATATACATTCTATATGGTGGATGATCCCAGAATCGGTGAATTGTGTCAGGATATTGAGATCATATTCCGTCCCTACGGTTTTGTCCCTAAGTTTACTGCAGCTGCAAACATATCAACTGTTTTTGCAAATATCGAGAACGGACTTGGCGTGGCCGTTTTGGATGGATGGTATCAGGGAATACATCATCCCGGAATTCACACCCTGAAACTCAATAAGGATCTGCCCATATCCATGGCATGGCACAGAAGCACTGTTTCACCATCAATTGAATTATTGTATAATCAGCTTGCTGAATATTTTAATATGCATAAAGAGGAGGAAAAATAAAATGGAACCTGTACAGAGTATTGATGCTGAAGACGATCAGTTTGCATATCGCTATGACACACAGCTTCTTATCGACAGACGTGATAAGGACTTGGATGAGGATGAAATAGCAGATTATATCACTACACATTTTGAAGGAAACTCTCTTATCGCCGCAGGCGACGAGGAGATCGTTAAAATCCATTTCCACACAAATGAGCCCTGGAAGATCCTTGAATACTGCAATACCGTTGGAGAAATCTACGATATCGTAGTTGAGGACATGATCAGACAGTCAGCGGGTATGCAGGGATAATACCGCTATTATTGACAAAATGAAGAACGCTGCAAGGCACATCATTGCACCGGTAATTCCCATGGCTCCTGCCAGAATGCCTGTAAGTGCTGTAAACACAACGCCACCTATACCCGTTGATACAGTTATCATCGCGGTTGCGGTGGCCTTTCTTTTTCCTGAGAACTGCAGAAGTGTGGTCAGAACGCTGGGGTAAATGGCTCCGCAGGCAAAACCAAGAGGAATGCAAAGAGCCAGCACTACAGCTGCACTGTTCATCTGAGCTATGATCACTGTAATCACGGGAATGGCTATTACTGAAGTAATGAGTATTTTCTTAGCATGAGCGGAGAAATAGCCCACCAGCACGCGGGACGGAATCATAACCGCCCAGAACAGCGATAAAGCATATTTTCCAAGGGATGACTTCAAAACATCAGTAAAAAGTGTATCTACGAAGAATGCAAAACCATTCTCAAATCCCACATAGATGCACATAACTACGCAAAGCAGCAGAACTCCTATGATAATAAACTCTCCGTCTCCCACTTTTTCATCATCTGCAAGGTCCTTTACCTCTCCTGTGCTGTCTCGATTGGCCATAATTCCCACCAGAGTGATCACCGTTCCAAGGGACAATGTAAGGAAGAACATCCTCCAGCTAATTCCTCTTTTCAGATAAAAATCCACAAAAAGTGGCGAAACCAAGGCTCCAAGGGCATACATGGAGGTCATGATTCCTATCTTCTTTTTACCTGTTAAGGGATAGCTTTCCGCAAGAGCAGCGATAGCTATGAACTGAAGTGCACTTGTGGTCATTCCAAGGAAAAAGATTCCCACAACGAACAGCATCTGAATGGAACTTATGAAAATAGCGCAGGCAAAAGCAGCCTGTATCACCTGCAGGATAAGAATACATTTAAGTTTATCTGATTTATCTGCCCAGTTTCCAAGGATAAGCGGTGCAAGCATAGTTGCCAAAAGCTCTACGGCAGCAAAAAGGCCCATATTTGTTATGGACAGATCATAGGTTTGGCCAATACTGTACAGGCTTGCCTGATATCCACCGGCTTCAAATCCATTGATGAACACTACAAGAAAAAGGAACAGCCATAATAAATCTTTTTTTCCGTCTCTGGTCTGATTCATAAGCACCCCTCCATGCTCAGGATCTGATGATTATCTGGATTCCTTTTCATCAAGCTCATTCAGGGCCTGATAGTAGATATTCTCGTCCTTTACGCACTCATCTGTTCTGAGTTTCATGGACATTGAGACCTTAATGGTAACGCTCTTACCATTAACCTCATTTATACCCTCAATGCTTTTCTTTAGCTTTGCAGCCAGTTCTTCAAGTTTTTCTCTGGAATCAGTGTATGTAAGCACACTAAAATAAGCTTCCTTAATTCTCGAAGCAGCTGCGCTCTGACCGATACATTCTATTATCTTTTCACCTATTTCACGGACTACTCTGCCGGCCTGCTTTTCACCGTAATCCGCAGTAATCCTCTTATGGTTCATGTTATGGATGATAATTACGCCATAGTTCCTGCCTGCATCATTAAACTGCATAGCATAGTCAGACATAACATCCATATATGACCTGAAGTTCATAAGCCTGGTCAGATTGTCTAGTTTGGACGGATTAACCAGCTTCTGAACTCTGTAAAGCTCCTGGTCGATATCCGCAAAATTACCCACAAGACCTACTATTTCGCCCTTGTCATAAAGGGGCATCTTATTACAGATGATGTTGTGAACGACACCGTTAACTATGCACTGTCCACGGGCGTTAAAGACAAATTTGCCCTTTCCGATCACATCAAGCTCATCGCCCTGATAGGGTCCGTCATTGACATGCCAGTGCATCTCCTCGTCTGTTTTACCGATAATTTCATCAAGAGAGCCAATCTCATAAAAATCCAAAAATGACTGGCTGACACCTCTAAATCTGCGCTCTTTATCCTTCCAGAAATGCATGGTTGCAGAATTATCTACTATATTTTCCCAGATTAATGCGTATTCCTTAACCTTCTCAGAAAGCTCAGGACTGTCATGTCCTGCATCTCCGTATGTCAGATTATCAAGAGCCTCACCCATCTCCCTGGATAAAGTATTGATCGTGAACAGATATTCATTTCCATCGGTTCCGGGCACCATAAGAAGTATGATCGTTCTCCACTTATAACTGCCATCCTTTTGGCGAAGCCTGAAGTTTCTTGCGATATAGCCCTTCTTACTCTCTTCTCCCCTTTGCTTGATGGTATTTGTATCAATAAACGCCATAAATGAAACACGTTCATCGGGATATACGCATTCCTGTACAAACAACGCCACCATCTCATGGAAATCCTGATAAACGTTAGCGCTGCCTGTCATATATCTGTAAGCGCCAATAAGAGGTGATGCCTTATTTGTACTTATATTGATCAAAAGAACAACTTCAAAGAGGTTATTGAGCTCTCTTAGCCTGTAATCCAGCCTGTCTCTCTCCTTGATATTCTGGTCCAAGGATATATTCGATATGGTAGTTTTGAACAGATAACGGTCATCATTTTCTGCCAAAACCTTGCCCTTAAGATAGTAATAATTTCCCTTATCTGTATAATAAAAACTTTCATAATTCCTGCTTTTTATGGCTTTTTCAAGGAACTGCTCATGCTTGTCCAGAAGCGGTGAAGCAGGATTATAGATAGTGCTGTCGATATATTCAAGATCATCAACTGCAACTCTTATCTGCTGTCTGTAGGCGTCATTCATAAACAGAGTCTTGAAGTGCTTTCCATCATACTCCGCTACCTGAAGTGCTGTCTCAGTATCCCTTGTATTGAAGCTTGCAGTCTCATAATAATTTCGCCACTTTCGCTCTTCTATGGTAATGCCCTTCTTTTCAATGCTTTCAAGCATTTCATTTAAGGGTTTTGGCAAGCCGAAATAAGCCCCCTGAAGCTTACCGCAACCGATAGCCTTTAGGAACTTCACCTGCTCCTGGGTTTCAACACCTTCAGAAAGCGTCTTGATCCCAAGCTTTTTGGCCATTGCAAGAGATGAGCGAACAATGGTCTTGGACCTCTCACTCATATTTGCAAGGAAAGCCATATCCAGTTTTAGTACATCAAAATGGTAATCCTTTAACAGATTTAAAGAAGAGTATCCGCTACCGAAGTCATCAATCCAAACCTCATAGCCCCTGTTCCTGAAGCTTTCAATAACACCTGTCATCAATGCTTTATCCTGGGCTATCATGCTCTCTGTGAGTTCTATATGCAGATAATCTCTGGGAATATCATATTTCTCAACTGCTCGCTCAACAACTTCAAGCATGTCGCAGACCATGAAATCCAGTCTTGAAAAATTCACGGATACAGGGAATGCAGTTTTTCCGCTCGCTATAAGGTCATGGATATCCCTGCACACACTTTCAACCATAAAACAATCGAGCTTATGAATCTTTTGGGTTTTCTCCAAAACATTGATAAACTCGTCAGGTGATAAGAAGCCCACATCAGGCGCAACCCACCTTGCCAGTGACTCAGCCCCGGCAAGCTGCCCCGTAAGTGAACGCACAACAGGCTGATAATAGACCTTAATATCCCCTGCTGCGATTGCTTCTTCAATATGATCGACTATGTAATGACCTAGCGCTCTTTTCCCCGAATGATTAGCCATAAGTTATCCTCGCCAAAAACGTTAGTTCCACATAGTCATTCTATCATCGAAATATTAAATTTTTATAAATGCTATATTATGCGCGTATTATATTTTCAGAATATAAGTGCGAATTTTAATTTATTTATTCAAGTCCCATTACTTCTAAAATTTTGACATCATATCCGAATATGCTGTGATATATTTTTATGTGGGCCTGCCCGGTTTCAAGGGCCTGAATAGCTCTGCCTCTCTTAACGGTAAAGGTCTCCTTAGTACCATCATCATACTCAACATCAATGTAGAATTTGCGGGTTTTGTATTTGCTGCCCGACAATTTGGAATGTGTTTTGGTCATTGTGACATTCTCGTAGGTAGGCTCAGATGTTGTAAACACCATTCCTGCACCGTAGCTTGCGGTATTCATAAGGAGAAGTACAAGGAGCAGTCCCAATGCCACATTAAAAAAGGTGTATTTTTCCTGCTCATCTTTAACCCAGAGAATAATATGCCTGATAAATTCGCCAGCAAAAAACAGAATGACTGTGGCCGTAAGCACCAAAGCAACTTTCGTGTTAGTCCTTGGAGAATTCAGTAAATCCGTGTATTTCATCTGGTAAAGGTAATAGAATGTTATGCATAAAAACGAGAACAGATGGGCCAAATTCAGGTCTTCTGTTCTCTCAAGAATCCCCACAGGTCCGCCAATTATCATCAATCTAAGAGCTACAAACAGTGAGTAGAAAAGCATTGTCCAGGGAGATAAAACGCTCCTGCAGCCTGCAAAAAGGTAATCCGCGATAAACATGCACACAACAGGGATATCTATAATGCAAAAGATTATGCCAAATATTTTGTAATAAATCCTAAATGCCAGATTTCTTGGTCTTTTTGTCGTTACTTTCTTGGTCTTATCTCTGTACTGCGCCTCACTTTTAAGAAACGAGAACAGATCGTCAAAATTTTTATGAGTGCACTCCACGATGGAAACATTGTCGCCGTTATAAAGAATAACGATCTTCATTATGCCAAACACAGTGTCAAGGCAGTCCGTTATATCCTCTATCCTGTAGCCGTCCAGCTTTTTAACGTCGATTGTTACAGGCTTTCGAAGAAATTTCTTAATAGTGATCTCTCTTCCATCTACCGTGACCTTTGAAAGCACCGTGGTCACATAAAATTCAAGTGCGATAATGCAGCATCTGCAGACGCACAAATACAAGGCAGTTACCAGTATTTCAGCCCAAATGCTCATGACCTTCTCAGGATTGCTGTTTACAAAATTGAAGAACCACACGGTGGAAAAATATGCCGCAAGCACACTTACCACCGGGATCCAAAGGAAACTTATTACTCTACCTTTTACAACAAAACTTTTCAAAACTTACTCCAACTACTATTATTTTTGAACTGCGAAAGAAATACTAAGCGCGATTCCTTTATCTTAATCCAATTTCTGCAGGGTGAAATCATCCCATGCGCCCCAGCAGCCTGCTGATGCCTTTACTCTGGCTCCGAAGGTAACCTCCGTGCCGTCCTCTTTAACTTCTATCTTATCGATTACGGGATGCTTGTACTCGCGCCATGCGGTGACCTTGGTGCTCTCTTCAATGGTCTCGTCACCGTTAATGCAGTACAGAACGAACTCATCGCCGGATTTGCTGTCACCGCCGTGAATATAGCCGTCAAAGGCATAGGTTCCCTTATCCAGGGTAAGGGTCTGCTCAACCTTGAATTCAAAGTCCGACTCATACCAGAACTTCATGCACCACTCGCCGGTTCTGCAGTCGCTGTGCTTCATGATGCTCACATCCTTAGAGTTGCATTCTGTGGTTACTTCCCAGGCTTCCTTACCGTCTTCAAATCCGGGATTTGCAAGGAGGTTGTCTGCCTTTATCTCTAAGGGGATGGTTACTGCCATCTCTGAATCACCGTCTGTAACTACTCCGTCGATCTCGTACTCACCGATACCGGCTTCTTTTGCGGCATCTAGCGCTGTTTCATCCCAGGCTACTTCCAGCTCCTTCTCAGAGCCGTCGTTATATCTGACGTTTACTTTTTCCGGAAGATCTATGTCTTCACCGGGCTTTGCTGTCACGGCTTCAGTTGTTACGCCTGTCATGGCAAGTACGCCCTCTGAACCCTCTCGCATGTCCGCATACATTCTGGCAGAAGACAGCGGATGTCCATGAAAATCAAACCATGCCTCGTTTTCAACAACAGCGCCGCCACCGCCATAGCTTCTTACGTCCTTGTCGTATTCGCTGGCATAGCCTGTTGCCCAGCCTGAGCCCTTTTCCTCCCAAATGCTCTTATTCTGAGCAAGTATCTGGGTTGAGCCTTCTTTTCCAAGCTCAAAAACCTGTACAGGAAGCCATGCAGGTTCCCAGTAAAATACGCCGATTCCGCCATCTATGGACGATACTGTATCTACCACTGCTCGAACAGAATCTGCCTGCCCCTGAGGAGAAATGTCAAAATTAAATGCATCCACCTCAAGGTCCGCTTCATTCTGAGTATTTCCGCAGCCATCGCCGTCCTCTAAGGTATATACGTAGGAGGTCTCTGCTACCATTACCTTTTTATTGTAGGTCTTCGCTATAGATTCAAGCTCATTTTGGAGATTTTCAAGAGTTCCGTGCCAGTATGGATAGTAGGAGGATGCAAAGACATCATAATCCACCTCGTACTGATCCAGCTTCTCTGCGTACTGCGCAAAATGCTTTTCGGGATTCGCGAAGTGAACTGCCACAAGGATGTCCTCTGAAACGCTTCTTACAGCCTCACTTCCTGCCCTAAAGAGCTTGCACATGCTGTAAAAATCCGTCTCTCCGCACAGTCCGTTATTGGTCTCGTTACCAATCTGAACCATGCCCACATCAACGCCATTATCTATAAGATACTGAAGGCTCTCCTTGGTAAATTCCTTAAGTGCCTCCGCTCTGTCATCTGTTTTCATATCAGCCCAGGCCTTAGGTGCTGTCTGCTTGCCGGGATCTGCCCAGAAGTCTGAGTAATGGAAATCTATAAGAATTCTCATGCCTGCTTTGGTGGCAAGCTGGCCAATTTTCCTGGCATTTTCAAGGTCGCAGTTTCCGCCGCCATAGCCGTGGCCTTCCTCATCCTTAGGGTCATTCCATACGCGAATTCTCACGTAATTTACGCCGCACTCATGAAGAAAATCAAAAAAGCCCTGATCATCCAGCTCATTACCGTCATAATCGTAGTATTTAACACCGCTGTCCCTGAGGGCAGTAAATGAGCTTATATCTATACCGGTAATAAAATCATCTGTCATGTTTTCAACCTTTTTTACGAAAATTCCGGGATCGGCAGACTCACTATTTTGCGTGGGTTCTACGGTTTTTCCATCACCACATCCAGCTGTCATTACTATGGATGCCGCAAGAATCAAACTCAGTACTGCTTTTTTCATAATTACATAATCTCCTCGATTTGTTGTTTTCCTTAGCTATTCTACAACTAATACAACCTAAAAGCACCTGTTTATATTTAATTATTTATGATGCTTGTCAAAATGTTTTGGAACAAAAAAATAAGCGCAGCTGCCAGAGTTAATTACTCTGACAACTGCACTTTTAAAGCATTAAAAGTCCTCAATTTTCCCGCTTACCGGAACATCTTTTTTTGCAATCCTTTAGCTCCTCTACATCAACAGTCTTATCCTTATCTGCAAAAGCTCAAGGTATATCATTTAAATTCCAGAATATACTTGGTAACATCATCATATGAAGGCATTACGGCCAACGCGCCGCGTCTTGTAGTTATAAGGGACGCTGCGGCGTTTGAAAACTCAAGTGTTTTGCTTAGATTATCCATATTAAGGTTATCAAGCCCATAATGGTGCACAAAATGAAGCGCACTGGCGCAAAATGTATCCCCGGCACCGGTTGTTTCTATTGTTGCAGGATTAAGAAATCCTCCATGAGATACAACCGTATCTCCATAATATGCTCTGCTTCCTTCCGAACCTAAGGTGGCGAAAATGAGCTTAATTCCAAACTCATCTTTTATGGCAGCTATGCCTTCATCAATATCTGTTTTGCCTGTCACAAGTTCAATCTCATTGTCGGAAATCTTTAAAATATCACAGACGCTCATACCATATCTGATGGCTTCCAAAGCATCCTCAACCTTGTTCCATAAAGGTGCTCTGTAATTGGGATCAAAAGAAACAGTACATCCGCTTTCTTTTGCAATTTCAATGGCCTTCTCAGTTGCCGCTCTGCCACAGGTGCTGGTCATTGAAAGTGTACCAAAGTGAAAAATATCAGATTTCTTAATGTATGACGCTCTTTCCAAAACCTCATCAGCTGTAATCATCATATCAGCTCCGGGATTTCTGAAAAAAGCAAAATCGCGGTCTCCGTTTGGGAGCTTTTGTACGAATGCAAGTGTTGTTCCTACATTTTTATCCTTCAGTACTGCGCTCATATCAATTTCCTGTTCAGCTGCCTTTGAAACCAGCATTTCTCCCAGGAAATCTTCTCCAACCTTTCCGATAAAAGCTGTTTTATTTCCCAGCTTCTGTAACATGGACAGCACATTACAGGGTGCTCCGCCGGGATTTGCTTCAAAGATTGAATTTCCCTGTTCACTTTTCCCATTATCAGTAAAATCAACCAGCAATTCACCAAGTGCAACCACATCATATCGACTATACATTTCTCATTTCTCCTTATAAAACTGGCAGGATTACTTCTTAATCCTGCCATATCGTCAAAACTATTATTCCTCAGCTAAAGTATTCAGGCACACATCTACCACTGCTTCACCATCTACATTGAAGCTGATACCATCAGCGTGATAGTCCGTAAGAATACTCATTGACATAACCTGTTCCCCATCATTTACAAACACTTCAAGGCTATATCTATCCATTATTATGCGAAGCTTCACTGCTCCGTCATTCTTACCGACCTGACATCTTCTCTGATGAACGATAGCTCTTCTGCTACCCGAATATTTGCGGTCAATTTTTAAAACAGATTCAACCGGATCAAAGAAAACAGAAGAATGGAACCTGCCATTATCTGCAAGCCTTATCTCAATCTTTCTGTACAGATTCTCTGTTCTCTTTATATCCAAAGTCATATCTATTGTTCTTCCACTTATGCCGGAAAGAGTGCAGTCACCTGATATACGTACATTCTTTCTCTCAATAGTAGATGAATATAGCTTTTCAATCTCTTTAAGCGGCTTTTGGATCAGCTTTCCATTAACAATGGAGATTTCTCTTGGCATACTCATCTGTCCAAACCACGGGAAATCATCACGTTTAAATCCGGTGGTATCCCAGTTCTGCATCCAGCCGATCATCACACGTCTGCCATCTTCCAAAAGAAGAGTCTGTGGTGCATAAAAATCTATGCCATAGTCAACAGCCTGAGAATACTCGTCTTTAAACATGCCACTTTCATCCATATAACCTATCTGGCAAAGTGTTCCGTTACCATTATGAAATTCCAATTCTTCAGGAAGCATATCCTGAGGACTTGTAAGCAATACCTGTTTTCCATCTAATTCAAAGAAGTCCGGACATTCCCACATACGTCCGAAACGATGGTTGTTCTTTGCAAGAAGCCTTTCGTATTTCCAGTCAAATCCATCCTTACTGCTAAAAAGAAGCAGCTGACCATCTGCATCCATAGTCTTACTTGCAATTACAGCCTTAAAGCCATCCTTATCTCTCCATATCTTTGGATCACGGAAATCATTTCTGCTGGCGCCTTCCGGAAGAGATGATTCATCAAGTACAGGATTATTCTCATACTTTACGTAATCTTTTCCATCACCAACCGCTATACACTGAGTCTGAACATCATGAAAAATACCATCTTCGTCTTCTTCCCTTATAACTCCTGTATACATAAGAAGCTGCTTGCCATCTGAAAGTTCAATAGCACTACCTGAAAAACACCCAAAATCATCATATTTTTCATCCGGTGCTATGGCTGCGGGAAGATTCTCCCAGTGCAGAAGGTCTGTACTTACTGCATGTCCCCAATGCATCGGTCCCCAAACTGTATCATAGGGATAGTACTGGTAGAACATATGGAACTTACCACCATAATATGAAAAGCCATTTGGATCATTCATCCAGCCCACTCTGGGTACCAGATGAAAAATCGGCTTTAGCTCCTTTTTTATAAGCTTCTCCCTTTTTTCCTCATATTCTCTGGCTTTGCTTAACTTATCACTCATAATTACTCCGATCTAATATAATATGAAGCAACCATACTAAATCATGACTTCGTCATGATGGCTCCTCTTCAAAAAACAAACATATCTATATCCGAAAACTCAGCATCTCCTTCAATATAAATCTGCCATTCGTTATCTACAGCAGAATAAATCCGGTTACTGAGAGCTTTTTCATCATTAATATAAAGCACAACTATTTCATTCTCCACGACCAGCTTTATATCATACGTCTTTCCGGCTTCCAGCCTGCACTTCTGAGAATTCTCAAATGCATCATAGATAATCTCCTGCTGATCAGGATCAATAATTACTTTATAATCTCCAAAGGAAAAACCTGCTTTTCCGCTTGTATTATTGAAGGTTACCTTGCCCTTAAGCAGCATTTTTCGCGGAAGTATTCCCAGGTTTTCCGTAGAAGTAACCTTCATGCCCTGTTCTTTTTTGTCTGCTCCGTTTTCAAAATAGTCCGTGAACTGGTCAGGCATCGTTACTCCTAGTGTGTTGTCATCTTTTTTCACCAGTTTGTACGGCATGACTGAACCTGCCCAGGTATATTCCAAAATATCGCTGCCACGCTTTTTATGATCAAGAAATCCCACTAGATAACGGGTTCCGTCATAAAGGACAGTTTTTGCAGCGTAAAAACCGTTGCCATCAAATGTATCAATTTCAGGCTTTATCCATTCTCCTTCGAGGTCCTGTGTCATTCTGTAGTATGTGACATTATTCCAGGAAAAAACAAGATAATACCAGCCATCTATCTCAAACAGATCCGGGCACTCCATAAAATAAAGCTCATCACTATAATAAAATTCACCTTCAAATTTCCAGTCTGATAAATTCTTTGATGTATATTTCAGAATACAGCTTCCTGAATCATCATTTCTTTTTCCGCCAACCAGCATCCAATATTCGTCATATTCATCCATCCGGATAACTTGCGGATCCCTGAAATCATTTGTGCTATATCCTTCAGGAGCATGAATCGTATCTTTTGGTAGCTTTTTGTAGGATTTATTATTTTTGCTTACTGCGTGCATCAGGCACTCTCTGTCCTGATTATTATCAAAAGTTTCCGTATAGTCATTGTGTCCTGTATAAAACGCATGGTATTTACCATTTTCTGCCTTAATAAAGCTTCCGGTTCCTACCGCTATATCAGGATCCTCAATGTTTTCTCCAAACGGAATGATCTCTCCGACGTCTGTATAGCTACAGAAGTCTTTTGTGTCAAACCTGTAGATTGGATGATATCCTGTACCGTTATGATCCGTATCATACAGGTAATTGAGATGTATTCCATCTTCGTCAGCCTGTGCCATCACATCTCCAACCCAGGTCTCTTCGATATTGGGGAAAAGGCTGTCTATCTTCTCTCCGCTTTCCGTTTGTTCCATTGCGTTTCCACATCCCTGACAAAGAAAAAGTGATATGGTCAGAGCTGTTCCAATTACTTTTTTATAATTCATACTCTTTTAAAATGCCCCAGCCAGATCATCTGACCGGGGCGAAAACTATTTGTTTAGTTACATTTAAAAGCTCTTAATTAGCATAGAATGCATCAAGATATTTCTGATAGATTGAAAGGTACTCATCAAGACCATAAGCGTTAACCTTATCGAGGTACTCATTCCAACCTTCATCAGTCACACCATTCATAATGAAATCAGACTTGCTTGAATTTACATATGAGATAAGGTCTGTCTGGATTCCTGTAAGTTTTTCTGTATCATCTGCTGACATGAATACGTTAGGATATACATACTCACAATGCATATCGTCTGTGTAGTATTCCTTGATCCAGTCAAGACGATACTGTGCATCATCAGGGCATGTTACATAAACGCCATAATACTCATCAAGGATTGCAAGAGGACCACCAACAGCCTCTGCTTCTCTAACTTCTACAGGTGAAGCATCTCCAAGAGGTGCATGCTTAAGCATCTTGTCACCGTTCTCATTAGTTGAAAGCTCAAAGATATCGAACTCGTCATCTTCGCCATAGGTTCCCCAGTTGTTCTGAGGTGACTGGAAAGGATCATACATAAGATCAAGCCATGCACATACAAATGCAGGATTGTCACACTTAGCTGTTACTACGCATCTTCCGCGGTCAAAACCTGAAGTGAATGAACCGTTCATAGGTGTTACGTTTCTTGTATCTGCCTCAAGTGCAGCAAGGGGTACATAGTCCTCGATATTATCGATATTTGCTACATCCCATGTAAAGCAAACGCCGTATCTGTGGGATTTTCCCTTAGCAACATATGTAGACCAGTCCTGAGTAAAGCATTCAGGATCCATAAGTCCTTCATCATATAACTTGTGAAGCCATTCTACACCTGACTTGAAGCCATCCTGCGTAGCAGTGAAGATAACCTTCTTGTCATCAGTTACAGCAATGTGCTGTCCGATATCATTGTCACCATAGCCTTCGCCAAATCCATTGATAAGAAGGCTGGGATCGTTGTCATTGATGATGCATGACATAGGAATAATGTCACCGTCAATTCCGAATTCTGCCTGAAGCTCAGAAGCATGATCCTTGAATGCAAGGAGTACCTGTTCGAACTCATCAACTGTTGTAGGTGTCTCAAGTCCAAGGAAATCAAGCCACTTCTGGTTGATGTAAGTAAAGTTGTTACCTACAGTCTGGATAGCAGTCTTGTTAGAACCAAGCTGCTCGATCCAGGGAAGTGCCCAGATATGTCCCTCTGAATCTTCACACATTGCGCGGTATTCAGGATACTTGTCAAATACAGCCTTTAAGTTAGGCATGTTTGAATCGATATATTCCTCAACAGGAATGATTACACCCTGATCTGCGTATCTGATAAGATCGCTGTTTGAGAAGCCTGCGTTAAATACGAAATCAGTAAGTGCATCCTTGTTAGCCATGTTAAGACTTATCTTGTCTCCCCACTGATCATTTGAGATTGCAGTCCAATCTACATGTACATTTGTCTCTTCCTCAAGTCTCTTGAAGATTGTCTTGTTGTTCTGATTCTCTTCTGTTCCTGAAGGATAGCTGATCATACCGGTAATTGTAACCTTATCAGCAAGTGGGAAGCTGATGTCTTCAGCTGTCACTTTAGCCGCATCACTTTTTCCGGCTCCATCGCTACTGCCACATCCTGCCATCATTCCGGCAACCATTGTTGCTGTCATAACTGTGGCAAAAATTCTTTTCATTTCCTTTTTCATTTTTCCCTCTCCTTTTTTATTTGAACCCTTTGGGTTATTAACAACGAAGTTCTGCTCTTAGCCTTTTACAGAGCCCACCATAATTCCTGAGTCAAAGTACTTCTGGAAGAACGGGTACATGACTAACAGCGGAAGGCTCGAAATTATGATAGTTGCATATTTCAAAAGCTCAGCAAGCTGCGCTCTTTGTGCTGTACTCTGCATATCCGCGATCATTCCCGGATCAGGCTCATTCTGGATCAGGATTGCTCTGAGCACCAGCTGAAGTGGCTGCTTTGATGAAGAATTGAGATAGATCATCGCATCAAAGTAGCTGTTCCACATACCTACAAACTGCCAAAGAACTAATACTGCAATAAGTGGTGTACATACCGGAAGAAGAATTCTGAAGAAGAATACCAGCTCATTAGCACCATCAACATCTGCCGCTTCTCTGAGCTCGTTCGGAATTCCTTTATAGTAAGTTCTTGCAATTATCATGTTCCACACACTGAAGGCTCCCGGAAGGATTACTGCCCACATAGTGTCCAGAAGACCAATGTTATTTATAAGAAGATATGTAGGAATAAGTCCGCCACCAAAAAACATGGTTATTATGAAAATTGTGTTAAACAGTTTTTTTCCTTTAAAATCATCCCTGGACATGGGATATGCACAAAGTAGTGTTATGAAAACAGAAATTACGCTGAACAACACTGAGTAGATAATTGCATTTTTAAAACCTACCCATATCTGCGAATTCGTCATAACTCTCTCATAAGCAGTGAGCGTCCACTTTTCAAAATCCAGCACGATTCCCTTATTCTGAAGAGTGATGGGATCCATGAAAGACGCCACAACGATATATACCATCGGCAAGATTATCGCAAAGACAAATGCTGCAAGCAGGGCATAACCGAATATCAGAAAGCATTTATCTCCAAATCCATATTTTGCAAACCTGCTTTTTTTCTTAACTATCGTTTTTTCCATCTGAACGCCTCCTTATAATCCCTGTCCGTCGTTCATCTTCTCAACTATCTTATTTACAAGGACCAGCAAAATTACATTGATTACTGTATTAAATAGTCCAACAGCCGTTGAGTAGCTGTAGTCTCCGTTAATAAGACCCTTTTTGTACACATAGGTTGCTATGATCTCAGAAGACGCGAGGTTCATATCTGACTGAAGTGCATAAGCTTTCTCAAATCCAATGCTCATGATGTTTCCTGCCTGCAGGATAAACTGGATAACTACCATATCTTTGATTGCAGGCCACTCTACAGCCTTGATCTGCTGGAAAATGTTGGCACCATCTATCTGTGCAGCTTCCTTAAGCTCCTGGCTTGCATTGGATAATGCCGCAGTATACATAATTGAAGCCCATCCTGCTCCCTGCCATATTCCGCTGATAATGTAGATCGGTCTGAACGCTGCAGGAATTGTCAGGAAGTTGATGTTTGTCCCCATCATCATATTCAGTGGTCCGGTAACTGATAAAAGAATTCTTACCATACCGCAAAGTACTATGACTGAAATGAAATTAGGCATGTACAAAACAAGCTGTATATTCTGTTTTAATTTGCTGCTTCCCACTCTGTTTAACAAAAAGGCCAGAATGATCGGTACCGGGAATCCCCATAACAGTCCGAAAATACTTAACTTTAATGTATTAGCAAGATATTGGAGAAAGTCAGGTGATGATAAAAACTGTTTGAAGTATTTAAGACCGACCCATTCGCTTCCCAGCAATCCTTTGAACGGATTGTATTTCTGGAATGCAATCAGTATTCCTCCCATAGGTACATATCTAAAAAGTATTGTCAAAAACAACGCAGGTCCTAAAAAGAGTACATAAAGCTGCCAGTGTTGCCTGATATATACAAGCGTATTATGCAGCTCTCCTTTTTTTGTCTTTGTATTCATAATATTCTCCCAAAACATTTTACATTTGCACATCTGTGTTTTACATGTGTAAAATATAACACCAACAGGAACGAATGTCAACACTATATTTTTACATATGTAACACTTTACTTTTACATTTGACACCCTGGTTTTTACATTTTATAATGAAGAAAACAATTCAAGGAAATGGAGATCAGAATAACAGATGGCATCCAGAGTAACATTACAAGACATTGCAGATGCTTTGGGCGTATCAAGAAATACCGTCTCAAAAGCCATTAATAATACAGGCGTTTTAGCTGATTCAACCAGAGACAAAGTATTACAAAAAGCTTTGGAAATGGGATATAAACAGTTTTCCTACGCAAGCTCGGTATCAGAGATAAAGGCTCCTTCTTTTTCTCAGCCGGCTAAAGCATCAGGAGAAATAGCCCTGTTTACAGGAAATCTTTTGAACAATTCTCACTTTGCATCAACCATGCTGGACAAGTTCCAATATGAGATTTCTCTTCTTGGATACAGCCTTAGCATGCACAGAGTGGACTCCAAAAACATCGAGGATCTAACACTTCCTATTTCTTTTATAAAAGAAAAGACTGTAGCAATAATGTGTATCGAGATGTTTAATCACCCCTACTGTGAAATGCTATGTGACCTGGGTCTGCCGGTTCTTATGGTGGACGCACCCGTGGCAAGCTATTGGAAACCGTTAAATGCAGATCTTATTCTCATGGATAACTTTTCCAATATCTACACAGTAATTAATGATATGAAAAAAAGGGGAATCAGTAGTATTGGATACATTGGACAAGTTACTCATTGCCGTTCTTTTTATGAAAGATTTATGGCCTTTAGAGAAGCCATGTATATCAATGGGCTTACTATTGACGAGAAATTCTGTTTAACAGAAGTACATTCTCATGGAGACGAATACAAGGACTACATCTCTATTGCGCTTTCAAGGCTCAATGAGCTGCCACAGCTTTTTATCTGTGCCAATGACTTTGTTGCAATAGATGTACTATATGGTTTGAAAAAAATGGGGCTTGATTGTCCGGGAGATATAAAGCTTTTTGGTTTTGATGATTCACCCGAATCAAAGATAATGACTCCTTCTCTTTCAACGAGCCATATTCACAGCCAGGTAATCGGATATTCCGCTGCTAACCTGATTATTACCAGAATAGAACAACCTGACTTAAACTTCAGAACTGTCTATACTGAGACGGATCTGATCTATCGAGACTCTACTTCATAGAATAGAATGCTGCTTACATCGCACACCAACATTATACACCATGCACAAGAATTACCGCCATGTGATATCACACGGCGGTAGTTTCTTTACTTCTTAAGCAAATCTTTTACAGTTCTTATTTTAATTCTCTTGCCTTATTTATCACATCTTCCATTATTTCTTTGGTCATGCCGCCAGGAATGTATCCAAGAACATAGCCTTCAGGGTTAATTAAAAATGTGGTTGGGTATGCCGTTATGTAGTAAGGAAGCTGGAGCGATGCCCCCTCATCCATAAGTACAGGATAGGTGTAACCGTTTTCATCAAGGAAGTTGCTGATCCCTTCTATGCTGGTCTCATCTCCCATGTTCGGAAATGCAACACCTAATATCGCCACATCAGAATCCGGCTGAGAGTACTTTTCATATAGCTCCTGTATGTAAGGCATCTCTGCCCTGCAAGGAGGGCACCAGGTAGCCCAAAAGTTGAGGAAGACAATCTTTCCTCTATAATCTGACAAAGAGTGCGTTTCGCCATACTGATCCACCAGGGTAAAATCAGGAGCTAAAATACGCTCTTTCTCAGAAGTTTCAGTTGCCCGGTTCTCCTCACTAGCTTCTGTTGCAGCCACATCCTGCTCGTCAGCCTCTTTTGAATTCTCAGCACTAATCTGTGTTCCAGTGAACTGTGAGAGATAATTTGAGATACTGTTAAGTCTTCCTGTAAACATAAGGATTCCAATAAGTATCATGAGCACAGCTCCGATTTTAACTGTATACTTTACAACACTCCTGTGCTTTCCAAAAAACTCTAAAAGTGTTGTGGTAAACAGCCCCATCAGTAAAAACGGGATAACGTAGCCTATGGTATATATTCCAATCAGCAAAAATCCTACGGATGCTGAATCTGCGGAAGCCGCCATGATCAGCACTGATGACAGCACAGGTCCTATGCAGGGGCTCCAGGCAAAACTTATAACAAAACCCATAAAAAGCGCTGTTATAGGAGACATTGTGAGCTTTCCAAAATCTATAGGAATCCGCACATCCCGGCTTAATAGCCTGCTGCTACCAAATACTCCCAGTTGATATAATCCGAACATTATGATAATAATGCCTCCGATTCTCACAAAGAGTATCTGATTACCACTAAAAAACCTTCCAAGAACGCTAAGCCCCATTCCCAGAAGGAAAAAGGCAAAGCTTATGCCAATCACAAAAAATATGGTATTCACCATGACCCTGGCTCTGTCATAGTGTTTTGTACCATCATTTTCTTCCTTTAGCGCCCCGCCGGAAAGATAACCCATATACGCAGGTAAAAGCGGTAACACGCATGGTGAGAAAAAGCTCAATATACCTTGTAAAAAAACTGTTAAAAATGAAATATTCATATCAGAAACCCCTATCTCACTGTTTTATTACGGGGAAAATATTGTTTTTCTTTTTTCATCCCCGTAATTTTTAGCCATTTTTCCGCCATTCTTACGTGGATGAATCTCATTTCTCTAAGCACCCCCGTAATCCTGAGCCTTTTTTTCGCCAATCTTACGTGGATAAATCACATTTTCCCATTCATCCCCGTAATCCACTTCGCCATTTCCTGATTTTCTTACGTGGATAAATATTGTTTTTCACGATACCCACGTAATTCAAAACAGCAACTGTAAAAAACTAAAAAGCAGCTAATGATTGACCGACCTTCCATGGAGCACCCACAGTCATATCAACAGCTTTAAACGATTTAAATTTCATAGCTTGTCTTTCTTTGTAATCGATTGTATTGTGCGCAACCTATTATGATATTATTTCTTTTTCCCGAAATTGTCAATGTACTCAGATTGACCAATTAAAAAGACAGCTATTTCAGGAAAAAAAATCAGCAGGTGCTTCCTGCCGATTTTTGCTATTTAGCTCGCTTAATAAGTGATAGAATTTTCTATCCACTATGTGAAATTATGTCAGCTTCTGCCGTATGACTCTATATTCTCACTGCCATCACGGCTGCTTTCCAATGTACGCGAGGATGCCTGCCTCCTTATATATAAGTTATATTATATCGAAACTACCTCCGGATCAAAAGACACCGTTATTCTTGTGCCTATTTCCTGACGCGACAGAACTTCTACTGTCCCCTTATGTGCATCTACAATCCATTTTGCAATGGAAAGACCAAGTCCGGACCCGCCGGTTGCAGAATTTCTTGCCTTGTCGGATCTGTAGAAGCGCTCGAAGATGTGGCTCAGCTCCTCGCCTGCCATACCGATACCTTCATCCTGAACCGTATAAACGATATTGTCGCCCTCATTTTTAACTGTAAGCTTGATTGTGCTGCCTTTATCTGAGTATTTTGCGGCATTCTGGACAAATATCCTTATGGACTGCTTTATCATGGCCTGATCGCCTAAAATAAAACAGTCATCACTATCCTCGATAACATACTTGTGATCAGGATCGATCATCAAGGACTCTTCCCACACTTCGCGCATTATTTCTGTCAGATCAAGTCTCACCATAGACAGCTTCTGACGGCCGTTATCTCCACGTGCAAGGAAAAGAAGCTGGTCAATGAGCTCCTTCATGTTCTCGGATTCATGCTTGATAGCTTTAATAGATTCATCGAGAACTGCCGGATCATCCTTTCCCCAGCGGTCAAGCATATTGGCATAGCCCTGAATAACAGCTATAGGCGTCCTAAGTTCGTGTGACGCATCGTCAACAAACCTTGCCTGCTGCATTCTGGCCTGCTGCATTCTGTATAAAAGGCTGTTAAGCGCAGCTTCTATGCTGGCAAGATCTTCATCTCCCGTAGATATCCTTGCTCCGTTACTATCGGCAGGAACCTTCAAAATAGCTTCTTCAAGCTCTTCAAATTTTGTTGTATCTAAAGGCACTTCACTTATGGCCTCTGCCTTCAGCGCCAGCTCATTTAAAGGGCGGAGTCTCCTTCTAATCCTTGAAGTATGGGTAAAGGATGCAAGAAGATTAAGAAGCTGGTAGGCGATTACAGCGGCAAGAATTATCCCAATAAATAAAACATAATCCCCCATCGGAAAGCTATACTGGGAGCTGTCCGTATAATAGTTGAGGACAACATTGCTTATCTTATCACCGCTTATTAAAAATCTCCTGATAACCTCGTCTTCAGGAACCGACAGATAGCTGTTATAGCAGAACAGCCCAAAGGAAACCATAAGTATCAATAAATCCAATGTAAAAAAAGCTTTCAGTTTATTAAACCAGAAAGCTGTATTTATACCTCTTGCAATTGATGTGGCGCGGTTTTTTGCATTATTCATAGCTGGCCTTCTTTTATTACATATCCGACACCTCTGACTGTCTGGATAAGCTTGATGCCATATTTGTCATCTATTTTAGTGCGCAGATGTCTTACATAAACATCCACAACATTAGTTTCACCATCGAAATCATAGCCCCAGATTTCGCTTATTAAGTGCTCTCTATCCAGGACTATGTTACAGTTTTCCATAAGAATTCTAAGTAGCTCAAATTCGTAGTTTGTAAGCTCTACCGGGTTACCGGCGGCAACCACTTCATGTCTGTCCAGATCCATCGTCACGTCGTTTATCGTAAGCTGTCTGGAGGCAGGAGCTGAACCACCTTTTCTTTTCAGAGCTACTCTTATACGTGCGAGCAGCTCCTCAATAGCAAAAGGTTTGGTGATATAGTCATCCGCTCCGGCATCAAGGCCCGACACCTTATCCATGACCGCATCCCTTGCAGTCACAAGGATTATAGGTGTCTCCTTTTTTGCTCTTATCCTTCTAAGAACCTCGAAGCCATTGATGCCCGGCAGCATGACGTCTAAAAGAATCAGATCATAGTCGACTGAAAGAGCCATATCAAGACCGCCTCTTCCATCCTCTGCCTTATCCACGGTATTTCCCTCATGAATAAGTTCAAGTTCCACAAAACGTGCAAGCTGTGTTTCATCTTCTACGATCAATATTTTACTCATTAGTTTTGTTCATCATCCTTTTTGAATTCGTTTTTGATGTTCTCAGCGGTCTGAGCTGCTTTATCACAAACATTGTTCATATCTGCAACCACCTTGTCAGCACCTGTAAAGTTGTAAGATACTCCAAAGAAAAGTCCGATAATGATAAGCGGAACTGTTACCCAGAAGAATCCAAGTACCATAAGTGCCAGTACAAGAACAGGAACACTTGCGATCTTCTTGCCATCCCTGTTTATGTTAAAGTAAATCTCAAGACTCTTACGGAATAACAGTCTGAAGAACTCCGCGATATTTCTGAATCCTTCCTTAACATTATTCTTGTTGCAATCCTTTTCGTACTGTCTCTGAGCCAGCTCAAACTTCTTAACATTTTCCATATCCTGGCTTGCTCCGGTTGTGTAGCTGCCTTCCTTAGGCTCTATAACCTTGCCCTGCTTTTCCAATTCGATGATTGCATCCAGCATATCGTAATTGGTCTGTTCAAGAACCTTCTTGGCCTCCTCGTAGGATACGCCTGTCTTCTCTCTGAGCTTTTCAACCTTTTCAAAATTTTCCATAACTATTACCTTCCTTTCAGATATTTATGAATTGCTTGTTCATTTGATATCTGAAATATACACGCCCAAGATTAATATAAGATTTTTGAAAGATTAAAATCAGATTAAAATTAGATTTATATTTAGCTTTTTTATGTCAATCCTCTCCTACAAGGTGCACTGTCTGGGGTTCGTGCCCTACAGCAGGCAAAAACTTCTCGAAAATATCAGAAGTCTTTATCTTCATACTTGATGTGCATACACATGGATGGCAGCCAAGATACTCAGATTCCCTTACATCCTCATCAACAAGGAGCTGTACTTCATGGTTTTCATCATTCATGAGTCCCATTACGCTTACTGCTCCGGGTTCGATATCCAGGTATTTAAGCATATCCTCGGCTTCTGCAAAAGAGAGCCTTGTTGAATTGATCTGACTTGAAAGCTCTTTTGTCTTGAACTTCTTATCTCCCGGCATGAGCAGCAGATAAAACCTGGTCTTTTGCCTGTTACAAAGAAAAAGGTTCTTGCACATCAGCGTTCCAATGGCCTTGTCCACTTCCTCGCAGGCTTCCATGGTGGTTGCGGGCTCGTGGTCCACTCTTTTAAACTCTATTCCAAGCTTATCCAAAAGGTCGTAGACTCTGACTTCCCTTGGTAAGCGCCCTTCAGCATTTTTCGGTCTTCCATCAAATAATTCCATCTGTCCTTACTCCTTAATGCTTTCTTTTATCTTTTTACTAATGGTATGAAGAACAAAGCTGATGCACACTGCAGCAATCGATATTGCAAGACATGTATAAAAAACAGGTCTAAACAGCGGCGCATATTCTTCAGGCGCAAAAATTCCCTGACTGTGAAGCTGTGCAGAATAATATATCCAATAGACTGTAGATACCAGAGCAATGATCCATAAGCATACTCTGGCTGCGAAAAGAACTCGTATCTGCGTTTTAGATTTTCCCTGCATGTTTTCCCTCTTCCTCCCCATGCTCTGCTGCATCGCAAATACTGATTCCGGCAGAACATCAAAACTTTCATACGGATATAATTATACAGTAAAATGGCCTATCCTTATATAGCAAGGTCTACTTCTCTTTTTATATGAAATCTTTTTTTGCTCTGCTATAATATGAATACTGAAATTATTCTGTCGGGTTATTGCAATAACTGTTTTTATCTGAGAAAACAAAGTATTACCCACTAATTATGAGGTGAATCCATGAGAATAGTATTAAAAAACGAGATTTTAGAAGTATCTATAGAATCAAAAGGCGCTGAAATAAAGAGCGTCGTTAAGGATGGCAAGGAACGCATGTGGCACGGCGATCCAAAATTCTGGGGCAGGACATCTCCTGTTCTTTTCCCTTTTGTAGGCTCAGTTGCTGAGGGTAAATACAGAGCTAAGGGTCAGGAATTTCCCATGGGTCAGCACGGCTTTGCAAGAGATATGGAGCATGAGCTTGTGGAGAGTTCCGCTGATTTTGCTCATTACAGGCTGGTTTCAAATGAAGAGACAAGGGCAAAATACCCCTTTGACTTCTGTCTTGAGATAACCTATAAGCTTGTTGGCAACGAGATCACCATTGGCTGGAAGGTAACAAATACAGGAAGTGAAACTCTGCATTACGCAATTGGCGCTCATCCTGCATTTAACTGTGAGCTTGATGAAAACGGCACTCTTAAGGGCAATTCTGTCGTATTTGATACAGATAAGGATGTCCTTACAGTAAGAAAATTCCATGATCCGCTAGCAGCAAAGGCTACCTGCGAGCTTCCGCTTCCTGCAGATAAGTCAATCGCTGTGGATGAGCACACCTTCGATAACGGTGCCATCATCCTTGAAAACAGCCAGGCTAAAGGCGTAGGAATTAAGGATGCTTCCGGAAAACTGTTCATAAAGCTTACATTTGATGCTCCTCTCCTTGGAGTATGGTCACCATCCGGCAAAAATGCTCCTTTCATTTGCTTAGAACCCTGGTATGGCAGAGCTGATGCCGAGGGCTTCACCGGAGACATCAGCGAGCGTGAATTCGAGCAACACCTTGAACCCGGCGAAGCATTTACTACTGAATATAAGGCGATCTATTATTGATTCTTTTTACAATCAAGCCTACCCTTAATAGAAACAGGATCCATTTATCTTGCCCCTTCCACAATATGTCGCTAAGTCAAAACAGTAAAAAAATCCTCCTGCCATTTCTTCGAAATAATGACAGGAGGATGAAACTTACTTCTTATTTTTTACTCTCTTAACTGTTGCATTCTTTGGAAGTTCGGACTTTACAAGAAGCTTCTTGTTCTTCCCAAAGTTCTTGGCTCCGGTCTTAACCTCTATGGTCACGTTCTTCTTCGTGTTCTTAAGAGCGCCCTTTCCAACCTTAGTAAGCTTTCCTCTGATGATTATAGTCTTAACCTTTTTACCGTAATTAAAGGCATTCTTGTCGATAGTGTTGACATTCTTGCCTATATCTACTTTTGTTGCCTGCGTGCAGTTTTTAAGAAATCCCTTGCGGATTCTTGTAACTTTGTAGGTCTTGCCATTTACATTTACTGTTTCTGGAACTACTACAGTTTTGAGGCTATTACTGCTTACATTTGTAAGGTCTACTGTTGTTCCTTTTGCTTTTTTGAAGACAAATTGTGAAATCTGTTCATCAGTCTTGCTGTAATTGGTAATCACTATTGTTTTGCCATCAGCATTCTCTTTTGTAACCGTGGCCGCCGTCTTCTCCACCGCGTCGGGAACCGTGATGGTCGCATCCGAAGTCGGCGTACCGGAAACTGTTACAACTGTACTACTCGTTCTTTTGGCAGTAATACCATTGTTAGTTATATCAGTAAACTCCGCAAAGTAATATCCGGTGTTCGCCGTATAGGTCACTGTGGTCATAGCGCCTGTCAGCCCGGTCTGGCTCGTTGCCCCGTCGATTGTTGCATTTGCTCCGCCGGAAAGAGTCACACTGTACGGCTTCAACGAAAATGTATTTGTTCCAGATTCGAAGATGACCGATGACAGATTGAGCTTTAAAGCGGGGCGGACACCAAGCGCGTTGTTATACACGTAACTGCCAAAATTGTCGACAGCCCCGGACCCGCCGTAAACGAACGCCGCATAATAATTGTAAGTGTTACCCTGCGAGCAGAGCCACCAGTCAACGCCTGCTCCTTTTGCCTTAGTCACAGACAATCCTTGTGCCGTTATTTTATCAATCAGGGTTAAATCGGATATCACTCTGCTGATTTTTTCGAGCGGCTGCCCCTCTCCAGTCAATCCATCCACATATTTTTTGATATCGGATGTTTCATAATTATTCCCTTTTGATGTGTCACTGTTAAATGCTTGGTTCGCAAAGCTTTGTTTTGACAGCAGTGTGACCGTTGAACTATCGTTAGCAATTACATACCAGGTTTTCCCGGACACCTCACTAATGGTCACCTCGGTGTCATTTGTAATCAAATCACCAAAGCCGGTATACGTTGAAGCCGGATTATATGTTGTGCCATCCGCATACGCCGTCAGGCTCATCCCCGGCATCAAGCCCAACACCATCACAAGGCTGAGCAGGAATCCTAAAAAACGTTTCTTAATTTTCATAAGCTATTATCTCCTTTATACTTTATTCACGGCTGTTATGGTCGCCGCCTATTATCATGGCAATCCTGCGCTGGGGGGCAACCATATCAACCACAACATTAATGGTAGGAACGTTTGGTTGGTTGAACGACCCTCCAAATTTGGAGGGTCGTATTTGTTTAGGCCTCCGAATTCATCAAAGGTACTATATGTATGATTTTATCACAGTTTTAATTACAGTTTGATTGTTTTGTAACGTGAAAATCCGCGTTTGTCTACGCTGCCGTCATGAACTACCTCCACCGACTATGTCGGAAGGAGTTTTCTCGCTGATACATCATAATTATAAGGAAAATGAGAGTACTGCTAATAAGGATGCAGATAAGAAGCAGGAAAACGTAAATAATACTCCTGCAGCAAGTAATACAAATACTCAGAATGTTCTTCCTGTCGGACAGGAAGCTAAGACCGGATCAGGTGCTACAGTTCAGGTATCTGATAACAGCTATCATTATCTTTCCTATACTATTTCTACAAAGGATGCAGGAATATATCTTTTTCTTTAGTTTATCCGGTAATTCTCCGATTGCGCGTACCTTTTTCTTTTCAAGATCAATTGCATAGCCGCCTGCGAAGATCATGTTCTTTTCCCTAAGATAAACGAATCCGCTCAAGATATTTTCAAAATCAAAAGATCCAGTAACAGGTATACAAACTGTGCTTTTAAGAGAATAGTCATGACCATACTACTTGTAGCACCTAGATCATACATCTTTTTATCCATAAAAAGAGGAATCTCGCTAAGCGCACTGAGCATAGCAATAACTTCACTTGCATCGGACTCTTTTTCCAGGATTTTCTTAAAGGCCTTCGCTGCCTTTTTCATCAAGTTCAAGTGCTGAAATAAGCTGAGGCAGTCCGCTCTTTTTACAAAAGCCATTGTCTAGCAGGTATTCGCCTTTCTTGGCCTTACGTTATATCTCCCCTACAATTCCAGCCGTGTTTTCCACATTCCTTGTCCTATGTTTTCTTGCCACTACACATAAGTAGATTGAGACCAAAATGTCCAAAACGATACAATAACTAAGAATACCTGTAATCACAGCCGCAACTATAGATATCTTTTTCTCTCTAAGGAGACATATTATGGTGCCTATCTGAATTGTACCTGTCATCAGCATTATTGAAAAAAGATATGCATAAACAACTGCACTTGCCATCCAGCCATATATCGGTATGATAAGTCCAATCGCCATTAACACGCACATTTCTACACAGGCATAGATTGGAACAAGCTTCATTACTATTGAATAAATAGTAGTTTCGCTGCCTGTATGTTTTCCTATGATACACAATATAAGATGCCAAATGACTACTATGACAGATAGTATGAGCGATAAAAGAATCACCGATGTGAACCAATCCGGGTAAGAGGATACCTCATATGATATCCTGCTCTGACAGTAGTACCATACATAGCTGTATACGATGACCGGTAAAAACTTTAAAAATCTTAATATTCTCATCATTTCCATATGTCTTTGCCCCTTTGGAAAGCCTCCAGTTTCATGAGTTTCTGCTCATATAGTCTTTTTAGCTGAGGTATTCTTATTTGCCGTTCAAACATATCTTTTTCATATATATCAAAATTCATGCAGGCTTTCTCCAAATCAACAGCCTGCCTGTCCTGAACATATGACAGTAATTTGCTTTCCATTGCTATAAAGGAGTGCGTTTTTATTGAAGACAACTTTACATGCTCAAGCTCAGTATATGGAATATTGTAAAACATGGAATTTCCGGAATCGTAAATCGGGGCAAATCCCATGAATTCCAAGGTGTCCGGGTTACGAACGACTGAAATATTGTTCATGTGCCTGTCCGTATTGGATATAAGATAATCTGTCATAATCTCATAGTCCATAAACCGGGTGAACTCTTCATCACTGATTCCAATACTTATACATACCTTTTTGAGTGGATAGTATAGGGATTCATTCTGCTTGATTTTTATTGTTTGCAGTAGCTCCCAGGCGCTTATGCACTCCAGATTTTCGCTGCAAAAATCATAAGACATGCATCCGATACCTTCTATCCCTCCCTCCACATCAACGGTAGAAAGAATATATTCTGTATAATTGCTAAAGCCTTGCTTGCGATGAAGGTCAGTTGCAAAAATCTCATTTAAACTCTGCTGATAAGAACTACCATAGTTTCCTTTGACCATATATCTGCGTCCGGCATCATCAATGCACCATTTCTTTTGTAATTCTCCTTGAGACGCTGCACATTTGAACCGTGTTTTCCTGCGAAGATCTATAACATGATCCTTGTTTATCGTTAGTTCTCCAAAGGTATCCACAAAGTCATTTGTGAACAGGTTTACCTCTTCCCACGACAGATCTTCACCACGTGGCTTTATCCAGTAACAATCTGACAGGCTGAGCGCAAGATTATCCACTAATGCACTATTAGTAGATTCATATCCCAGCTTTTGAAGCGCAGATTTAGCACCATTTCTGGTCTTGGGAATAGCACGGTCTTTCCACCATTCATGGAATCGCATGTCATTCAGCCTGCCGCCCAATGGAAAATGATCTATTTGTGCTTCATTTTTCTTATAATTCCCAAGTTTGCCATCCTCAGAAATCTCCATCAGACATACCGGTATGTTTTTGTGCATAAGATAGTATTCGTTACCAATTTTTTTCACTTATTAACTCCATATAATATCTTCGTTCTTGTCATATTCGCAATCCTGCTCGAATCTCCCACGTACATCATAAAAAGAATCAAACATGTCTTTAACATACAAGCGGAGATTCTCTCTCTTGACCCCTTCGAGAGAAACTCCTATTTGTATCGTGTTACCAAGAGAATCGCTAATACTGTTAGCACTCTTATCATAGAAATATCTATCGCCACTTGCTGTCTGAATGATTTCTGAATACTTTTCCGGCATTGGTAAGAGCATTGATATCATATTCATGATATATGGAGCAGGTCTGGATTCACCCTGTTCCCATTTTCTCAGTGTACTCACAGGAATGCCAAACTTAGCAGCAAAAGCCTTTTGTGTAAGACCGGTATTTTCTCTTAATTCTTTTATTGTTACAGCCATATTATTGCCTCATCAGTTCGTTTAAACTTGTATCCACATTGGATAGTATTATTATATTAGTAACCATATTAGATATCTATATAAAAATAGTACCCAATTAGGGTACTATTGTCAAGCCGCAGGTCTTTATTCCATATATTAGTTCCTTCCACTTTTTTATTCTTCATCCCTGATTTTATCAAGTGCTTCACTTATTATTTTCGAATCATGCCTGAATATCAGCGTGGTTCCTGCCCATGCACCGAAATATATGATGACATAGATCACAGAAGTTACGATGAAACCTGATGTTCCTCTGTACCAGTGACACAGGTATCCAAATCCCATTATAACAAAATATAACAGCACAAAGTGCAGGATCAAGCTAACCCAACCTCTTACTTTGGACTGTTCATTTTTCTCATCAAAATCATACAAAAAGAAAACAGTTACAACGCTGCACATAAAACTTGCCAGCACAATTGATCCCGGAATATACCAATCGAAGGTGTAATCATATTTTTTCATAGCCAAAAGGCCATAAATGCTTACATAACAGAGCACCATAAAACTCACCATCATGGTCTGTTCGATTATTATTTTTATTCTATTCATATCACAGTCCCAACCTTTTCTTCATCTCTTTTACATAACTTCTGGTGATTATGACAATTTCTCCGTTTAAAAGGACAGCCTGCATTCTTGCGTTGCTCTCCGCTTTTACACTTTTTATTTTCCTGATATTGCAAAGCATGGATTTTGAACATCTGAAAAATCTGAAATCGAGGTTCTTTTCTATCTCATAAAGTCTCGATCGTATCTCAAGACAGTTGTCCTTTGTATATGCAAAACATTTATCATCAACGGTTTCAATATAGTATATCTTAGAAATCGGACAGGGAATGCTTTCGCCATCCCTGTATCCGACTATTATCTGCTCCCCATTTTCGAGAAGACCTATTGCGGTATCTATCGCAGAAGAACGCTCACAGGCATTTATTACTGCGTATTCATCCTCTCCCGGTATAATCTTATTGAACCTGACCTTCAAAACTTTTCCCCTTTAGTTTTTGTTGTATGTTTTTGGATAAATGAATCTGATTGCAAATATAGAAACAACTGTAATAATTATTATGTAAAATACAGTCTTATTCAACTCCCAATTTCCGCCAAATACCTTCGAGTTAAAAGAGAATATTTCCTTCATTGATCTCAAAAATTCTCCGTTATCAAGTCCACCAATACATTCATCCATGTGCTTTAAAACGCCGCCTGTGAGATAATTCCTGATAAGTATGGATATTCCTGTGGAAGGGACCAGATTACACACATTCTGAATGTTCTCATTAAACTCTGAAAGCGGGATGTACGCTCCGACTACAAAGCCTGATACAGCTGACAATATTCCCATAAAAGCACTGCAGGTACTCATATTTTTAAAGAACATCATAAAGAACATTAATACAGCAGTTGATGATATTGTGCCAAGCAAGACTATTCCCATCAGTTTAAAAATATCCGCCGATTCAAAATACATACCCCCATTTACAGTAAGTACACCTATTCCCAAAAACATCACAGTTACTACCTGCAAAAACGAAGTCATTACAGCTGCAAAAAAGTAGGACATGATTATTTCCGATCTCTTTACAGGTGTGGCACTCATATCAAAGAAAGTCTTATCTTCTCTGTCTTTTACCATTACTTCAAGTGCATTGTAAGGTATAGTAAGAAGTGCCGTACTCATGATTCCTGTAAGAAGAAGCCCGTTTACAAACCTGTCGATATCATCTTTTGATACAAGTTCTCCAAGCTCTGATACTGCTTTTTCAATAGGCGAAACCAATGTATTCTTTAGGAAAAGAATATACAAAGCAAGTATTATCAGCGGTGTCAGCATTGAAAAAAAGATCGATCCTTTGTTTGTAAAAAATACCAACATATTTCTCTTAATAAGTCCCCATATACCTCTTAACTTTTTCATTTTCAGCTCACCATTTCCTTTCCTGTCAGTCTTAAAAATACGTCGTCCATTGTGCCCTTAATTATCTCGAAATCCTTAATGCGATCTTTGTTTTTCCAGACAAAATCAGTTATGCCTTCGTCCATTGAAATGCTGTAATGGTCGGCCTCATACCTGTACTGCAATACATCGGCATTTTCAATTATTTTTCTGTTATCATCGTTTGCCTGGGTGTACCAGATCAGCTTTTTAGCGGTGTATCTGCTCCTTAATTCTGCCGGAGTTCCTTCCGCTATAATGTTTCCTTTGTCCATGATCACTACGTTGCCAGCTCCTGTTGTTTCCTCCATATAATGCGTTGTAAGGAAAATCGTGAGTTTTTCTTTTTCCCGCAGATGATTTATATAATCCCAAACCATTTTTCGTGACATCGGGTCAAGACCTGTGGTGGGCTCATCCAAAAACAGGATTCCCGGCTTATGTATCAGTGCTCTTGCAATATCTATTCGCCTTCTCTGTCCTCCTGAAAGCTTCTCGTACTTTTGATTCCAGATTTCTTCCAAGTTAAACTCCTCCCAGAAGTCCCTTAGCCTATTCATTATTTCATCCTTACTGTATCCGTAATATGCGCCTCTTGTGAGCAGATTCTGTTTTACTGTAAGCTTGCTGTCCAAAACGGAATTCTGAAAAACGATTCCAATCTCTTTTCTTATTTCATCATCATTTTTTCCGAGCTCATGCCCCATCACGAAGGCTTCTCCCGATGTTTTGGGAAGGATTGTGCTAAGCATGTTTATTGTCGTTGATTTACCTGCACCGTTTTCACCCAGAAAAGCAAATAACTCACCCTGATTTACAGAAAATGAAATATTGTTTACGGCAGTAAGATCACCGTAACTTTTCTGCAGATTTCTTACTTCAATTGCTTTGTTCATACTGTACCTCTTTCCTCTGATTTATTATCCTAATCAGGTATCCTTTTTCTTCCCAAAAGTGTTTGTTGCTACTGTAGTTCTTTCTTACGAAATTGATATTATCGCATTTGAGACATAAAAAAAGCGTAACTGCGGTGAGTTACACTTTTCATAGGGTGAAATGCAATTTCTTGCCTCAATTTTCCATGGTTATTTCCATTGTCTACTTTAGGGGAATCATATCACAAAACTTGTGTCAGGTCTTTGTAATATCATGTAATTGGGCTAAAAGCTCAGGTTGAGCTCTCAACCTTAAATATACTCGACAATTGTGTTATACAGCCTTCTGGATTCAATCGGCTTTACAAGGTGAGCATTCATCCCGGCCTTGATGCTCTGTTCGTAATCTTCGTGGAAAGCATTCACTGTCATAGCTATGATTGGAATACTCCTGGATGAAGGAATTGTTGTATTCTCTCTTATCTGTCTTGCTACGGATAATCCGTCTATATCAGGCATTACAATATCAAGCAGTATAATATCAAATTTACCATGTTCCGTCCTGTATGTATGTAGCGCCTCCCTGCCATCACGTACCGTAACTACTTCCGCGCCTTTCTGTCTAAGAAGCCTGTCTACAATCTCAAGATTGATCTCATCATCATCTGCAACAAGAATTCTTTTATGTGAAAAGTCGAAGTTGCGATTAATCAAAGCAGCATACTCTCCAGCCGATACCATAGAGAAACGGATCGTTAACTGTATACTTGCTCCCTCTTCAGGATCAGAGGTGGCTTTAATAGTGTCCGCTCCCAATTCATGCGCATAATATCTAATGATAGTAATAGTTGGATCCATAGTTTCCAAAAAGGAATACGTATCATATTCAACAGCTTCAAACTCATCCCTTAAAGCCTGCAGCTTACTGCTTGTAATTGTTGTATCTTCCCCATAGGCTTTAAAACTTATATCAATATAATTGTTGACGTTGCCTACATTTTCTACTTCCAGATTAACAACACCCTTATTGGACATCATCTCTGTAACCACTCTTATCATCTTACGGAGAATACGAAAAAGAATTAAATAATCTGTACTGATGTAACAGTTCTTAAGCTTCTTTTTCTCTATGACAAGCTCTATTCCCACCGGACTTAAAAAATTAGCAACATCCTTTTTCAATGAATCCAGTAATGCATCCATATCAACAAATTCCGGATGCAATCTTACATGGTTCAACGTAATTTGACGCATTGCCATAACATCATCAATAGATGCATTCATCAAATGGCTTGCACGGTTTATCTGATCCAGGTAATGTTTTGTGGCTACTTCATCATAACCACTCTCTTTTGCCAAATTTGAAAACTCAATGATAGAATACAGTGGTCCTCTGACACTTCTGTTCATCTGCTCAATTAAGGAATTGCTATTTTTTAACTTATGTTCTGTATCAATAAGTTTGTCAATTAGCTTCTTATCATCAATATCGTCCATGTTTTTTCTCTTTTCTATGGAAAAATGTCTGAAAACTTGAGATAATAATATCATATATTCTAATAAAAATGGGTGAATTAAATATAAAATTATTATGCTGAGCATAGAAAGGCACTATATGTATAACACTCAGGAGATTTCTGTCAATATTCAACCGCACTGTGTAGTAGGAATTGGAGCTTCAGCCGGTGGACTTGAAGCTCTTCAGCAATTTCTGACTTTTCTTCCATCCAATACCGGCATGGCTTTTGTTATAATCCAGCATCTGGCTCCCAATCACAAAAGTATGCTTGTTGACATACTTGGAAAATATAATTCAATGCCTATAAAGGAAATAGAGGACGGAATGCAGGTCGAAAGAAACCACATATATATGATTCCGCCCAAATACAACGTAGTAATCCATAACAATGTCTTGAGTCTCAAGGAGCAAAACCCCCAGGAGATAAGCCACCCTATCGACATCTTCTTCCGCTCTCTTGCCAATGCCTATGAAAACCGTTCCGTTGCTGTCATTCTTTCAGGAACAGGTTCTGACGGAACAAATGGTATCAGGGCCATCAAAGAACAAAATGGTATGATTATTGTTCAAAGCCCTGAGTCTGCCAAGTTCGATGGCATGCCAAGAAATGCAATAAGTACAGGTTTTGTGGACCTTATGTTAAAACCGGATTCCATTGCCAGAGAACTTGCGCATATTGCCAAATCTGTGGTAGACGCGGAAACACAGCTAGGCGTCACCGATGATGACCTTCTCTCCAAGGTTTTTTCAATATTAAAAAATGTCACCAATATAAACTACGCTTACTATAAGCAGACAACCATCCTTCGAAGAATAGAAAGAAGACTTGTAGTAACACATAATCGTAACCTTCGGGAATACGTCAACTACATGACTACAAACCCGGAGGAAGCAAAAATCCTTGCGAAGGAGGTTCTGATTGGTGTCACATCATTTTTTCGTGACCCTGACTACTTCGAAGTATTAAAAGAGAATGTCATCAAAAAGTTGATCACAAGATCTCATTCCGACGATGAACTGCGCGTCTGGGTTGCCGGCTGCTCAACAGGTGAAGAAGCCTACTCTATTGCTATTCTGTTTGCCGAAGCCATGGAAGAGCTTTCAACACACAGAAGCGTAAAGATATTTGCAACAGACCTTGATCCTGACTCAATAAGCACTGCTGTCCGCGGAATTTACGGAAACAACATAATTGAGGATGTGTCTGTCGCAAGACTCTCCAAATTTTTTACACGAAAAGGGAACAAATATGTAATTCATCATGACATAAGAAAGATGATCATCTTTGCCCAACACAACGTATTCCAGGATCCTCCTTTCGGAAAACTGGATTTAATCTGCTGCAGAAACGTACTTATATATTTCCAGGCTGTTCTGCAACGGAATCTTTTTGCTATTTTTCACATGGCTCTTTCCGACAGGGGATATCTGTTCCTTGGTCGTTCAGAATCAGTTATAGACTATGCGGATGTATTCCGTGTTGTGTGCGCTGATGAAAAGATTTTCATACACTATGCAGAGGGGAATGCACCCGTTCACGAGCAATTTGCCTATTCAATGAGCAATATCGAAACCCCTATTGAGCCCATCAATGTTTCTGGAATTGACGATGAAGATACCACCAGTTACAAGGCGCACGAGCTCGACACCTCTGTTCTTGAAGCGCTTATGCCCGCGACTGTTCTTGTTAATGAAAAGAACGAGCTTGTAAGAAGTTATGGTGACTGTTCAAGGCTCATCTCACTTCCTACAGGCCAAGTTACTTTGGATATTTTCCAGCTCATCAGGGCTGATATTAAAATTGCGCTCTCAACTGCACTTAAAGAAGCCAGAATTACTGGCGAACGCAAAGCATACTCAGATATTCCTGTTGAAATTGATGGTAAAGCAGAATTTGTTTCAATTGTTGCATATCCTATCTCGGATAATCATGGTGATAAAACAGATTTTACTGCAGTTTCATTTATACGCAGACGCGAACTTGCAAATATCGATATGCAGAAATATAAGGTTGATTTTGCGGCATCCCAGCGTATATCAGATCTCGAACAGGAACTAAAGGCAACCAAAAACTCGCTGCGCCAGACCGTAACAGAGCTGGAATCAACTAACGCCGAGCTCCAGGCCGCCAACGAGGAGCTTCTTACCGCTAACGAAGAACTTCAGTCAAGTAACGAAGAGCTTCAGTCAGTTAATGAAGAATTATATACTGTAAATTCCGAATATCAAACCAAGGTTACAGAGCTAGCCGTTGCAAACAACGATATCTCGAACTTTTTGTCCTCCACCCTTGTTGGAATACTTATGGTGGACAAGGATCTGAACATAAGAAAATATACGGAATACATCTCATCCGAATTCAGTATTGCAGATCAGGATGTAGGTAGATCACTTCGCTACATTGGCTTTAACTTTACCACAATAGATCTTCTTGAACTATGTCGTGTAGTTCTTAATACCATGGAACCAGTAGAACAACGATGTGCATCCGTTGCAGGAAAAACCTATCTTATCCGCATTGCACCTTACCACGAAATCAATGGAACTGAAGAATCCGGTATCTCACCCAACGATAAAAAACGGGCACTCAAAGGACTGGTTCTTACTTTTGTTGATACTACAAAGCAAATCGATGATCAGGAGCAGATTGATGAAATGGGTAAAGCCCTTCGCGCTGCGGTAAAATCAAGTCGCGAAAAAGAGACCTTCCTTTCACAGATGTCTCACGATATGAGAACTCCTCTCACTGCTATCTTTGGACTTACACAGCTTTCACTTCAGGAGGATTCCATAACACCTGCACTTAAGGATAATCTTGATAAGATTATGACTTCCAGCCAATATCTTTTGACACTTATCGAGGAAATTCTGGAGACAAGCAAGATTAACGCAGGAAAAATAGTTTCCATAAGTTCGGCTGTCCGCGAGGAAAATCTTATAACTTCAATTTCAACTATGACAGCCGAGCAAGCTCGTGAAGCAGGCCTTAATTTTGAATATAAGATAAATGGTTCAAAGGATCGTTATGTCCTTATGGACACCAAGCATGTGGAGAGATCCATCCTGAACCTTCTTTCAAATAGTATTAAATTTACTCCAAAAGGCGGCAGGATAATCTTTACAACAAATGTAACCTATACTGATACATCTTCTGTTCATACATACACTATCAGAGACACAGGTATCGGAATAAGTGATGATTTCCAACAGCGTATGTTTATGCCCTTCGAACAGGATCGTGGTACAGATGATCCATACCAGGAAGGGACAGGACTCGGTCTTTACATATGCAAAAATCTCGTAGAACTCATGGGTGGAACCATCTCCTGCACTAGTCACGTAGGCGTGGGAACCGAGTTTACCATAGTTCTTACATATCCTCTCGCAACAGATGAGCAGATATCACTGCATACGCATCAATCTGAAGAATACGAGGATCAGATTCTCTACGGAAAAACCATTCTTCTTGCTGAAGATAACACAATAAATGCGGAAGTCATTATTAAACTGTTAAAAACAAAGGGAATTCATACAGAAGTAGCCAGAGATGGACAGGAAGCCATTGATATGTTCAAAGGACGTGATCCTTACCATTATCAGGCCCTTTTAATGGATCTTATGATGCCTGTCAAGACGGGTCTTGATGCGGCAAAAGAGATTCGAAGCCTTTCTACGCCTGATGCAGCTGTTATTCCAATCTTTGCGCTTACTGCAGATATGGCTAACGATGTAGAAAGCCGCTGCCAGAATGCAGGTATCGATCTGATACTGGAAAAGCCAATTGACCAAAACAGACTGTTTGCAAGCCTTGCCAAGGCTATCCAGAAGCAGCTCGATAAGGCCTGACACTTTACGCATTTTTCTAGGAGATATTGTATGGACAATAAGCAAATTGAAGCACTTAACTTATGGGGAGCGGATTCAGAATCAGCAATAAAAAGGATGCTTGGCGACGAAGTCTTCTACCTCAGTCTTGTTGATGCTTTTGTATCAAATAATGATTGGAATGATATGTGTAAATTAATTGAGAAAAAACAATACAGGGATGCCTTTGTCATATCTCACAGAATGAAAGGCTCCTGTGTCGATCTCTCGTTGACGCCGCTTTTCAAAGCTATGTGCGAACTTACAGATGATCTGCGCTACGAAGAAATACGTCCAACGCTGGAAAGCGACCTTGAGGCAGCACAAAAGCTCAGAGACTCTTTAATCAAAGCCTTACATTTAGAATGATTTATTTTCTGTTAGTTATAAAAAGCCTGTCACCTTTACAGAACTTGTGATATGTATAAGTGACAGGCATTTTTTCCGATTTTAACGTACAAATATATGAACCACTATGAAAACAGCCAGATATGCGATGTTCACAAGAGTGAAGGTCAGCAGATATTTGCCTGTTTTTTCTTTGTAATCATTGGTATATGCCTTAAAAGAAATCAGGCTGGCCATTGATGCGATAAGAGTTCCAAGACCTCCTACATTTACACCTGCAAGAAGCTCTTTGTAGTCTCCTGCAAAATCCGTAAGAAGCAATGTCGCAGGCACATTACTGATAAACTGGCTTGTTATAACAGATGTTATGAATTCTTTTCCCTGAACAAGATTCTGCAGAATATCGCGGATCTGAGGGATTTTTCCTATGTTTCCTGTAAAAATGAAGAATCCTATAAAGGTAAGAAGCAGGATGTAGTCTGCTCTCAGCAGAATTTTTCCATCAAGGATTGCCACGGTAACCAGGATGATACCCGCCATGATCTGCCATGGAATTATTCTAAGTACCGTAAGAAGTGCAACTACAAACAGGATGGAGTATATGACCACCTGCCCGGTGCTTCCGAAGCTTTTTACTATGTGGTAAGTGTCTGTCCTGTCACCAAGACCTTCCTTTTTTCCTGGAATGAACAGCACGGATATCATAAGAAGAACCAGCGCCAGTATCGAATACGGCAGCATACATCCGATGAACTGCGCCATGCTCATGCCTGTAACTCCGTACAGATAGAGATTCTGAGGGTTTCCGATGGGAGTAAGCATACTTCCAAGGTTGGCTGCCACGGTCTGCAACACTACCACAGGGATCATCATATCTTCTCTTTTGCAGTTGTGAAGTGTCATAAGTGCGAAGGGCACGAAGGTGATCAGCGCCACATCATTTGTGATAAGCATGCTTCCGAAGAAACACATGAGGATGAGGATTACCGCTACCTGCCATCCTTTTGAAACCTTTTTGAGAAGAATTTCTCCTATTTTTTCAAAAATGGAGTTCTCCCTGAAACCCTGGACCACGATCATCAGTCCCCATAGGATGCCCAGCGACCTGAAATCTATATAACCGAGATAATCTTTTCCCGGGTGCACGAAAAAAGCTGAGATCACGGCGAGAAGCCATGCTGCCGCAAGGACAGGATCAGATTTTAACTTGCTTATTATTTTTTTCATTACTACTATCCCCTTTGATATAATCATTGGAATTCCAGGCCCAGATAAGCTCCATGGCCATGAAAATCCAAATAGATGGCTCACACCATATTACAGCATTATACCCGAAACTGGGAATAAGTAGTATCACAAACATAACTTTTCCGCAAAGTTCTATTACGCTGGAGATCACAGCAACGATCTTGTAACCGATTCCCTGCAGGGAGTTTCGGTTGAAATTGATGATGCCAAGAACACACAGAAATGGTCCAAGGACATAGAGATATTTTGCGCCGTTTTGGATCACTACAGGGTTATCAGATCCGGAAATCAGCCTTATAAGAAAAGGAGCTGTTGTCCAGAGAATAAGCGCCATTACGGCTGCTCCTATGAAGAAAAAGATGTAGCACTCCTTCATGGCTTTTAGAATCCTATCCTTGTTGTCTGCACCTTTGTTTTGGGACACGAAAACGGATACGGCCACCGGCACGGAAATAAATGGCAGAGCAGCCAGACCCATTATTTTCCTTGCTGCTACATGGGCTGCAATAATCTGGGTTCCAATTCCGTTTATGCCTGACTGGAGAATGACAGAGCTGATGCTGACTATTGAAGACATGAACATCATGGCAATTCCCTGCCCTGCCAGGTCCTTTATCAGTTCCGGTTCTGTCTTGAAATGCTCCGGTCCCGGAATGAGGATTTTTACTTTTTTCAGAAGATAAATCAGGCACAATATGGCTGAAAATGCCTGTGATATGACTGTTGCTATTGCTGCGCCGTCCACGCCCATTTTGAGAATGGCGATGAAGCTGTAATCAAGGATCACGTTAAGGACAGATGAAATTATAAGGAAAATCAGCGGCATCACTGAATTACCGATGGAGCGCAATATCCCTGAGAAGAAATTGTATGCAAATGTCACAAACAGGAACGCTGTGACGATTCTGATATATAAAAGTGCATCAGCGTAGATTTCATCAGGTGTGTTGATGGCATGAAGTAGATAGGGCATTCCGATCATACCAAGCAGTGTGAAAGCAAACACCATCACAAAGCCCAGCTTTAATGAGCCCGCAACCGCTCTTTTTATAAGATTCTCATCCTTCGAGCCGTAGGCTCTCGCTATAACTATTCCAAAACCACCGCAGGATCCGGTGGCAAAATATACTATAAGCTCAAAAACCGAAGCCACTGAGCCAATCGCCGCAAGGGCATTCTCACCAAGAACATTGCCCACTATCGCCGTATCCACCGCATTGTACAGCTGCTGAAAAAGCATGGACACAACGATTGGCACTGCGAATATTATGATAGATTTCATTATCGGGCCATTCAGCAGATCAATCTGGCCAAGGGTTTTCTCTTCAGACATTGGATTCTCCGGTAGTTTGCGAATTTAATCGTTTCCTATTTGATAGTTTACGCCCTTTTGGTGAAAAAATAAAATAGTAAAAGCTGCTCAAATGAAACCATTTACACGCCTCTTTGTCTGGCAACGCTAATTACACTCGAATTGACTGCTTCCTGTTTTACATAATCTGCCAAATAAGGAATGCAAAACATTACCTTACCACGTTCCGGAGCTGCAATAATATTCTCCTTTAAAATCATCTGTTTTATCTATATGGTAATGATATTTTATGTTATATCTAAAATTTTATATTGATTCTGTAAAATCTGTCTAATCTGTTATTTCTGTCTTATCTGTTACTAATATTTAAATCTGTAATGTAACACATATTCGTTGTCCCCATATAATTTCTAATCTTTTCAGAGGTTTGGCAAAATCTTAAATTTCTATAAATTCTCATAAATGCAAAGTGATGATTTTTGGTCGAGTTTTATAAACATTTAATTCATTTGCGCTACTTGCTCGCTGTCTTCTTTACGGGGATAAATAGAGCTTTCCTGCCTTATCCCCGTAATCTGAGCCGCATTTCCTGCCTTTCCTACGGGGATGAATAGTGTTTTCCCACTCCATCCCCGTAATCTGAGCCGCTTTTCCTGCCTTTCCTACGGGGATGAATAGCATTTTCCCTAACCATTCACGTAATCCTGAACCATTTTCCCGCCATTCTTACGGGGATGAATAGCATTTTCCCTAACCATTCACGTAATCCTGAATCATTTTCCCGCCATTCTTACGGGGATGGATAGCATTTTCCCTAACCATCCACGTTATCCTGAGCCATTTTCCCTGTTATTCTACGAGGATGAATAGCATTTCCACTAATCACAAATAGTATTATCCATAAAGCTCCTCTGACAATATGCCGATCATCCCTGAAACAACAGTACCGTTTACCAGATCCACGGTATCAACTTGTGCTTTACCCGCTTCCTGTAATCGGAATATCCCGCAAGTCCTTGTTCAAGTACCTGTTCTTCATTGCGGATGCGTTTCGCGATGATCGGGATATATACAAGCATGATAACAAAAGATATAACCGATCCAAGTACAAGCGGCATTGATAAAAACAAAAGAAGGGTGCTCGAGTACATCGGATGTCTGACAATCCCATAAAGGCCGGTATCTATCACCTTTTGGTTTTCCTGCACCTCGACAATTCTGGAAAGGTAAGCGTTTTCCCTAAGAACCTCCGCATAAATCAAATAGCCAAGCAGAAACACTGCGGTTGCGGCATAGGCGATCCAATTTGGTAAAACGATCCAGCCAAACCGGAAATTTAACCCTGCTACGACAAAAGCGGCAAAAAACATCAGTCCGCTCAATACGATGACCGTTTTCTGCTCAGATTGCTCTTCTTTTGCGTTCAGCCGTTTTTGTAACAGTTCCGGGCTTTTCTTCATCATGACAAATCCCGCTACGATCATGGGAACAAACAAAACTGCCATCAGAAGCCATCCGTTCCAATAGGAAAAAGATCCCGCGGGTATAAACAGAAGAATACCCATCAGGAGCACCCCCGAGATCACTTTTATGATTGCCTGTGCAAATAATTTACCGTTCATACTATCTCCTTTTCTCATACCGTATCATCAGCATATGCGCCGGTTTAAGATTTGCCACGGTGTATCGACGAACTACAGGAAGCGACCCTGCTACAGTTCATGGTAATATGGACAGATGTTCTCATAGTGTCCATCCTTCATACGAAATCCTCCGGGAAAAATGGCAGGTGCAAATGTTACTTATACATATCATCAACTGTGATAAGAACAAGATTTGTCTTATCTATATCATTAAACCAGTCTGTAAATCCGCTAAGTGAAAACAGCAAATATTTTGTAATATTGTACTTACCGGAAATGAGTCTTGCTCTTCCGACCAGGGTTTCATATATTCCTTTATCGATTTTCTCATTCTTAAACTTGCATTCACCGATAACAGCAGTCTTATCTATTGTGGAAATGCCAACAACGTCTATGTCTGTTGCCTGCTGATACCACTTATCTTCCGCATCCTGAAGCTGTTCTACGCCCCACCAGGTTCCGGTCTCAGTTAAGAATGATCCAAATGCTCCCTGGATTCCCTGCTCTAAAGTATAGTATCTGCACATTTCTTCAAAAACACTTCCCATGAATTCATGGAGTTTTGGCTTTACAACCTTTTCATAGTAGAGTTCTCCCTGCCCCATCTCTATTACGCTAATGGCCTTGGGAATAAACTCATACCAGAACTTAAACATATGATCCTTTAGTACATACTGAGTCTTTTTCTTGTTCTTTTCCTCTGTGATGCATTTTTTCTTCTCTACAAGACCTACATCTATCAGCTTTTCAAGGGAATAGAGAACTGTCGGATCCTTTTCCTTTACTTTGGATGCAATGATATTAAGGGCATTTTCTCCTGATGCTACCTGTTCTATAACGTTATTTACAAGAGTTACATCAGCAAATTCCTGGGTAAGAAGATTCTTTGTTTCATCAAAAAGATATCCGTTTGTATTAAAGAATAGACGCTTGATATTATCATCAAGGCTCTTTTTAGGATCAAAGAGTGACAGATACTTTGCAACTCCTCCTGTTACGCCGTAGCATATAGCCTTATCTTCCGATGAGTAATCCGGAACAAATAGCGCTGAATCTCTGTAATTAAATGCTTCCAGCTTAATCTGAGCGTCTCTCCTTCCAAAGACAGGACTCTTTTCACTAAGGACCTTTTTCTCCATAAAACTAAGTGCCGATCCGCAAAGTATCAGCATCAGATTCTTATCAAGCCATTTTGTATCAATATACTTCTGAAGGATTGATAAGAGTGCTTCATCCTTCTCAGCCCAATATGGAAGCTCATCTATTACAAGTATGATCTTTTCATCAGATTCACTTAGCTTTTTTGTCAGAATATCAAGTACGCTCTCAATTGATGGGAAGGTCGCATCACTATATTCAGGATTAAGAACGTCCAGGACTTGTTTTGAAAAAAACTCTAAGTTCCTTTCTGAACCCACCTTTGTTGCTGTGTAGAATATGGCCTTCTTATCTTTTATGAACTCTGTAATAAGGTACGATTTTCCTACTCTTCGTCTGCCATATATAATGGTCATTCCGAAGCCCGCTTTGGAATATACTTCATTTAGCGATTTTAATTCTCTTTCTCGTCCAATGAACATATGGCTCTCCTTAATTCAAATCATTTTTATTCAAATTGTTTTTAATAAAATCTCTTTGAATTAATATAACATGCCGACACTTATATTTCAATCAGGCTTTTATAGTTTTTGCATAAGGATCTTACTAAGTCAACTCTGAAAATTTTCAATTGAGGCTATTCATTTATAGTGCGTCAATCTGAAACATCCCCAGTGCCTCATACATATTTCAGGTTAGAATAATCTATTTTTTCCGTCCTGTCTGCAGGCGATGCCAAAGGAAGTGAATGTCCTCTTCTTATGAACACCAGAACCTCATTAAGCTCGGCTTTAATATAGTGGTGTCCTTTATCTATTATCTCAACATCGTAATCATCATAACTTCTGAATCTGCAAAGCTTCATTTCCTCCGGTAAATATACATATCTTCCGGTTACATTCTGCTTATAGACAGGTGCTATCATGATGCTTTCTCCCACAAAGAGCTGATCCTCTACTTCATAAGCCATATCATCATCGGGATATTCGAAGCATAAAGGAGTAAATAACATTCCGTCGCTGTTAACTGCCTTCATAAACTCTGAATAAAGATAAGGTATGAGCGAATATCTGAGTCTGACAATGTTTTTAAAGCTCTCTGTATCCGAAAACCTATAGAATTCCTGCCTCCTCGTACCTTCTGCTGAATGGTTTCTGAAAAGAGGCGTGAAAATACCAAATTCTAACCATCTCATCATAAGATCTTCTGTGACATCTGCGCCAAAGCCGCCTACATCTGCTCCGCTGTATAAAAATCCGCACATGTTAAGTGCCGGCATCTGTTGTATATTAAGCAAAAGGTGACTCCACCAGGATTTATTATCACCACACCACACACCGCCATATCGATGCATTCCTATATATGAAGATCTAGAAAACATCAACATTCGTTTATTTGGAGACAATCTTTCAAAAGCCTCTCCGGCAGCTCTTGTCATATTGTACCCGAAAAGATTATGAACTTTATCATGTCGATATTTTTTTCCTTTATAGTTGTGGTAAAACCTTCTGTAATCCTCTTCATTATTTTCAAGTCCACCGACAATATCCTGCATCTTGAAGAATGATCTTATATCCAGATTTTGGCCTTCATAATCCTTTAACTGCTCGAATACTTCCTTTAAATGGTCTTCTGTATAAAAGATAGCAGGCTCATTCATATCATTCCAAAAACCGTCTATTCCATAATCCAAAAGAACCTTATACTTGTCGCCAAACCAGCGTCTCGCATCCTCATTTAAGAAATCCGGAAAATGTACCTTCCCCGGCCATACTGCTGCAACAAGGTTTTCTCCATTTTCTTTTTTGCAGAAATAGTCATTTTTAATTCCTTCCTCATATACATCATAACCGTCTTCAATCTTTACCCCGGCATCGATGATAGGTACAAGGTGGATACCTTTGTCTGCCATCTCTTTTACAAAGTCCTTAAAATTCGGAAATCTCTCCTCATCTATGGTAAAGTCCTTATATCTTTCCATGTAATCGATATCAAGATAGACACTGTCGATAGGAATATTTTGCTTATCATAATTATCTACGACATCCCTGACTTCCTGCTCATTCATATAACTCCACCTGCTTTGGCCAAATCCAAATGCCCATCTTGGTGGAACATAACTTTTACCTATTATTTTGCGGAACTGTTTTACAATATCCTTGATACTTTCTCCATCTATGACATAAATATATGCATCATAATCTTCAAATAATATGGAAAAGGTGTCCTTGTCGGTATACCCAATATCAAAAGATACCTGTCCAGGTGTATCCACATACATTCCAAAGCCCATTTCTTTTCCCCAATAGACAAAGAAATTCTGCGCTGCATACAAGGATCTCTTATCCTCTGTGTGATTGGGATCATCAGAACAGTTGCTTGTGTAGATATATCCTCTTTTATTTATTCCCCTTACTGTCTCTCCAAGTCCATATATTCTGTCCTTTTTTGACATACTAAGTGTCAGTTCTCTCTTGTCGCTTAGTGCTTCAAAGTAAGGAATTTTACTATTTTCAATATCTATATTGGTTACTACAGAATCTGTCTCGATCGGATTTCCTATCCTGTATTTTTTTATCATTATCCTTTTACTCCTCCTACGGTAATCCCCTGCTTCATCTGGGTCTGGGCAATAATGTATATGATTATTATTGGTATCATTGAGATAAGACTTCCTGCCATCAACACATTATATTCAGTGTCATACTGGCCGTTAAGTGTATTTAATGCAAGAGTCAGCGTCATCTTATTTTTATCTGATAGCATTACAAGTGGCCATAAGTAGTCATTCCATGCTTCCATGAAAGTTGTTATAGCTAATGTGGCTACTGTTGGAATCATCATAGGCATTATCACATCCTTATATATTTTGAACATTCCTGCTCCATCGATTCTTGCTGCCTCGAGATAATCATCCGGAAGTGCTCTCATATTTTGTACCAGCAAAAATACTGCAAATGCCTTAAAAATAGCAGGTGAAATAACGCTTGTATATGTATTTATCAAAGAAAACTTATTCATTATGATGAACATTGGGATTAGCGTAATCTGAACCGGTATCATCATGGATGTCAGATACATTGCAAAAACCACATTTGCACCTTTAAATCTTATTTTGGAGATGGCAAAAGCCGCCATGGATGCTGACAAAACTGTGATCACAACATAAGCGATAGTTATGAATGCGCTGTTGGCTATTGCCCTTGCAAAGGGAAAGAGCGTAAACACCTTTTTATAAGAATTAAGTGTCGGCTTTTTCGGAATCCATTGTATAGGAAGCGCCATCAATGCACCTTTTGATTTTAGTGATGTCGATATCATCCAATACAAAGGAATAGTTACTATAACCAAGAGTAATGCTGATCCTATGTAGAATAAAACATTATATATTAGTTTTTGAGTCTTATGATTCATAATGCACCCACACTTTCTGTACCTTCAATTGAATGAGAGTCAAAATGAGTATTATCAAAAACAACAGCCATGAATATGCAGCAGCATATCCCATCTTGAAATAGCTGAAAGCATATGTATAGATCCTTTCAACCATGACCTGTGTAGCACCGTTAGGACCACCTTCAGTCATGATGAGAACCTGTGGGAATAGCTGAAATGCATTTATAAGGGACATTATCAGGCAGTAAAATAAGGTAGGTGATAAGAGTGGCATTGTTACACTTATCAGGGTCCTGAATTTTCCTGCACCATCCACTTTTGCTGCCTCATAGTACGTAGGATCAATTCCCCTTAAACCGCCAAAAATATACAGTCCATAATATCCCATATCCTTCCACACAGATGCCAGTACGATTCCGGGCATTGCCCAGTACTTGTTGGTAAGCCAGTCCGGTCCACTCATTCCAAATATTCCAATGATAGAATTGATTACTCCGTACTGAGAACTAAGCACCCATTTCCAGATAAGACTGGCAGCGACCCAGGATGTTAACACCGGTATATAGAAAAGCACCCTCATAACACCCGTTAATTTCTTCTCTGTATTGAGGATAAGAGCTATTACCATCGAAAACACAAATCCAAGAGGAATATACAATACGATGTAATATACAACATGTAATAAGGTACTCCAAAACTCTTTGTGGGACAGTAAATGTGCGTAATTGCTTAATCCTACAAAATGCTCGGGTATCGTGTGTATCGTAAATTTCTCAAGTCCGCTCCAATCTGTCATGCTAAGCGCTGTAGCCATTATTATCGGAAGAAAGCTGAATATTATCATTCCTATAACGCTTGGAAACATAAATGGTATCGCCTGAATTATCTTTTTTCTTTCTTTTGACATTGTTGCCATCATTCATTCTCCGTGCAAAATTTGAGCCTGCAGCCTTATACGGATGCAGGCTCATTTCTATTACTGCAAGTTTATCTGTTCTTCACAAAGCTTCTGGGCTTCATTGAGAGCTTCTTCCGGGGTGCTTTCTCCACTTGCCGCCTTGCTTACCGCATCTGAAATGATGTCTGACATCTGGCTGTAATCAGTAATGATCGGAGGAAGTACAAGTGAATCAAGAGATTCAAACACTGCTTCCCTGTTTTCAGGAGGAGTTATCTCAAGATAACTTGAAAGTGCATCCATATCACTAAGTGCCGGAAGATCCCAGCCTGCATCAAGTCTGATCTTGGCTGCCTCGTCACTTGAAGCCAGGAATGATAACCACTTCTTTGCAGCTTCTTTTGCTTCATCACTTGCATCATTATTTACAACCAGGGCATTTGCAAAGAAATGAGTAGCCTTACTAGTCTGACCGGGTTCAACACAGATATCCCATGAAAAATCACAAGCATCAGTAAACGTATTAAAGCACCATGTACCGGTAGGGATCATTCCAAGTCTTCCGCTTTCAAAAAGATCCCAGTCACCCATTCCGCCCATCTGTTCCTCTGTGGGCTGAACATTTGTCTTCTGCACTCTGTCTACCATACTCTGAAGTGCTTTGATATTCTCTTCTGAATTTATAGTAAATGTCTTTCCATCAGTACTTACAAGGCTTCCGCCATACTGAGCTGCTACCTTATAGAATTCGTTGTATGTAACCGGCTGATAAATACCATAGATATTATCTCCAAGACCTCTTATTGCTTCTGCTGCTTTATCGACGTCTTCTCTTGTCCATGATGAAGTAGGATAATCTATTCCTGCCTGATCAAACAGATCCTTATTATATACAAGTACTACCGTTGAGAAATTTTCAGGAAGTGCATACTGCTTTCCGTCGTATGTGAAAGCTGAAAGTGCAGTCTGATTAAGACCTGTAGTGTCTGCATCTGAAAGTTCTGCAAGAATACCCTTTGATGCATACGCAGCAAAGTTTTCAATATTCATCTCAAAGCAATCCGGAGCTGTTCCACCAGCTATTCTGGTCTGCAATGTGGTAAAGTAGTCATCCATCGCAATTGTTTCAATCTCTACATTAATATCAGGATTTTGCTCATGAAATGCCTGATACATTGAATCAAGAGTTGCCTCATTGCCACCTGATGCATTAAAATTAGCATAAGTGATTGTGATCGCTTTTCCGGGTTCTGCCTCTTCGGTAGTACTCTCTGAGCTGGTTTCTTCTACTGACGAGCTCTCGGTCACAGTTTCATTAGGCGCTTCTGTCTGTGCTGTGTCCGGATTCGCACTCCCACAGCCTGACAGAAGAGTTGCCAGCATTGATAGTTGAATTAAAACTGATATTGTTTTTCGTTTCATTTTGGACCTCCCTAATAAAAAACCTTTTTTGTTTCTTATATTTTCAGGAAAAATAATTATTTCCTGTCAATATCAAAATCTGCTCCCTGCTTGATAAATACCGGATAATCCTCCTTGTCTGAGCTTACTATGCTGCCGCCCTCATACAGGCTTTTGCTAAACATTCCTATCCATTTTCCTTCGGGAAGATAAAGATTTCTGCTCTTTATATTTTCTTCCAGCAATGGGGCAACCAGCAGGTCATCGCCAAAATAGTATTCATCCTCCCACTCAAATCCCTTTTCGTCTGATGGATTTTCCATGAAAAGAGTCCTCATCATCGGTATGCCCTTGTCCGCTGCTTTCTGAGCTTCCCTATAAATATAAGGAACAAGCTTCATTCTTAATTTATGCCATCTTCTTATCTCATCTATAAGCTCGGGTTTTTCATAGTAACAAGCTATATTCCATGGACTTCTTTCATTATTCCCTTCTGCCCCTTTAAGAAGATCCTTAAACTGACCTCCATCAGGTTCAGAATGCCACTGCATTACCGGGCAGAAGCAGGCAAACTGTGTCGACTTAAGGTAAAGATCAGCAGATGGCAATGGCCCTGCAAATCCTCCTATATCGAATCCCCAAAAGATGATTCCGGAGCATGCTGATGATATAGCTGCGGTATAGACATTCTTCAATTCTTCATACGTTGACTGATGATCTCCTGCCCACAGAATCGGAGTCCTCTGCACTCCGGTATAACCTGCTCTTGAGAACAAGACATGATCTTTTCCAAGATAGTCATAATAGGTCTTCGTATAATTCTGACAATATGCATTCTTTAGCTCTTTACCTGTTTTATTGTCATAGGATACTACTGAGTCATCATAAATGAATTCACCGCCATCCGTTTTAAATCCCGAAATCCCCATGTCGAGAAGATATTGTCTTTTTGAAAACCATGCTTCTCTTGTCTCCGGATTGGAAAAATCAGGCACAAGGGAACCTTCAAACCAGTTGCCTTCCGGAATTCTATATGGCGTGCCATCCTTTTTATATAGACAGAGTTTGTTGTCTATCGCATACTTCTCATCCATTTCGTTCTGAAGATTGCTGATGCCTTCTTCCATCTTTTTGTAGACGGGTATCTGCCATAATACTGTATGGATTCCTTTTTTAGCAAGATCAGCGACCATCTGTCTTGGATCACTCCACTGCGCACTCTCTGAGAAGTCGAAATCCTCGTACTTAAACGGTTCTTTTCCATTCTTTTCTTTGTATTTGGCACCGTTCCATATATAGAACGTTGACTCATCACTCCATGCCTCGAGCACAAGTACTGTTGCAGGAAAGTCATATTTTTCCAATTTCGTAACTACTTCTTCAACGTCCTTCTGATTATTCCATCTGTTTGCGGAAATCCATGGTCCAAAGGCATATCCGGGCGGAGTATCAATAACTCCGAGACAGTTGTTAAATTCCTTTATTATGTCCAAAGGCTTCCCCTGAAACAGGAATAATGAAGCATTTAAGGGGAAATTAACCCTGATCTCCTTTTCAAATTCAAACGAAGTTAAATAGTCGGTTTCAACATACAATCCCCATCCCGAATCAGTAAAAAAGAATGGAATACTGCAATATGTCTTATCTCCCTGATTACAGAACTTTTCTTCTACGCAGTTTATGCAGGTATGTCCCTTATGGTCGATATAGTCGAATTTCTCTCCCATACCATACACATGCTTATAGTTATTTTGGATAACGGCATGGCACATCTCATCATCTTTTATATAAGTAATTGAAATGTCCCCTTTGTCCGTTTTTATAATTTCAGTAGCCTTGTCAGTATCAAGTCTTATCATGAAAGATCCCTTACACTTTCTCTCTCAACAACCTCAAACTTCATCGTCACATCCTGTTTGGGATATTCCTTATCTTCAAGAGCTTTTTCAAGGATATCCACAGCACATTTCCCTTTTCCATATATATCCTGCTTTATCGTGGTTAATCCCGGTGTGATGTATTTTGATATCTCAAGATCATCAAAGCCGATGATCGAATAATCTGAAGGCACTCGCTTGCCCATCTGATGAAATCCTTTTATCGCACCGATTGCAAGTACGTCCGCAGTAGCTACAATACCTGTGATATCTGTTTTTTCTCTCACAATTCTCTCTGCCGCTTCTATACCGCTGTTATAATCAACCTCTACTTCAAAAATAAGCTCTTTGTCATAAGGTATTCCATGTTCTGCCAAAGCCTTCTTATAGCCTTCATGACGTTTCTTGATTACTCCGTCTTCCTTCATCTCACCGGAAAGAAATCCTATCCTTGTATGATGTTTTTCAAGCATGTAATTAGTTGCCATATATGCACCAAGTTCATCATCTATACGAATATTGTGAAAATGAGCATCCTTGCAATAGCTGTCTATAAGCACTGTCGGAATCCCGATCTTCTTAAACTGTTCAAAAAACTCATCCGGATAAACTCCGATAGCTATTACCGCATCAAGATTTCGCTCATAAATCAGTTTCATATAAGATTCATCAACATCGGTGCCGGAAATAAGAATGTGATATCCGATTTTTCTGGCATGGTATTCGATTGCACTTATGATCTCGCTGTAAAAGCTGTTCTGAAACATGAGCTGAGATCCCGGTTCAGTCTGTGGAATAACCACTCCTATCATTTTGGATGTCTTATTTGTCAGCGCTGCCGCTCCAAGATTAGGAACATACTGAAGCTCTTCCATGGCTTTCTTTACTTTTAATCTTGTCTCTTCAGTAATTGGCTTATCAGCATTATTTAATATGTATGATACTGTTGCTTTAGACACTCCTGCCCTTTCAGCAACGTCTTTTAATGTAGCTCGTTTCATTTAGTATCCTCGCTCGTTTAACCGGTTAAACTAATCATACATCTTACCTCTTGAAATTTCAATATCCAAATGGAATTTTTAATTATGCCAGCTTTACTTTTCATATTACCATTGGAAATAAGATTTATTGGTCTGCTCTTTGATGCATCTATCATTTTGATGTATGCGGCCAGCTTACTATGGTCTTTCATAAGATCAAGTTCAAGATCATGTCTCTCAAGCAAAGCCATAAGCTTCTCCTGTTTCTTCTTATCAAGACCCTTTTGATTATTGAGATAAGCGCTTGGCTAATTCTGAATTCAATTACTGATTGGTCGTTTTTCTGATTGAGGGATACTATCAATTATGATAAAATATGACTAATCCGGAATCAAATTCAGAATCAGTCATATAGATGAAAGGATAAATAAAATGGACTATATTCAAAGAGCAATCGAAAAAGTAGTTGAGCATTCAGGCAAAACATTTAAATGTGTGCTAGTTACTGGTTCCAGACAGACAGGTAAATCAACGCTGATAAGGCATCTTTATCCAGATGTAAAAGAAGTAACATTTGATGACCCATTTGTAGAAGAACAGGCTAAAAATAATCCTGAAATGTTTATGTCATTGAATGAACCCCCTGTTTTCTTAGATGAAGTTCAACATGTATCTTCATTGTTTAGATATATCAAGCAATCTTGCGATACAAAGGATTCTAAAGGTTTGTATTATCTGTCGGGTTCTCAGCCATTTAAACTTATGGAATTGGTATCTGATTCATTAGCAGGACGGGTTGCTATTGTTGAGCTTCCACCATTATCACTTAGAGAAATTATGAACAGTGAGTTTACAAAGCCTTTTCTTCCTACCATGGAATATGTTCAGGAACGAAACAAGAATGCTGCAAAACCAGATAATATATGGGAAATAATACATCGTGGTGGTTACCCGGAAATGCAGAATTCTGACATGGATTGGACGATGTTTTTTGCCAGTTATGTTAAGACTTATTTGGAACGTGATGTAAGGGAGCTAACTGCTGTTCAGGATTTAGATACATTTCGAAGGTTCATGGTAGCCTGTGCTGCCAGAACGGGCCAAATGCTCAATTATTCCAATATCGCAGATGAAGTCGGTGTGGATGCTAATACTGTAAAAAATTGGGTTTCCATTCTGGAAGCATCTGGAATAGTATATATACTTGAACCATATGCAAACAGTGCATTGAAACGAATTATTAAAACTCCCAAAATGTATTTTAGAGATACCGGTTTAGCCGCTTACCTTACCAGATGGCTTACTCCAGAAACATTAGCTAATGGTGCGATGAGCGGAGCATTTTTCGAAACATTTGTCATATCTGAGATATTAAAGAGTTACTCTAACCAGGGCTTGGACTACCGCTATTTTGTATCGTACTACAGAGGGAAAGATAAGAAAAAGGTCAAGAAAAACGGCAAAGAAACTTGGGAAGAAGCAGAAATTGATTTTATTATCGAGCAGGATGGTGTTTTGTATCCAATCGAAATAAAGCAAAGTAACAATGCTTCATCTGATATGACTTCAGCATTTCAGATTCTAGACAAGATCCCTGAAAAAAGAAGAGGAACTGGAGCCGTCATATGTATGTGTTCCATGCCAGGTGCACTCAGAGAAAACGTTCTTCAAATCCCCTATTGGTTTATTTAACAGGCATTGCCGCCTTATCCTCCATGTTGTAATAGTTATACCTTAGCCCCATAGTTTCTGCATTTTCTGAAGCACAGTTTTATATTCCAAATCTGAATCAGGCCTTACTTTTATAAAAACAACGTCCTTATCAGGATAATCTGATTCATAAACCAAGTAACTATTGTCTAAAGCATATTTATCATTACAAATTTGGGCTGCTCACGAGAGTGAACAGCCTTTAATTTTGTTAAGATTTTAGTGGCCTGTTGCCCGATCCAGAGCATATGAAATGGTCGAAGATTTTCTATATTTGCAACCGCTCTATTTTTGAATTAGATATGCCATTTTTGAATTAGATATGCCATTTTTAAGAATAAGCATGCTATTTAATTTCAAATTTAGATAAGCACAAAATATACTTTTCAGCGACATTAAAAAGGCTGTTAAGTGGCTATTTTATGCGATTCTATAAAATTTAGATACACACTTTTTTAAAGAAAGTGCTATAATTATCTTGAATTTAGATAAAGCATTTTTTTCTAAAAGGAGCATATTTAAATGGGAGAAATGGAACTAAAAAGAATAGCTATTCAGAACTTTAAGTCATTATATGATGTTACATTTGAGCCGGGCAGAGTAAACGTATTTATTGGCGCCAATGGTTCAGGAAAGTCTTCTGTTCTGGAAGCCATAGGCGTCCTCAGTGCTGCTATGACAGACAGAGTTAATTCAAATAGTTTGCAGAGAAAGGGTGTCCGCCTTAGCACTTCATCTTTGTATAAATCTAAATTTTTGTCTGTTGAGAAAGAATCAAAAACAGTGGATTTTTCTCTGGAATGGCAGCTGGATGGACATGATTATAATTATATAAGTCATCTTACGGTTCCTAATGATGATGATTCATGGAAGTATTTTGCAGAAAGTGTGTCTTGTGATGGGGACGCTGTCTATGGTCGTAGTAACAGAACCAGCGCCCAGCTTAATAACAAGATCGGTTATTTTACAATTTCTGAGTCACTTGCAGCAAAGGAATATACTACAGCGGCCAAATATATTGGAAACTATGGCATATATCAACCGGATACATTAACTCTTAGAGGAACAGTTGCGGATCCTGCACAGGCTAATCCCATTGGACTTAATGGAGGCAGACTTGCTGAGGCAATACAGGATCTTCTCCATGAGGATGGTGATGAGTATATGTTTGGAAGCATGTTCATGGAAGACATGCTTGAACTGATTGACTGGGCATCGGAATTTAAAGTCAGTAAGCCTAAAAAGACCATATTAAATCCGGGGGTTCCGACCACTCAGCAGATAATAGAGTTTAAGGATAAGTACCTGAAAGATACTGCATCATTCACTGGCTACGATGCCAGCGAAGGTGCGCTTTATGTCTTATTTATGCTTGCACTTGCTATGCATGAAAAGGCACCAAAAATGTTTGCAATCGATAGTTTTGATCATGCCATGAATCCAAGACTTGCAAGAAAAGTTACGGAAATATTCAGTCAGAAAATAATCGAAGAAAATAAGACTGTATTTATAACAACCCATAACCCGCTCGTTCTTGATGGACTCGACCTGTCCAACGATGCCATACGATTATTTACTACGGAAAGGAATAGGCAGGGGCATGTTGAGATAAGGAGAATTCAGGTATCTGATAAACTTCTTGAGATGAACCAGCCATTATCCAGGCTTTGGATCAATGGAGTATTGGGAGGCGTTCCAGAGTTATTATGAGCAAAGTTATAGGAATTGTCTCTGAGGGTCCGACAGATTACGGATCTGCCTCTGTATGCAATTTTGTAACGTTTATCTCGCTTCATAATAAGTCCTCTTAGACTGAAAACGCATTAGTTTAGCTTGTCGGAATATCTAAAAACGCACTCAATCACTGATAATAATTTGCATTTTTTGCTTATCATCATCTGCCGTCAGCTAGTGCGCCTAATACAATTATACTATTCTAGCGAATATCATTTTATTAAAATACGATAAATAAAGCGGTATGAAAATCAAGGAATTTTAATCACGGTGAAATTTACTTCTTCACTGGAATTTAAAATTTCAAGTCAGCTTGTTCACATAATTAAGAGAAGTTTTAGAATTATATAGATGCTGATGCGATAAAATGAATTATAGTAACCAAATGAAATCTATATTTTATTTTAGTATCCACTAATCACGCTTTTCTTTTGTCACTAAATGCAAAGGATTGTAATAAGAACTACAACTACTTCTCCGAAATAAAACAATAAAGGAAATAAAATGAAAAAAGGTTTAGTCAATTCAATTATGGCAGTAGTCACTATCGCTTGTGTGATTACTGCCTGTGGCGGCAAAAACACAAATCAAACCGCAGATACAAATGTAAATGCTGAAATAGAAGATACCACTATAGTCGCAAATCAAGAAGATGATACAGTAACAGAATCAGACAATTCTATCAATGACCAAATACTAGATGTAGAAAACATATGGATTCTTATGAATCAGGATACCTCCACCTTAGACAGTGGTTACTTTAGCACATATTACTATCATTTAGACAATGGTCAAGATACTTCTACAACTTGTTCATTTTCATATTATGGCTTAAATTATGAAACAGATATTACCGACCAGGCTGCAAATATTGCATTTTCAAAAGATAAATATAACGAGATTGTGAATCTCATATTATCCAATCCAATTACTCCATATACATATCCCACAGATGAAGCAGGAAAAGTATTATATACTACAGAAGATTATGTAATGGTTCTCGGCATAGAAGGTATGGACGATGGTTTATTTCATTCTATTCCCATTAACCTTCCGACAAATTTTGATGAAATACTGAATCAATTTAATATAATGAAAGATTCCGCAGTAGCAGATAATAAGCCAGATGGTGTTTCATCAATGGATGTATCTCCGGAAAATATAGAAACATATACTATCCCTGATTTGACTATAACACTAGAAAATAGCGGAGATGGTCAGACACACTATATTCTCGTTACGGTTGTTCTTTCAATGGACAAATCCTCTGTGGATTATGGAGCTTATGGAAGCGCTGATGCGATGACTTCCTATGAGGACATGATCAAGGCACAGATAACTCAGGTTATAGGCTCTTATACACTTGATGAAATCAGACAGCATGAGAATGAGGCGAGAGCTACACTTCTTGAGAAGATTCAGGAGTTGTTCGGATCTAATTTTATTTATGACGTGAGCTTCTCAAGTATGATATATCAATAATTTATTGTATGCCAAGAATCAGCCGGATACGATAGCGTAAATCAAAATTCGGAAACAAAAGGGTGGAATACACCCGGAATCATTTAAGATCAGACTTTGTCTCCGTTATTATACAGCACTGAAGCCCCCGTTACCAGCCCCTAGCCGTTTGTTCCCTGCGGAACCTTGTGTTCCGCTTATATTCCTTGGTCTGCTTGTTGACTACTTTATCTGCCAGTAAATATCAGTCAACCCCAAAGCCGCTTTGCGGTGCGCCGTGCGCAGGGTTGACAGATATTTCCTGACAGATATTCTGTAGTCAAGCAGATCAAGGATATCTGTGCGCCTCAGCGCACTTTATTCAAGGGCAGAGGCGTCAGCCTCTGGCTTCCTTTTTAAGCAAGTTTCTGATCTATGATATCTTTAAGCCATTTCATGCTTGTTTTCTCTAAGCCCAACACATGGGTATTCAGTTTATCTGCATAATCCCATCCATTCTGACGTCTCTTTATGTCAGCTATAAGATCATCCTGTTCCTTTCTCTTTGCCTCAAGCGTCTGATGCCTTTCCTGATATCTGAGCAGATCTATGATCTTACCATCGTTTCTTGTATACGCTCTGAGCTTTGAGATGTTATCGCAGCCCAGCTCACTCCATCCCATGGGTCTGCTGCTGAGCCGGTCGCTTAAGACATGGCTTACCTGTCCCTCTGCACAGCACTTCCATGCTCCTCCTGATTCGGTAGATCGGATCTCGATTCCATCCCAGTTGTTCATGAAGTAATCCCGGCTTTCCTTTACCTCTTCGTATTTGTTGCTGCCTTTATCAGTTACCTCAAGTATTGCTCTGAACGCTTCTTTAAGCCCATTCTTGTCAGCTTCATTTATGCATTCCCACATGTATTCTTTCATTTCATCTTCGTTTCCCAGATGGCATACTGATTGGTTCAGGTACTTCATCATGTGGAACTTATCCAATACAAACCGTCCATTCAGAAGAACTTCAGCGCCTGTCCTGATCCATGATGCCCCATCTCCAGCAACATAGATTCTCTCGAGCACATCCAGATCATAGTTGGCGGATATGTAGTCCTGGACTTCCTGCCAGAACTTATAGTTGTTCTCTGATCCTTTATATACCCCACAGAAAGTATGCTTGCCTACAAGCCTGTATCGGTGGTTCTTTGAGTCTTCAGGCGCATCATCTACTACATCCTCAAACAGGACAATTATCTTATCGATTATGGTATTTATCTTATTGCCTGCACTGCTGATTTTCAGGTCACCCTTTTTATCCCAAAACTGCGCAGCAACGTGATCCTCATCTGCAACGATATGGAGATTCTTGAGTTTCTTTTTCTCGGGCAGTTCCTTTATGGGGAAATCAACTACCAGTCCATGAACGATATCCTTGACTGTCTCTTTACTTACCTGATCAGTCAGATTTACTTTCTTTCCAGCCTTGGCATAACTGCTTTCTACCGCTTCCTCGAGTATCTTGGCTGCTGCAGCCATGGTGACTTTCTGGTTGTCATCGAATCCCATGATCAGGTCTAAAAGGTAGATGTATTCTCCTCCTTGCTTTGGTACATAACCTCTTCTCTTGAAAGATATGGTACCCATAACATCAACAAGAGATCTGGGCATATCCTTCTGCTCGACATAATACTTGTTCTTTCTTACAAGGCTCTTGAATATCTCCTCATCAATCTGCTCATATATCTCACTGATAAGCCTGCATCCAAGCTTTAACACACGCTCATGAACATCGTTTGAAAGATCTGCTGCATCCTTCTCTCCATCAAGGAGACTTCTGACATTTTTCTCAATCTCCTTGATATCATTCTGAATAAACTGTAGTATACTGTTGTACATGGAAAGCACCGCCTTTTTAGATTTTTGTCGCAAACTCAATCTTAACATGAAGGCTGGTGCTTTTCCTTTTTTTATTTCTCCGAATCTATATTTACCCTAAT
>NZ_AUJJ01000022.1:0-88076 GCF_000424165.1 Butyrivibrio sp. AE3006 | reverse complement strand
AATCCATGTCCCGTCGTGGTAACTGCTGGGACAATGCTCCTCAGGAAAGCTTCTTCGGTCACATGAAAGATGAGATCATGGATAAGATAGCCCTTGCCGAATCCTTTAACGATGCCAAAACCATCATCGATGACTACATGGATTACTACAACAATGATCGTGGCCAATGGCAACTATCTAAGCTGTCACCTAACGAATACTATGAGTACTGTATAACTGGTAAATACCCTCTTATCACTTACTCATCCATTGATGACAATGGTCATCTTCCAAGAGACAAATAACTATGCTTTTATGCTTTTAAATTTGTCCTTGACAAAGGGTACACTTTATATATCTGCTTGTTGAACTATCCTGCCAGCCCAAGAGCATACCTTAATATATATCAATAAAAAGTTGTAATACTAATGTCCCAAGGCATTTTCATGTTGTCGGAACCATCCTATTATCTCATCGATAACTCTCTCGCTTTCCGTCAGATCCGGGCGTAATACAGGATATGCATGGATCAGTTTAGGGTCGCTTCCCATGTGACGAAGGAAGTGTTCCACGCCTTTATTGCCAAGCTCTCCGGCAAAATCCAGAGTGTACCGTTCAAGCATATCTGCCTTACTCGTAATGAGATAACACGGCGGAATATTGTATATGATCTCCGGATGTTCAGGATTCGTATACTGAGCCATTGCAAGACTTCGAGCATCTTTTCCATAAAACGAACGGGAAAGGAATCGTCCCAAATCATCTTTTCTTGTTGTATAAAACATCCCACTTATAAGACCCATGGCCTTGATACTCATGCGTGTCGGCTCATATCCTATGGCATCCTGTAATGCCTTTGATTTCTTCATAGCTGCTACATATGTTGCAAGATATGCCCCCGCACTTTCTGCCACCAGATATATCCTTGTAAAATCAACATCGAACTCCACAAGTTTCCTGCCCACACAATCCATCCCGGCACAGACATCATCAAACTGCTCATACACACGAACATTCGGTATAAGACGATACTCAAGCGAGCATACCAGATACCCCCTTTTTGCTATCTGACGGCAGAACCCTGTGGATAAGTTTTTGTTGCCGTCAATCAACCCACCACCATGAATATTGATAATAACCGGCAGTTCTGTCCCCGGTGCGACTATTGGCTCAAATATATCCATCAGAAGTTCTTTGCCTGACCGGTTAGTATACGGGATGTCCCTGTGTTCCTTTAATCCGTCGGCCGACATTTCAATAACATTATCAAGATCCAAAGCTTTACTGAGCTTTCGCTTTGTGATCTCGATTATCGCATTCTCGAATAAACTCATTATGATTTACCTCATGTAGCAATATGTAAGCATTATTCCATCTATTTAAAAATTTTCTATCCGCCTATCCATTTGTCAGACCGTTTTATATCTTTACAAATTCGTATCCTCTACCGATTTTGCACCAAGGCTTATTCCCTCCGTCGGAACAAGAAAAGCTGTCGGTATAACTCCCTGTAATAACTTACTTTTCTTTATGCCAACCACGACGCAATCTTTTACCATCTCATCGTGATTTATAGCATTTTCAATCGGTATCGGTGACACCTGATGACCATCTGGTCTCTTCATGAGGCGTTTATACCTTCCTCCATACGTTGAGAAAATCACCTACCATTTATATAGCTTCTTTTTCAAGTGACCTATAATCGATTTTTCCTATTGGGGTAAGAGGTAATTTGTCTACAATTTGTATTTTCCCCGGTTGAGCATATTCGGGCAACTCCGTTTCGCATAATTCAACCAATTCATTTATTGTTTGCTCTTTATCATGCTGACCTTTGCCGGATAAAACAGCAAAAAGTATCGGCACCATACCTTGGGCATGATTATGATCAGGCGCTCCTACCGCACAGCATTCCTTTACCTTATCGCTTTTAATAACTACATCCTCGATATAGCTTGGAAACACTTTAAATCCATCATGTCGAACAATGATTCTTTTTATCCTTCCTTCAATAAACAAGAAGCCATCTTTATCCATGTATCCTATGTCACCGGAATGTACCCAAACAAGTCCATCCGTATGAATTCTTAGCATTTGATCCGTTTCCTTATCGTTTTCATAATATCCCACCATCGTATTAGGTCCCGTCATGCAGACCTCACCTATTTCACCATACTTTAATTCTTTGCCCGTCTCCGGATCAAAGACTGATATGATAGTATGTGCAAAAGGAATTCCGACACTGCCTATCTTATTTATTCTATCTGACATACATGCACTGACAGCTGCAGAAACTTCCGTCATTCCATAACCCTTCATGACATTGTTTTGACCATTGTGAGACTTAATAAATGTGTTTACTTTCTTCTCTAGTTCGGGCTTCATTGAGTCACCACCAACGACCGGCGAAACAAGATATGAAATATCCTTTTTATTCATTTTTTTACTGCTAATGATATTTTCATAATGCGACGGAACCCCAACTATATGAGTTGGATTATATTTGATCATGAGTTCATCATATTTCTTAGGATCAAATGCAGGTATCAAAACTACTTCCATTCCCTTTATTAAAGGCATATGTAATCCATTGCCTATGCCATAAGCGATAAAAGGTGGCATAATATCCGCCCATACATCTCCACGATTTAAATTGAATTCGCTATTAATTAACTGAAATGCAGACTGGTTAAGGTTATCGTTTGATAACATAACACCTTTAGGAAATCCGGTAGTACCTCCTGTATGAACTATTACACAGCATTCTTTTTCACGATAAGGGGTATCCTTACAATCCTGATCTTTCCCAATTTCAATAAACTTATTCCACATCATATGATCAGAATTAACCTTAGTTTTTCCTTTGGTTAATCTGTAAAGAATCTTCATTCCGGTTGGAAGAGAATCCGATGGCGATACAACAACGATTGTTTTTACCTGTGTTCCCTCTATAGCCTTAACTATTTTTTGATAGGCAATATCAAGAACAACAACTACCGTCGTTTTTGTTTCTAAGAGATACTCTTTTATCCCTTCAGCACTTGTCCTAGGATCAATCATATTCGAAATTGCACCTATACGATTTAAACCATAGAACGAATATATAACTTCAGGAATACTGACCGCAATTATGGCAACTATATCCTTTTCAGAAACTCCCAGTTTTGTGAAGCTCTTTGCCACCTGTTTTGTATAATCAAAGAATTGACCATATGTGATTTTTCTGCCGTAATAGTTAAATGCTGTTGAATCAGAATAATCCTTATTCTGTGCTTCAATATAGTCAATTATCTTGTATTTAGGTAATTCGGCATTTATCTGCTCTTCCGAGTAATATTTCAGCCAAGGCTTATCTATAGACGGATACCCTGTCTGTCTGTCAAGCATTGTCTTTCTCCTCCTAAACATTTATACTTACAGAAACTCAATTAGATTTTGATCTTAACTGTTAGAGCCAAAAGCTCTTTTGTCAAACAAAAACGCATTGTTCAAATTAGGAACAAGCAAATTCTGGTGAGAAAACGCATCAGATGGATCTGTTATATCTTTTGGGTGAAACGCTTCTTCCTGTATATCTTCTACAGTAAGTGAGTATTCCGCATTCAATGAAAGAATACTGCTTATGAAATCGTCATATGCTGACTCTGAAATATCTCTACGTGATAGCTTCGGAAACCGCTCAATAAGATTCCATTTCAACGAAGCCATACTGTTTCTAAGTTCACCTGTAAGAGCAAATCTATCTTCGATCGTATGACCTTCGTAGCTTATATTCTCTCCCAGGGCAATATAGTAGTCATCACCATTCCTGCATATTGCCATCGGTACAATTTCTGCGTCACAAGTAATTGCCAGTTCAACAGCCCCTGCATACAAATATCCAACAAGTGCATTGGCACTGATATTCTGGACACCTTCTGGAAACAGCAGCAGATTCCCGCCTTTTTTAAGCAGAGCGATCATCTGGGCTTTAGCGGCTCTTCTGTCTTCCTTATGCATCACATCAAGTGGTATCCAGCCATTCATTCTGAGCATCATACCATTGATGTCCTTATACAGCTCATGTGGATCTCCAAGCACAATCCAGCATGGACTCTTTATTGCAAGAAAAGACATTTCAATATCCACACCACCTATATGAGTAGGACAGAAAATAATAGGACGAGATGTCTTTTTTCTGTCATCTCTGACTACATGCAGTCGTCGACCTGTCAGCCTCATCTCTGCTCTCATAAGTTGCACCAGTATATGATGCACAAACGAATGTAGTTGCAGATGTTCGACATATCCTCCATAGGTATGGTAGCGTTCCAATCGCTTTTCGCGGCAGAATATCTCATAATCTGGTTTTGGCAGAGATAACATATAAATGAATGATCTAAGGTCTTTTAATGCACTCATGTTTTTGTCGCTACTCCTACGGATGGCTTATCAATTGATGGATACCTAGTCAGTTCCCCTGTCTCCTCCACACACTTGTCAAATTCTATATCCACTCGTTTTTCATTATGTTTACAAACGATTATTCGTATGAAATTTCTATAAACTCCATAATAAAATATAGCTTAAACATTTAATGATTTCAATTGGATATTCAACGATTGCTCACATCTAGTGTTCCACAAATCTATCAACTTATTTAAAGAGCTGCATTTGGTCGCCAGGTTCCGACACAGGCAAATTTCATTGTGGCATTTTATACGGAGGATATCCTTCTCATACTCATACAAATCACTAAAGATTTTTACCTGGTATGAACCTTCTGGAGGAATACCTGTCCTGTTTCTGTCGCTTATTGCGGAATAGTACTCAACATGAACATTGCTTCCACAGAATGGGCAAGGTTTTAGCATGCCTTCCCCTTCAGCCTTTCTAATAGATTCGCTTTTCTCAGATAACCTGAAACCAAACCCGCTCCCAACTCTGTCTGCCAGATCAAAGAACCCTCAAACCTAACCCTCAAAAACTCCCATACAAAAAGGACCTGACCCTCAAAGTCAGACCCTCAAAACGCTTGGCAAACCCTCAAAAAGTTTGATTATGATAACGCCTTGTCCAGCTCAGCCAGATCCTCATCTGTTGTGGACCAGCTTGTTGCAAGTCTTACAACTGTGTGGTTTTTATCAGGCTTTTCCCAAAAGCTTACGGCTACCTTCTCCTGTAATTTCTTAAGCTTCTCGTCTTCAAAAACTACAAACTGCTGGTTTGTAGGCGACTCTAAAAACATCGAAAGTTCATGGGCTCTGCAAATGTCCTTTAGCTTTTCAGCCATATCTATGGCATGCTTACTAATCTTAAAATACAGATCATCTGTAAAAAGTGCATCGAACTGAACACCTAAAAGTCGTCCCTTTGCAAGAAGAGCGCCGCGCCTTTTGATGGAAGTCAAAAAGTGCTTGGGCTTATTACCCTTTGTGAAAACCACTGCCTCTCCGCAAAGTGCGCCAACCTTGGTGCCTCCGATATAGAAAACATCGCAAAGTTTTGCTATATCCTGCAAAGAAACATCAGTGGAATTGCTCATAAGTCCGTATCCAAGTCTTGCTCCGTCAAGGAAAAGAGGGATCTCATACTCTCTGCAGACTTCAGAAATCTCACTGAGCTCTGCCTTGGAATACAGTGTTCCATACTCTGTGGGATGAGAAATATATACCATTCCGGGCCTGGTCATGTGCTCATGATTCTCGTCAGCAAAATATCCTGCAAGATAATCCTTAAGTACCGATCCTTCTATCTTTCCGTTTTTCTGAGGAATCTCTAAAACTTCGTGTCCTGTGTACTCGATGGCTCCTGCTTCGTGGGAACTTATATGCCCCGTTTTTGCAGCTATTACGCCCTCATAGTCTGACAGCATGGTAGAAATAATAACTGAGTTAGTCTGCGTTCCGCCAACCAAAAACTCAACTTCTGCCTCCGGTATTCCTACTGCCTTTTTTATCTTTTCCTTTGCACTGTCGCAGTACTTATCACTTCCATAACCGGATAAGCACTCCATATTAGTCTCCGTAAGTGCCTTCAAAACAAGCGGGTGAGCTCCACAGATATAATCGCTCTCAAATGAAATCATAAAATGTCCTCTCTTCTTGTCTATACTATTCTGCCTGTGACATTTGTGCACAGCCCATCACCAATCCTCGTCATAGCTGTATTCATCAAGCTCTGCCATATAGAATTCCGACCAGCTGTACTGACTCAGGAATTCGCCGGCGTATTTATACTTGGACTTATCCTTGTTTTCAAGCCAGTCATAATAATCGCATTCTATTCTGTCTTTGGCGATGGCCATACTGCCACGTTGTTTAAGGATTATACCATCAAGCTTCAGCTTCTTAAATGTGTTTTGAAGATCCTGTCTTAAGTTACAAAGATAAGACAACTTTTTTTCAGGGTCGCCGTCATCCTCCCAAAGGTTGGCGATAATCTCACCATTAGTGGTCTGCGCCCCCTTATTGGCTATAAGAAGAGCCACGATTTCCTTGGTCCTCTTATATTTAAAATCCACAGGCTCTCCGTCCACAAAAAGCTCGAAGTTTCCAAAGGTCTGCGCAAAAACCCTCTTGAACTTTTTGCGCATCTCAGGATAGCGCATATACTCCAGTTCCTTCTGAAACTCCGCTCCGGTGCCGGGCTTTTTGATATAGCCGCTGGCATGAAGCTTCATAGCATCATAAGCATGCTCTGTCTCATCGGAAACATAAATAAGATTTATGTAAGGATTTAGTTCAGAAAGATATTTTCCAAGATCTATCCCTGAAAGTTCAGGCATATTCACATCCAGAAATGCCACGTCCATTTCCTCTTCTCTGGCCTTGGCAAGAGCGGAAAGAGGACTGTCAAAAAAGTAGCAGGTAGCATCGGGCTTTACCTTTCCGAGAATGGTTTTCATTTTCTTTAGAGATGCCTCGTTACTGTCAACTGCCAAAATATTCACTGTGCACCTCCCGTAGGCAAGGTTATGGACTTAACCTTCTGATTCTGACGCTGCTGCGCTGTCATGTGAAGCGGATCCGCCTCCCCTACCACAAGAGTATCTCCGTCATTAAGAGCAGCATCATGCAAAGGACCGGAGTTCATATCTGCCAGCACAAGAGCGGCAAATCTATCATAATTGTCATCATCTATGACAGGAAAATGATACTTCATCCTGTACCAGTGCTCCGGGTCATAGCCTGCGCCTCCGATGTAGAGTCTGTCTGCAGTATCTGCAACCTCATCAACTCCGGCTTTTTCTCCCGGCTCAAGCCCTGCCTCCTCACAAAAAAGCATAGCGTAAGCCTTAAGTACTCTGTCTCTTACTGTTTCATCGCTGCCACTTTTATTCTTTCTTCCTGTGGGAGTATCCATTACCTTGTAATAAAATTCCTGAGCCTCTTCGCTTTCATCAAAATTTACGATAGCGTTGTAGAACTCCCTGACATCTATGTCCTTAGCTATTGAAGCCATTTCTCTCTCCTTTCAGAGCGCTCTTATTCTCGTACATGTTCTTGTCTGCCCTTGCAAATACCGCAGCCACATTCTCATCATCATCGAATCTGGACATACCTGCCGCAATGACAACTTTTCTTTCAAACTTATTTATTCTGTTACTCTGGGCAACGCTCTCCATGAGAATCTCCACGTTGTCATAGTCAGTACCCTGAACAACAATAGCAAACTCATCACCGCCAAGCCTGAAAACAGGACTGTGCTTGAATATCTGACAGATCCCATCGCATCCATCCTTGATGAACTGGTCTCCGGCCTGGTGTCCAAGAGTATCATTTACCTGTTTAAGTCCGTTTATATCGAATACTGCAATTGCAAACTCCGGTTTTTTACCTGCCTTGATCTTTCTGTTTAGCTTTGCCTCCATCTCAGCATAAGCATGCTTATTCTTTACGCCCGTAAGCTCATCATAATTGGCCTTTTCCTTGGCTTCCATGAGGTTTGATTCATACGCCTGTTCTCTTCGTACTTCCTCATCAATATTAACAACACCAATTATTACACTGTCCACACCATCCTCATGCACCATGGTGGCTTTCAGCATGGCATAAATCGGCTTTCCATTTATCACAAGCCTGTAGTTAAGAGTAAACATGCCTTTATTCTTTATCTGAGACATGACTTTTTCCTTCTTGAACATTTTGAGGAAATAATCAAGATCATCAGGATAAATAACGCTTAGGGCTGTTTCCGCGGTGTCATCATAAAAATGTTCACCCTCTTTGCCGGTTCCAATATGTTCAAAATAATTGCTGGAGGTGTATTTTGTATACTCATCCGTTTCAGGATTGACCGTATAAAGAGCCATATAATCTCCGGAAAGAGCAATGATCCTTGAATAGGTAATCTGCTCCTCCCTCATCTTTTCAAGGGCCTCTTCATGCTTCATCTGGGCATCCACATTATTGATTCCTATGATAATATTGTTGCCCTTATTTCTGACCTTAACAACCTTCATACTTACATAGACAGGCTCTCCGTCCATCATTACCCTGTAGGTCAATGTGAAAATGCCGTTTTCCTTAAGGCTTTTTTCCACCTTCTCCGGGGTGAAGCTCTTAACAAACTCTTCTGCGTCTTCCTGATATACATTATTCTTTGCCACACTTGCTGTAAGTCCAAAGAAATCATGACCACGAGTTGAGACATTCATATCCCGGTTCACCCCATCCGGGCTGTACTCTGTATAATCTCCGTTATCCATATTTACAAAATACAGGTGAATATAATCCTCTGACAGCGCTCTTGCCACATAGTTGTAGGTGAGGGTGGTGTCATCATCGGGGCTATCTGAGACAGATAAAATTGCAACATTTACAGCTGCAGCTCCGGTAACAGGATTAACTGCCACTCTTCTAAGGAACATCTGCAGTGTCTTACCATCCTTGGTCCTGTCATCTATGATAAGTCTTCCACCATCTTTTGCACACTGCACAGCAGCATTAAGGGAATATGCTCCGGGCTTACCTTCAAAATCCGCCACCTGGACCTCTGTACTATCTATACTGGCCGGGAAATTTCTCGCCATAAATTCTCTGAAAGTCCCGTTGCATCTTGTTAAATACAGCTTTCCATCAAGATATTCCACAAGGCACATAGGCCAGGTATCAAAATAATCCTTAAGCGTATCGTCATCTTTTCTTGAAACTGACAAATCATAGAGATTTACTTTTCCAAGCTGGACATAATAATCTGTCTCAGAAGGATTCTCAAATCCAATCTGAATACCCTTTTTATTTCTCTCAATGATTCCTGCAAGAGAATGAGCTTCACAGTAATAATATCCCTGCAACTTGGTACAGCCTATCTCCTTTAGGAATTCTGCCTGAACCTCGGTTTCAACGCCTTCTGCTATAGTCTCAACACCCAGAGCCATAGCCATTCTGACAAGCTCAGTGAGTATGATCTTAACGCTTTCTCTTTCACCTATCTGCTGAATAAAAAGCATGTCCAGTTTGAGTAGGTCAAAAGGTATCTTCTGAAGGATTACAGGCGATGAATATCCACTGCCATAATCATCCATCCAAACGCTAAACCCAAGCCTCTTAAACTCACTGATCCTATCTGCCATGTAATCAACATCATCCAGCAGAACTGTCTCTGTAATCTCAATAACCAGCTTATCCCTGGTAAGACCGGATTCATCCACGCGTCTTCTGATCTCTTCAACGATATCGCATGTGTAAAAATCAGAAATGGACAGATTGACAGAATTAGGGACAATATACAGACCTGTCTCTCCCTGCTCCTTCATCTTCTTAAGGACCATATCAACAACGCAAAGGTCCAGTTTATATATGCTGTTTGCTTCTTCAAGATATGGGATAAAAGTATCAGGGGTAAGAACGCCTCTCTCCGGATCCTCCCACCTTACAAGAGCTTCTTCGTCGCAAACTCGTCCATTTGCGGTTCTGATGATAGGCTGATAATAAACCTTTATCCATCCCTGCTCTATGGCTCTGTCAAGATTCTCAACCACATACTGTCTGTGCTCTATCTGACGCATCATTTCATCATCAAAATGATAAATGTGGGATTCATAATTTTTCTTATGGAAATCACAGGCGATCTTGGCCCTGTCACAGGCAGCACTGATGCTGGTCTTCTCATCATCATAAGAATAGACTCCGATTCTGATGGGCATACTTTTACCGCCATTTAAGAGCTTACTCTTTTCAATAAGTTCTTCCAGCTTCTGTTCCAAGCCATCGGGATCCGTATAGATGCAAAAATGATCAGAACTAAATCGGCTGCACCTGCTGCTGCCAAAATAGCTGCTTAGAAGTTTTGCAAAGGCAACAAGAAGAACGTCGCCCTCTGCCATTCCGTATTTACGGTTATAGTTTTTCATGCCGTTGAAGTCCGTAAAAAGGACCGCCGGCTTAATTCCTTCCTTCCTTAACTCCTCACATCCATCTCCCGCAAGCTCAAAAAAGAGCGTCATGGTGGGAAGTCCTGTCAGGTAATCATAGCTGATATTATTTAATCTGCTTCTCTCTTCAAGGATTTTGCTGAGCATAGCTGTGAGCCCCTGTACGTCGCTACCCATATTAGGGGTATAGGCGCCCTGATCCGTATACCATATAAAAGCCAGTCTTACGCCATTATCCTTGAAAATATGCTTACCATAAGCGTGAATGATCCTGTACTCCTCATCCACTTTGGATCTGTAAATCACATCATAGGGTACGTCCTCTGTAGCAAAGCGGTAGGCAGCATCACTTATGGATGCCACATCATCAGGATGAGTATCCCTATACATGTCATTGTCCATAATCTCATAAGCCTCGTCGCGGTCCTTAAGACCAAAAAGCTCGCAAAAGCCCGCCGAAAGAGCTATGGTAATCACATGTTTATTTATAAACTGATACACTGCAAACGGTACAAAGCTGCTTTCTATCAGTGCTATTTGTTCGTCACTATATTTGTACTTTTCCAAGAGTAATACCTCCTGATAAATCACATAATATTAGACAAAAATATCAACTATATTCCATTTTATCACAAATGTAAAACAGTTTGTTTTCGAAATAATAAACTAAAAATAAAAAGTCCATTACCACTTTTTAACCTAAAAGCAGTAATGGACATTATTCTTTAAAGCAATTGACTCCATTTTGAAAATATCCCACAGGATGGATCATGTGATCCTCTGCCTTGGCATCAAGCCCGGACAGCGCCTTGTCATAATACATAAGCCCCCTTAGAACCGACTCGTAACCAAAACGCCTCCTGATATCCTCGATGGCAAGATCGGCCTTAAGGTATTTCTCCCTGACCTCCTCTCTCATGAAAAGATCGGTCTGAAGAGGCATGGTATCCGGCACCAGATTGGACACTCTGACCCCTACACTGCGAATAGGATGCTCCCAATCGTAATTTGCCTTAAAAAGCTGCCAGGCATAGCCTGCTATCTCCTCGGAAATATTGGTAGGTATGTGGACCCTGTGCTGTCTTGTAAAGCTGTAAAGCCCGTTATCCCTAATACTTATACCTATAACATCCCCGATGAAATGATTCTCCTTAAGCCTTGCGGCCACGCTTTCAGACAGCAGATATATGACCATTCTCACATCATCATCATTTACAAGATCTCTTGGGGTAGTGGTGCTGTTGCCCACACTTTTAACCGGTGCATAGTCATCTGCTGCCGCAACCGGGGTCTGATCCTCGCCTCTTGCAAAGGTTGAAAGCACATATCCTATTTTCCCAAAAATCTGATGCAAAAACTCAGGGTCTGCTCTGGCTATATCACCTATGGTAATAATCCCGTACTTCTTAAGCTTGGCAGTTGTGCGCCTCCCCACATACAGAAGATCCGATGCGGGAGCTGTCCAGAGAATGTCCTTATAATTCTCCCTGGAAATCTGAGTTATAGCATCCGGTTTCTTATAGTCAGAGCCAAACTTCGCAAATATCTTATTCCAGGAAACGCCTATTGATACAGTGATTCCAAGTTCTGTCTTGATGCGGTCCGATATCTCTCTGGCAACAGTCATTCCTGTGGATGTAGAAAGCATGGACTTAGAATCTGTTATATCTATCCAGGATTCATCAAGTCCGTAGGGTTCCACCAGATCAGTGTAATCACCGTATATCTTCCTGGCCTTCCTGGAAAACCTTATGTACTCATCATAATTGGGTGTAACAAAGACCACATCCCTGCAGGCCTGTCTCGCCTCCCACAAAGCCATGCCGGTCTTAACTCCGCGCCTCTTGGCTATATAATTGGCTGTAAGCACGATACCGTGCCTGGCCTCCGGATCTCCGCCCACCGCCATAGGCACATCCCGAAGCTGCGGATTATGCAGCATCTCCACAGCCGCGTAGAAGCAGTTGCAATCCGAATGAAGTATTATTCTCTCATCATTCATAAAAATAGCCACCTCGAACAGTTGTTCTTGTATGGCTATATTATACGAATGTATGTTCTATTTTTCAAGTACCTGATCTGAATTCTTTTGACCTTACGATGAAGTAGACCGTCAAAGTGATCACTCCCGTGATGGCCCATGAGATTGGATAAACTCTGAACAAGGTTCCAAAATCATGGTGCTTTGGAATATATGTAAACACATAGATAAGTCTGAATACGCAGGTTCCAAAGATGGATATCAGCGCAGGAGAAAGCGAATGGTTCATACCGCGCAGGCAGCCACCGCTTATCTCATAGGAGCCTATAAGGAAATGCAGAATAAACGCATTCATAATTCTGATCATTGCAAAATCTATAACTGCAGGCTCTGTGGTAAAGAGGCTTATCATCTGATAACGGAAAGTCACCAGTACAAATACCACAACCGCAGATATGCCTACGCCGCATCCCATACATATCCTGAATACCTTTTTACATCTGTCGAATTTGCGGGCACCATAGTTCTGACTTGTGAAGGTAACTCCCGCCTGAACGAAAGAGCTCATGGCGCAGTAGGATATAAAATCAAAATTGGCAGCTGCCGTAGAACCTGCAATGGCATTAGAGCCAAAGCTGTTGACCGCTGACTGGATGACCACATTGGAAAGTGAAAACACTGCTCCCTGAAGTCCTGCAGGAAGTCCTATCTGCATCATGCGAACAAGATATTTTTTCCTGATCTTAAGCTTTTTAAAGCTGAGTCTGAAGGCTTCCTCCTCGTTCATCAGGATAAAAAGAATGTATCCTGCACCAAACATATTGGACAGCACCGTTGCCAGAGCAACACCTATAACATGCAGATGAAAGCCTATTACAAACAAAAGATTTAAAAGAATGTTTATGACACCTGCAATAAGCATGGCATACAGCGGTCTTGCAGAATCCCCCTTACTTCTAAGGACAGCAGAACCATAGTTGTAGACCATAATTGCGGGCATGGCAAAAAAGTATATCCTAAGATACAGTATTGCAAGCTCCAATACATTTTCCGGTGCAGCCATCAGTATCAGTATGGGTTTTGAAATGAAAAATCCAATCAGAATAAGGGCAAATCCCGCGATAAGAGACAGAGTAATTACAGTGTGAACCGTATCGTTTATCTCATTCTTGTGACCGCCGCCTATCTGCATGGCTATAAGCGCATTGGCACCAACAGACAGTCCTATGAAAAAGCTGATTATCAGACCTATTACGGAACCATTACTTCCCACCGCAGCCATAGCTTCCGGTGAAGCAAATCTTCCCACAACAGCAAGATCAGCAGCGTTAAAAAGCTGCTGAGAGATGCTTGAAACTGCCAGTGGCAGCGCGAACATTACAATCTTATCCAAAAGACTGCCATTTAGCATGTCAAAATTTTTATTTTTAGCCATAAAAATGCTACCAACTCACTCTCTGAAAATAATTGTTCCATCTTCCTTCATGTCATCAATTATCGCAAGGGATGTCACATCATAGCCCATCTGTCTGACATCATCTCCGCCATGCTGATAGCCCTTCTCGATACAGATACCGATACCTTCTATCTTGGCGCCTGCCTGAACGCAGATCTCAATGAGCCCCTTCATGGCATTGCCTATAGCAATAAAGTCATCAACGATTATGACTTTATCATCATTGCCAAGAAAATCTCTTGAAACTACTGCGTCGTACTCCTTGCCATAGGTATAGGAACTTATTCTGGAAACATACACATCATCTCCCAGATTAAGGCTCTTTGACTTCTTTGCAAAAATAACCGGCACATTAAAATGCTTCGCAACGGAGCATGCTACCGCAATTCCCGATGCCTCAATGGTAAGTATTTTGGTAATCTTCTTATCCTTGTACTTTTCATAAATGGCTTCCCCAAGTACATCCAGAAGACCAACATCTATCTGGTGATTAAGGAAACTGTCAACCTTGAGTATATTCCCCGGATATACTCGCCCCTCTTCAAGTATCTTCTCTTCCAGGATTTTCATGAGTACCTCGCTTTCTGCTATAAAAACGCCATTAATGTTTCCCTATATCCATCATAACATACTCAGACTTTGTGCCGGTCTTAAAATCCACTGCCCAATCGGATATTCCCGAAGTCACAATGAAATCCACATCGCCGCGTCTCTCATACCCATAGGTTCTGTCATTTATTCCCATCCATACTCCCCAATATGTTATGGGTATAAGCTGTCCGCCATGGGTGTGACCTGAGATCACAAGGTCTGCAGTTGTTTTTGATTCGTTATCATAATCCGTAGGTTCATGATCCATTACGATAATATATTTGGAGGTATCAGCTCCATCAAGAAGCTCATAAAGTTCTTTCCTGTCTGAGGTGATGGCATCCGCTCTTCCTACGATGCACAGATCACCGGTATACTCCACCTGATCCTCCATGACATGGACCCCGTTTTTAGAAAGTTCACTTACAAGATCATCTGCAGTAAAATCTCTTGGTCCGTAGCTGCTCTTATCGTGATTGCCAAAGGCGTACCAGACTCCGTATTTTGCATCAACAGAGCCAAGCGCCTCACAGGCCAGGACCATATCCTCTTTTTTGGTATCGCTGTCCACAAAATCTCCAGGAATCAGAACGATATCCGGGTTCTTTTCCTTTATTTTCTCTATTTCCCTTGCAAAGCCCTCACCGTCAAAGGTGGTCCCGATATGGGAGTCCGCAAAGAAAACAGCCTTCACATTTTCAGAAAGCTTATCAGTCTCAAGGCTATAGTCAGTCTGCCACACATGGACGCAGAGGTAATTTGCCACAAGCAGGTATACAGCAGATACCACCAAGGCGCACCATCCCTGATAGTAGTACTTAAATTCCCTGTCCCTCTTTTTCCGGATTATCCCAAAGATAAATCCAAAGAGCATGGTAAATACGAGCACATGCAGATAAATGGCAAAGGCATTTACAAGTCCCATAAAATAACATGGCAGAGCAAAGCCCGCTGCATTTATAAAAATAAGTACCAGCCTTCTTAGCCACTTATTCTGAATGCTCTTAAAAATTCCAAACCTGCCCACCGCCTTTACCATATAGCCAAAGCCAATGATGCAAAGTATAGCAACAACAATAAATCCAACTAACCAGATCATAAATTACAGGTCCCTAAGCCTCATCATAAAAATCGAATACTCATCATTCTGAAAATCCAGGTCAGGTGAATTCTCGCCGCCACCGTTAGTACTTCTCTTTATCTCAGCGTAGAACTCCTCACCCTGGTTTACAATATCCATGACAGACATGGAAAATCCGTTTTCTGTAGCAATAGAGCAAAAATCTGCTATTGGATTCTCTGAAGCTCTTGTTCCAAGGAGCTTTTCCTTTAATGCCTTGTCATCTCTTGCCTTATTTAACAGTTCTTCCAATTTTTCGGTAATCTCCATAACCTGTCGCCTCCCTTGTATTTTTATGTGTAGTGGCAGCTATTAAGCTGCCGGAAACAGCCTCTTAGTGTCTCTCATCTTCGTTTTCAAAACGTTCGCAGAATCTTGCTGAAAAAGAGGGCTGCTCATTTTCCAAAGTAAGATGGGTGATATCGCCAACCTTCAAAGTCCTGAAAATCGCAATTCCCTTTTCTCTCTCCTCAGTCACAATCTCTGTAACGGAAGTGGGGGCCATGGCAAGGAACTGCATGGGTACAAAGGGTGATACTCCCCAGAGATATGACAGCAGGACAGAAGTCAGTCCAAAGTGGCAAAAGAATGCAACTGTCTTATCGTTGCTCTCCCTAACCTTAAATACATTGCCGTCACGCTCATAGCCGTAATCTGACAAAAGCTCCTCAAATCCGGCAATAACTCTCTCATATACCTCCGGCATATCCGTGTATTTTACAATGTCAGAATCCATGAACGCGTGAGTATCAAAAATCTCGGGATGAGCCTTGTAGTAAGAAGGCATTACATCCCAAACAATACGTCTGTGATATTCATCGGAATCTTTTTTCTTAAAAAGCTCGTTGGGATAAGCCTTCTTAGTCTCCTCATCAGCGATGTTGGGATTAAAAAGCGCAGGGAATTCTTCAAGCCACTTTAAAGTCGTAGCTTCTTTTCCCAAAACCTCAAGTGAATACTCCGCAGTCCTCTGAGCTCTGCCGCAGGGGGATACATACACATCATCTATTCCCCAGTCCTTGATGTGCTTTGCAAGGCACTGCGCCTCGCGTTTTCCCTTCTCCGTAAGTCCGTCTATCTTGTAATCGGGATCCCCGTGTCTGATAAATAATAGCCTCATTTTTCAATATACTCCTCATTATAGTTAAGCATGCCGTGGCAAACGTCGTTATGGTCTGCAAAGCTGCTCAATTATTCTTAGTCTTATTAAGTCTGTAGCCAGCCACTGCTCCCACAATACCGCCAAGGATATGGGTCAGGTTTGAAATATCGTCCTGCAAAAAGATTCCCTCATAGACCTGCTGTCCTATGAAAACAATGGTGACAAGTATGAATGTAAGCGGAATCTCGCCGTCCTTAAATCCGGTAAAGGATGTCATTAAGATAAATGCAAAAACAACACCGCTGGCACCGCAAAGTGCAGCCTGAGGGAAAAGAATAAAGTGGAAAAGTCCTGTCACAACCGCAGTTACCAATATGACAAATATCAGTTTCTTTGATCCGTACTTTTCTTCAAGCATTGGACCAAGAAGCAAAATGTAGGTGGCATTCCCTATGAAGTGCTCCCATCCCGCATGTCCAAGGACGTGTGTGAAAAATCTCACGTAGGTTAAAGGTGATGTAAGTGACCAGCGATAGGTCATGAAAAGCAGCTGGTTAGACAGTCCAACTGTCAGGTAATTTACCACCATCACAATAAAGCAAATAAAAATGAATCCCAAAGTTACTGGAGAATTGAACGTTATCTTAAACTTCTTCATTACTTTCCCTCCGGAAAAACATATTTATATTCCATCTTCTTTGCGTAAGTTCTTTTAATTCCTTATTCTATCTGGTCTGAAACCCAGTTACTCTCCTTAAGAAACTCCTCGCCTGCTTCTCTTCCAATCTTGTATACTCTCTCAATCTCAGAGGGGTCACTTTCAGTAGGCTTTATTGCAAGAGGGGCCTTGGGACGAATTACAAGAACTTCGCCGAGTTTCTCCTTTTCCCTGATATAACGCTTTTCCTCATTATACATTATATGACGGTTTTCCAAAGTTCTAATTGCATTGGGATATTTTCGAAGGTTCATTTTTATAAGGGGCATGTACTGCTGCTTGCCCTTAACGTAGTCTTCAGGCTGGGTCTCGATTACAAGAATCCTGTCGTAGCCCTGATCCTCCATGAACTTTAAGGGTATGGAATCCGCTGCGCCTCCATCTAAGTAAACACCGCCGTCGATTTTCACAGGTCTTGAAACGATAGGCATGGAAGCTGATGCTCTGATCCACTCCATATCCTTGCCCATTCCGTTGTCACACCTGTGATAAACAGGGCCGCCTGTCCTAAGGTCCGTTGCCACGCAGTAGAACTCCATGGGATTGCTCTCAAAGGTATCATAGTCCCAAAGATCAAGCTTAAAGGGGAGCTCTGAATAACAGAACTTCACGTTGAAAATATCACCGGTTCTTAAGAGAGATTCCATGCTGTGATATCTCTTATCGTTGCAATACTTTTTGTTGTATCTGTATGCTCTTCCGATCTGTTTTGATTTAAGATTAATTCCAAAGGTGGCTCCGGCAGACACGCCCACAGCGCCGTCAAAGGTAATTCCTTTTTCCATGAAAACGTCAAGCACGCCGCAGGTAAACATACCGCGCATAGCTCCGCCTTCCATAACAATTCCGGTTTTCATATTAGTCTCCTGTATAAAAATCAAGCCCATTCAAATACTGGACAAATAAACAAAAATCCCCTCAAACATCAATTATAACACCCTCTTTCTCCAAGAAAGCGCTAAATTATGATATTATTTTTGAGGATAAAAATTGATAAATAACGAATTCAAATCGGAGCAAATTATGAATATAGATAGAAAAAGAGTCCGCGAACAGTTCGCTGCATACACAAGAAATTACGATCCGGAGGATCCAAAGATCGCCCTTAAAATATCCCACACCTACAGGGTAGCAGAGAGCTGCGAGAAGATAGCGAAATCCATCGGCATGTCAGATGAAGATGCAGAGTTTGCATGGCTTTCCGGAATGCTTCACGACATCGGAAGATTCGAACAGGTAAGAAGATTCAATACCTTTATAGATTCCCAGTCCGTAGACCATGCAGAGTTTGGCTCAGATCTCCTCTTTGGTGAGGATAACCTTATAAGCCTTTTTACCGATGATATGTCCTGCAACAATACCCTTGAAATCGTGATCCGTCAGCACAATAAATTCCGAATTCGCAAGGATATAACAGGCAAAACTCTCGATTTCTGCAACATCCTAAGAGACGCCGACAAGGTGGATATCCTCAGAGTAAACATCGAAACTCCCATGGAAGATATCTACAACGTATCAAGCGATGAACTGATAAATTCCGGCGTAACTCCTGCAGTAATGGATCAGGTTCGTGAGCACCACGCAGTTTTCAGAGATGTGATGACCACGCCCGGAGATCACGTTATAGGTCACATAGCACTTGCCTTCGAGCTGGTTTATCCCCTCAGCTGGGAGCTTGCAAAAGAACAGGGCTATCTTGATCAGATGTTTAATTTTCCCTCTAAAAATGAGGAAATGCTTAAAGCTCTTGCAGATACCCGCAAGGAACTTGAAGCATTCTATGCAGCAAAGGACTAAGCCTGATCTGTAATTATCCTGACTCTCAAAGAGTTTTTGCATCTAAGCGTTACACAATATCTGCAACCTTACAATTTGCAACACTCATAAGATCAGCCGGTGCAAGCTCTATCTGAAAGCCCACCTTTCCTGCACTTACAAAAATATGGTCATACTGCTCTGCAGTCTCGTGTATAAAGGTCGGAAACTGCTTTTTCATTCCAATGGGGGAGCAGCCTCCGTGAACATATCCCGTAAGCGGTAAAAGCTCCTTTTGCTTAATCATGCTTACCGCTTTCTCACCTGCTGCCTTCGCAGCTTTCTTCAGATCAAGCTCATCTTTTACAGGAACTACAAAAACAAAGTATACTCCGGATTTCCCCTGAGTTACCAGTGTCTTAAAAACTTTATCCGGATCCTCTCCAAGAATCCCTGCAATTTCCTCGCCGCTCATGGTCGCGTCGGGATTATAGGCATGACTCTCATAGGCAATCTTCTTACCATCAAGTACGCGCATTACATTTGTCTTTTCTTCTTTTTTCATAAATGCTCCTGACCTAAATAGAGCAGCAAATCTCATCCGATCAGCTGCTCCACATCTTTAAAATAATTTTCTTCCGGCCCAAATGCAGATGCATGCGCCAACTACGGAAACAATCAGGCTTCCGATAAGTCCTGTTGCTGCGAATCCGACGATTCTGAAAACAACACCGCCAACTACGCCGCCAAGCAGACCAAGAATAATGTTTTTAACTGTTCCTGATTTCTCCTTCATGATGTTGCTGGCAATAAAACCTGCAAGTGCTCCAAGAATAAGTCCCCATATGATTCCCATATCATTCCCTCCAATTCTTTTCTCGTACCTGTACTTTTAAGCACACATAACTATGATAGCGCTTTTTTCATACAGGTCAAACGTTTTTGTCTGTTTCTGATATGAGTATATAGCGGTCTTTATCTTCGTTATATATTTATGATTGCAATTCTGCTAACTTTATTCCTCTAATCCCGAGAAATATAAACACCTTTTTACTGTGTTGCAAAAATGCGGCGTGGCAAAGGCTTGTCTAATAGATTTTATCCGGTTTATCCGTGATGCCGTACTGCGCTGTGAACTCTACAAGATCAGCGTTATCTCTTATGAGCATCACTTCTTCGAATTCACCGGTATGGATATTCTGAAAACCGGCCACCTGCTCGCCGTTACAGATACTTGCCTTTATCACAGGCTTTAGGTTTTCTTTGTCATAGGTTTTGATTTCTGTCTTTTTCTTAAAAAACATATACATCCCCCATTTCAGCCCACAAGCTTATTCCATAGAAAATATGACACTGTCCTCTTTGTCGAAGAGTATTCTTTCCCTATAGTATTCGTTGTAATCAGGATTATCGTGGATCAGATATCCATCCTCTGATATTGAGGTCTCACTGGTACTAAAGGACAGATAGACATAGAACTCTTCGCCCTGCTTACTGATTATGCCCCTATAGCTGTGATAATCTGAATCCTCAGTGTTGAAATAGAAATAATACTCATATATGCCATCTGAATTAAAATCAGCATAGCCATCGTCGAATATTCTAAGAGCGCCTGATGTATAAGGGTAAATAACACCGTCCTTTAAAAGTTCGCTGAACGATACCTTCCCGGGAGAATTCATATACTCATCCGTTGCAGCAGCAATAACTGTTCCATCATTTTCAATCAGCTCTTTGTAAATATTCTCATTATCATCAGGGAAGCCAAAAGGGCCTGACTCAGGTTGCTTCTTCCCCGCCTGGTACTGCGCAATCTCAGTATATTTTATGATCGGATAAAGTGTATTGGTATCATAAGCTGAAAGGTAATATGCGCCATTTACGATATCGCGCGCCGCTGCATAATCAGCATCCTCTTCACCGTTCTCTATTCGTTCGTTTATATTTTCCTCATAGAGATAATCGTAGGCTGTCTCACCATTTTCAAACCTGAATCTGGAAACAGAGGCATATCCCATATGTCCCCAATAGCAGATAATTCCATTTTCGCCCGGATCAGAATAAAGTCCTGTATGTCCCAGCGGGAACTCATCTGTTAAAAGCTCTGTTTTCCCATTCTTATACGTATAAACGCTTCCGTGAAAATCCGCTTCGCAGGTACCGTATTTAAGTATCAGCTCCGGAACATCATCCTTGTCTATGTCGTAAAGCCAGTAACAGTATATTCTTTTATCAAGCATCATGTTCTCATATTCTTCGAAATCCATGTCGCCGTTTTCATCAAAATTAAACTGACCTTCCTTCACGATATCCATGTAGGCTGTCTGATAATCGGAGAGTTCGGGTTCTTCAGGCTCTTCAGATACGACGCTATCTTCGGAGACTTCCACTTCTTCGGCAGTCTCGCCTGTGTTCGTATCTTCGACTTCTTCAGTAGCATCGCCACTATTCGCATCTGTAGCCTCTTCCGTGGTTGCACCGGCAGCTGCTTCTTCTGTATCAGCTGCTTCGGTTTCTTCAGCAGCATCTTCCCCAAGCTTTTCAGACAAAGCCTTGGTGATCAGATTATCTTTATTTTCAGATTCTGTCGTATCTCCGCTTTTTCCTGCGCATGCGCTTAGAAGAAATGATGACATAAGAATTCCCGCTACAAGCTTACTTTTCATAATACCCACCTCGTCAGATTTAATCTTCCCAGAAAAGTTCATCCAAACTTTTATCAAGGGCCTTACATATAGATATACAAAGCTTGATGGTGGGATTGTAATCTCCCTTTTCTATGGCACTTATGGTCTGCCTGGAAACCTCGCAGATCCTTGCAAGATCTTCCTGAGACAAGTCCTTGGCAGCTCTGGCGGATTTAAGTTTTAAATTCTTCATGGCTTAGTCCTCGCTTTCTTTTTTGGATGCAATCATCTTGATAGCGATGGCAACGGCCATTGATAAGAAAGTAACTGTCATTGCTGCACTTGATGCCGCCTTTGCAAAAAACAAATGCATAAATGCCTCATCATGCTCTGTACTTATTATTCTAACAAATTCTGACACAAATGAGCTACAATGAATAGCACCTACAACAATGCAGATACATAAATAGGTCTTCCAGTCCTGACCGATTCCAAAGAAGGAATCATGTCTGATGCAATAAATTCCCCATATTGTGAAGCTGAGCATTACTACAACAATAAGAAGTCCGCTAAGCACATACTGAGGAAGGGCCTCACCTGCAATAACATCATAAATAATTATTCCGGTAAGCATGGCAAGTACTGAAAAGAACGCGATCTTGTAACCCTCTGCCCTTACCTTCTCCTGCATCTCATCGAAATTAGTATCCTTTTTTCTTTTTTTGACTATAACCCAAAGAACAACAACAATTACAACATAAATTGCTAAAGCTAAAATTTTCTCAAACATAACGAGCCTCCATAAAATCATTCAAGTAGTTAATAGTTTCAAGTCGACTTACAAAAAACAATTATTTGTTTTTGTGATTTTATGTTAGCTCGTTATATGAATAATGTCAAGTATATTTTACATTTATATTTATATAGTTTACTTTATGCTATAAGCGCTTTATCTGTATAATTGGCAAAAGCCCGATATATTCGGGCTTTCACTGGTTTTTTCTGTCTTATTAGTGTCCAAGGGTATTGCTTGTTATTGCTGCGGCCTTAGCTGCAATTGTGTTGGTGGAAGCATACAGTGAAGATGTGGGAGCAACAGGGCTCATGAGAACCTTTCCTGTTCCGCGGTATACATTCACAAGACCCTCGCCGCTTACTGCTGAGCCAAGAAGAGTCTTGGTGGATCTCTCAACTGTAAAGTCAAGATTGGACGACCAGCAAACAGCCAGGTTACCATCGATTTTCAAAGTATCGTTTTCAAGCTCAACCTCCACAAGTTCATTGTATGGAACATTACTTTCAAGAGCAGCAATGCCGCTACCTGAGAGGCTTAAGTTAAAGAGACCTTCACCACCAAGTGCTGCTGAAGAAAGATTTTTTCTTGAAACTACTGTGTTCTTAACTGTACCTGAGCAGGCGTAGAACATGCCGTCTTCGATGGTTATTCCGGATCCCCAGCTTCCTACATCAACCAAAATAATGAACTTGTAGGTGGGCTCTAATGTCAAAAATCCATTTCCCACATACTCAGGCTTTACAGCAGATTCCTTGGTAACAGCGCCTTTTACCATTTTTCCGAAAAGATCACCCACACCCTTAATTCCTGAAGTAGCCTCGATATTTCCTGCCGACCACTGCATTGCCCCGGCCTGAACGATAGCTGAATTATTTTCATCAAGCTGGATAACCAGCTGTCTTCTGTGAACGCCCATCTTGCTCATGAAATACTCTGTGGAAGCGTTCATGGGAGATACGCTGGCATCCTGCAGATACTCAAGCACATGGAAATTGCCCATGTTGTTTACAAACTTTCTGCCTTCGTTTTCAAAATTTCTAATGTTCATTTTTCCCCTCCTCATAAGGTTTATTTATTTGTTTTACCTGTTAACGCATCGAGAGCTGATGTATCCAAAGTCAGCACGTTAGATGCGAAAATGGTTTTTACAAGCCATACCAAAAATACAAAAACAAGTATCGGAATGATGCAGGCTGTCACGATCATCACCGCAAGAGACTCGATAAGGCCGCTTAGGAATGTGGTAACACTGTCCACAGCGTCATTCGTGAGAGTTGCAACCTCATTTAGAAAACCGCCCTCTGTTCCATTTCCAATATCCAAGTTATTGTATTCTTCAACTGCGGTATTCACCCTCTGAGCCTGTGTCTGATAAACCATGTCAGAGAGCTTCACGCTGGCAGGAACAATTATGAAAAGCACTACTCCGATAAGCGCGATCTTCGCTGCAAGTATCCGCATATTCTTTTTACCAAAAAGAATTGCTATGCCAAGTATGATGCAAGCAGCAGGGATAAGCACAGAAAAAGCAACATATCCGGATATGCTTATCATGAATTTCTCAAGATACAGCGCACTTAGTATCATCAAAAAATACTTGGAAAGCTCTGCCATCTGCTCGGCAATCGGTGTACACATATCCCCCGGAAGAAGTGACAGGGTTGCAGAGGTAGCCGCAGCACCTCCCGAAAGCGTCATCACTGTGGTTATCTTATCCTCGGTCTGAGCAATGGAATGCGTGTGATTCTGTGGATCTCCTGCCCAGGGTGCCACCTTGGTAACAGATATGGTTGCAAGAAGTATCAGTAAAACTACAATTGTAATTTTCTTTAAATCCATGTTCGTCCTCCCCCCTTATTCAAAAGTCACTGCATAGCCTGATGCAGAGGGCATGCTGCTTATAAAATTCGAAATAAGCGCCTTGGCCTGTTCATCTGACCTGTCCAGAATTCCGCTATCAAGTGCCTTCTGCTTGGCAGTCTTCTCGAACTCTGAGAGTGAGAGGTTGTAGTCTTCAAGCTTCAAAGGATTCCAAAGTGAATCCTTTTCCGAATATATTTTCAAGGTGTCCTTATCCACGCTTACAGTCTGGATTTCAGACTCAGGGAGCTTCACGATAAGCTTCTTTGCATTATCATCTTTTTCTACTGTGATCTTGGTAAAATCAACACCGGCAAAAACCGAACCATCATAACTGTACATAAACTCAGATGATGAAGGTATGCCAAAAATCAACTCTTTTTCTTTGGTGTACTTTTCAATCTGTGTAAAATAGTACTCCTGAGTTACCAGAAAGCCCATGTTTTCAAGGCCGTCCTGGATGGTCTGTGTGTTTATTGAGATCAGTACCTTGTCCTCTTTTTTCTCTATCTTGACAGTGTTGCCTTCCTCAAAAGAGATATCAGAGGTCGTATCCCTGTTTTTTATGTAGCCGGTTCCAAGGATAATGATGACGATCACAGATACTGCGATCACCACAAGATAAAAAATGTTTTTGGGCTGCATGGAAAACTTCATGATTCTCCCCTCCCTACTTTTTCATACTTTATCTTCTATTTTACCTTGATGCGCACTTAGACTCCAGTACTTCCACAATTTTTCCAAAGGCGGGCTTTGGCATATAACTTCTGTCAAAAAGTCTTGAATTGGTGGTATCTCCTTCGCGGTAGTGATCCACAAGACCAAATACTGTGACGTTTGTGATGTTTGCAGGTCCGCCGCCCTGTGTGTCCATATCGCAAAGGAGATTAAAGATTTCCTCGTATTTATCTGCCTGCTTTTCAAACATGGCATCAGTCTCTTTGTCCACACCTACTGAAAGCTCTGTTATCTTCCTCCTATATTTAAAGCACTCATATCCCCTCAAATCTCATGCCCTAAATATAGAAAAAAACCGACTGTTCAGCTACTCAGTAATTGTGGCTTTTAGTGTGGATATTGCGAAGAAAATCGTAGAAAAATAAAAACCGCAGCTAAGGTGAAGCACACGCCACCGTCGCTGCGGATTTGTCTAATTTTATTTTCTACCTCATCTATTGCAGGGGCAATTGATGTATCTTCTTCTGTGAATTCCGAAAAACATAAGTACCTTATCAATAACCTTCATTGCTTTATCCTCCATAACTCTTTCATGTGTTTGCGTTGTTTGTTTCATCTGATGATCTTATATTATCAGCCCCTATATCACACAACTATCAAACGAAAAAATATAGAGTTTATCATTCATCAAGAAGGCTGCAGGCTTCCTTATCTGCAACAATTATCACATCATTGTGAAGCTGCAAAACGGAGGCCTGAACTGCCGGAGATATCTCGCCCTTAACTGCTGCGAAAAGGGCCTCCGCCTTGTCTGCGCCGCTTACAACAACCACAATCTTTTTAGCCTGCATAATTGATTTAATGCCCATGGTATATGCCTGGCTTGGCACATTCTCATCCTCTGCGAAAAATCGCTGGTTCGCCTTTTTGGTGGTCTCTGTCAGATTCACAAGATGAGTCTGGGCTTCAAAGGCAGTGCCGGGCTCATTAAAACCGATATGACCGTTGTGGCCAAGTCCAAGGAGCTGCAGATCGATTCCGCCGCAGCTCTTTATGATAGCGTCATAGCTCTTGCAGGCATGCTCTGCATCCTCATCCATCCCATCAGGAATATAAGTTCTCGTCGTATCTATATTAACCTTGGAAAAAAGCTTTTCATTCATGAAATAGTAGTAACTGTGATGATCTTCTTTTGTGATACCTCTGTACTCGTCCAGATTGACGGTAGTTACCTGAGAAAAATCAAGATCCCCCTTGTTGTACCACTCAACAAGCTGATCGTAGGTTCCGATGGGCGTAGAGCCTGTGGCAAGTCCCAAAACACAATCAGGCTTCATAATAATCTGGGCAGATATTATATTAGCTGCCTTCCTGCTCATATCATAATAATCCTTCGCCCTGATAATTTTCATAATAATCCCCTTCTCAAGCTTTTATTTTAAAAACTTATTCCGGTACTCATTGGCACTCATTCCGGTGTATTTCTTGAATACTCTGGAAAAATGCGCCGTATCCGCAAATCCGACTCTGTCTGAGATGTCAGCAATATGCAAGGAAGAATCCTCCATCAGCTCCTTTGCATTCTCGATACGGATCTCATTCAAAACATCGGAGAAACTTTTACCTGTACTATTTAACAGCTTACTAAGATGCCAGTGGCTCACATAGACCTTCTCTGCCACATCCGTAAGCTGAAGCTTCTCTCTGTAATGCTGTTCCATGTAAGCGATTGCCTGCTTGACGATAAAGTTATTGGCACTGGTATTGTCATCATCGGCAACTGTCTGCTCAGTATCCGCCATAGCGGCAAGTCTCTCTGAAAGACTTTCCATGGCTTCATCCAGTTCCTTCATCTTAGAGGGTTTAACAAGATATCTGAACACTCCCAGATTCAGTGCCTCCCTTGCATAATCGAAGTCCCGATATCCTGTGAGAATGATCACCTGAAGATTTTTGTGCTCACTGCGAAGAGCCGCCAGCATGGTAAGTCCGTCCATTCCCGGCATTCTGATATCCGTAAAAAGAATGTCCGGATTGCACTTTTCCACCATGGCAAGACCCTCTTTTCCCGAAGAGGCTGTCCCCGCAACCACACAGTTATATTTCTCCCAATCAACTATTTTCTTAAGCCCCTCCGCGATAACGGGCTCATCATCAACAATCAGTACCTTATACATACTTAACCCTTTACAGCGCCGGCAGTCATCCCTTTAATTATATACTTTTGCAGGAAAACATACACTATAATTACCGGAATGATTACCAGTGTTACAGCCGAAGCCATAAGACCGTAGTTGGTTCCCTCCTTGGATGTAAGCTCGTTAAGAAGCCTTGTAATTGCCTGCATCTCAGGACGTCTTAGGAAAAACATCTGAGTGAACAGATCGTTGTAGCTCCATAAAAAAGAGAATATTGCCACCGTCACAAAGGACGGTTTTCCTAACGGCACAACTATCTTAAAGAAAATCTGCGGTATTGAGCAGCCTTCAAGATGTGCTGCCTCTTCAAGCTCTAAGGGGAGTGACTGAACATAGCCCATAAGAACGATTATGGCAAAGCTCATGTTACCTGCAATCTGCGGCAGTATTACCGAGATCATGTTTAAAAACCAGTTGGATGTATTGGTGATATGCCAGCTCGATTCCATAGTATAAACAGGAATGATAGTGGAAAAAACAGGAAACATCATCGCTGCTATTACCAGAGTGTGACAAAGTTTTTTAGCCTTAAAATCAAATCTTACAAGAGCAAAGGACGCAAGCCCTGCCAGCACCATAACTCCCAATGTCACACAGCCGGATATAAAGATACTGTTTATATATGCATGACCGATATCAAGTCTCTCAAAGGCTCTTCTGTAATTGGCAAGAGTGAAAAGGTCTCCCACAGGCAGGGCAAAGCTCTGTTTTAGTATCTTGTCCTTGGCCTTAAATGAATTCTCCAAGACCCAGAACAATGGATAAATAGTGGTTAGAGCCCAGGCACTCAGTATTACATAAAGAAAAGCGAGACCGATCTTGTTTCTCTTCATATCAGAAGTCCTCGCTTTCTTTAAAGGCGCGTCTTGTGATTCTTGACAAAACAACTCCCAGCACAACTATAAGCACTGCCAGTGTTGCTCCGTAATCCACGTTCTTGGCCTCCATAGTCTGATAGTACATATATGTACCCGTAAGGAATGTCTTTTTAAGAGGCATTCCTTTGGGGAACATAGTCCATGGAAGATCAAAGACCTTAAGAGCTCCGGTAACCCCCAGAGTGAGGCATGTACAGATCACGTTCCTAAGAAGAGGAAGTGAAATGTACCATACCCTCTGGAATCTGGTGGCACCATCTATCTCCGCGGATTCATACAACTCCTGTGAGATGTTGTTGAGTCCTGTCTGAAGTATGACAAAGTAGAATCCTACATATTGCCATACAACAGGGATCATCATGGTCACAATCGCAAGCTTCTCGCTCTTGTAATCTATCAGCTCCGTTCTGCCCAAAGCTTCAAGAAACTGATTCAGCATTCCCTTGTCATAGAGAAAAATCAGGTTGAACAAAAGGCCCAGAGCAGTTGCTGAGATTACAATAGGGAAGAAATACACTGTTCTGAAAAACTGAGTTCCTCTGCCGATATTGTCAACGAGAATCGCCAATAAAAGCGCTATTCCCACCTGTCCCACAATAGTGGCTATTATCATCAAAAATGTGTTTTTAAGGGATGTCCATACAACCGGGTCCGTAGCCAGCTTAACGTAATTCTCATACCAGGGAGAATTCCATTTTGTGCCGTAGGTACCCAGGTTTTTGATGGACCTGAAGCTCCCGTAAATATTCACAAAGAATGGATAATACAGGTAAATTATCAAAAATAGAAATGCCGGTGCAAGAAACAGAAATATGTATTTTTTGCTCTTGTATATGTTTGACATATCTTTTTACTCAGCTGAATCTTTATAAACGTCGATACCTTCCTGAACTGCATCTGCTGCAGCTACGCCGCCTGTTACGATGTCAGGCATTCCGTCAAAAGTAGATACTCTGCAGTCACCGTTGAACATATCCTGAACAGCGCCTGTAAGACTTGTAACGCCACTCATCATATCCATAGCCTTAACCTGAAGAGCATTGAATTTGCTGGAATCAACCTTAGGAGCGTTCTTAAGAGCTGATGCTGTGTGCTGTGCAAAAACAGGAACAACCTCATCACTTGTCATATGCTCAACAAAGCTTACAGCTGCTGCTTTCTTGTCGGGATCTTCCCAAGCCTTGGTTGTGATGTAGTAACCCATTGAAAGTCCGCCTACAAGGTCTGTTGTCTTTCTGTTGCCCTTGCCGGGGAAATAAGTTACGTCAAAGTGGCTGAGCTTTTCTTCATCAAGAGTGCTGGGATCATCGGGGTCTGACTGGCATGAACCAACGATACCGCCTACCTTCCATGAACCATCAAGAAGGAATGCAGCCTTATCATCTGTAAACATTGCAAAGGTTTCATCATCTGTTGCTGAAAGAGTATTGTCAGGGAAGAAGCCTTTCTCATAGAGATCCTTAATATCCTCAAGACCTGCAACCCACTGTTTTCCAGTAGCATCATCTGCGCTTCCGGGAATATTCAGGTGATTGTCCGGTGTCTGCTGATTGTAGATAGCAAACTCCCACCAGTAATGAGGAATATTACCAAGGGCTGCTGCGATAGGAGCATAGCCTGCATCCTTGATCTTCTGGCAGTCTGCAAGGAACTGATCCCATGTATAATCTGCACCTGGCATTGCTACGCCTGCATCCTCAAGCACCTTGGTATTTACGAACATTGCTTCCCAGTATCCGTTTACAGGAACTGCATACTTAACGCCATCAGCCGGTGATGCTGCGATAAGATCATCGTTCATGTTGGATGCGTATTCAGGGAACTCTGCTCTGATGTCATCAATTGATACAACCTTTCCTGCTTTAACAAAATCATCCGCATCTGCTCCGTTAAAGAAGAAAAGAACGTCAGGCTCTGAGCCTGTTTCAAAGTCTGTGATGATCCTGGTCTTAAAGGTCTCATCACTTGTTGCTGAGGTGTCGCTGACTGTGTTGCCTGTCTCACTCTCCCAATCAGCCACAGCACTCTTGTAGTTCTGTGCGTTGCTGTCCTCACCTGCAAAGGTTGTTGTTACGGTGATCTCTACGGATCCACCTGCCTTGGCAGAGGTTGCTGTAGATTCGTCAGATATCTCTACAGAACTCTCTTCTGCCGGAGCCTCAGTTGCTGTGCCGCCGCATCCGGCTACGCTAATTGTCATAATTGCGCTCATAAGCACTGCTGTCAGATTTTTTAACTTCATACATGTCTCCCTTCTGCGCGTTACTACACGCATCATGTTTCGTATTATCTAATTCAAGGATAGCAGTGCTCCTAATTAAATCAGATTGCTGAAATTGTCAATTTTTGACAAAAATAGTGCTGATAGTATTATTGTTTCCATCCGTCTCAATTGTAAGGCCGCTTTCAGCGCCGTAGAGTATCCTCAGTCTCCTGTGAACATTGCGGATTCCAATTCTGGTAGAGCGCTCTTCAAGAGGCTTTATATCCATAGTGTCCGTTAAAAGCTCTTTTATCTTGGCGAAATCCTCGTCGCTAGGAACGCCGGGATTAATTATCTTTATTCTCATATCGATTTTTTCATTGTCCTGAGTTCCCTCTATCTCAAGACGGACCCTCCTGATTCCATCCTCTGAGTAGCTGTATTCAACAGCATTTTCAATTACAGGCTGAATGATAAGCCTTGGCACCATCACATGAAGAAGCGATTTATCTATATGCTCCTCATAGATGAATCTGTCCTGATATCTGCACTTTATTATGTATATGTATGCGTTTACATACTCAAGCTCCTCAGACAGCGCGATAAGTGACTGCCTGTTTCTGTCCATGGTGGCACTCATCATTACAGACAAAGCCTCGATCATACTGGACACCTTTTCCTGACCGTTCATTCTGGCTTCCCAGTTGATGATCTCAAGAGTGTTATTTAAAAAGTGAGGATTTATCTGGGACTGCAGGGCATGAATATTGGCATCTCTAAGGGCAATCTCCTCCACAAAAATCTTATTGAACTGCTCTCCGAGCTTGGTACTCATCTTGTTAAAGTTCCTTGTAAGGTCAGCAATCTCGCCGCTGTGTCCCTTTGGTTCTTCCACTACTTCCCCGTACTCGCCATCAGCGATCTTTTTAGAAGCAGCAGTAAGCGTGGCAATAGGCCTGTTAATCCTGCTGTTAAAGAAGAAAAACATAAGAAGCACAAGTGGCAGAAGGAAGATCAATAGTATTAAAAATGTGATATTTATGGACCTTCTCTCCAAGCCCACAGCTGTCGCATCATAGGCAACAGAAAAAGTAAAAAATCCGTCTACGCTTTTCCTGTCACAGCTTATAAAACCGCCCGACGTGTTGTAGTTACCCTCACCGTACAGCCTCTCGCCATTAAAGGATACATCCATGCCACGATATTCCCATACGCTCTTTAAGCTCTCGAAAACCTCTTCCGGATTAATCTCCATGACAAGAAGCGCATACTTTTTAAAGCCTCTGCCAAGGAGGTTTCTTATCATATACACATGACCGTCCATGGCAAAAAACTCTGTCCTTGTATCCAGATCCTCTGAAATCTCAAGGGCTTTATCCTTAACGGAATCTGTAAAAAACTTAAACCTTGAAACACTTCCTCTTCCCGTGGTATTACCTGTGTAATACAGGGTGTCAGGCTCATCCGTAAAAATAAGCACTGTGATATCAAAACTTGGATCGTATTTATAATGGGCTGATAAAAATGTAGTAACCTGATTGTAGAGATTACCGGAATCACCGCTACTTTGATACTCTGCCCAGTAGTCTCCTATGTAAGAAAGATAAGATGCATCCTTTGATGAATCGATGCAGTCCAAAAGGCGGAGGATACTGATATCCGCCGCCTTTTCCATAGATGTATTAATTATACGCTGACTCTGTCTGTCGATTCTTCCTGAAACCACCACAAGAAAAACCACCAGAATGACAGTAAGGGGCACAATCCACCCTAGTGCAAGAAGTCTTAGCATCTGCCATTTAAGAGAATTTCTTTTTTTCATTATTCTTCCAACCCCAACAGATTTTTGTAAGCATCACATGTCTTTTCCGCAAGGGCCTTATCAGGCATCTCACAGAAAATCCTAAGAAGTGGTTCTGTTCCTGAAAACCTTACACATACCCATCCCCCATTTTTAAAGTATACCTTACAGCCATCCAGATAGGAAGTCCTTGCAATCTCCGTTTCAAAGGCAGGAATCACCTTATCCTCCATGAGGATTTTCTGATAATCGGGCTTTTTTTCAGCCCTGAAGGAATAGTTATTTTCAATCATGAAAAACTCTCCAAACTCCTCCCTAATATTATCGTAAAGCTCAGATATTTTCTTACCTGTTACAGCCAGCATCTCAACAAGCAGGGCCGCTGCATATACTCCATCCTTACCGTTTATGTGTCCTCTAACCGTAAGTCCCCCGGAGGATTCGCCGCCGATAAGGGCATCCGTTTCCGTTATTTTTGCCGATATGTGCTTAAAGCCCACGGGAACCTCGTAGCACTTTTCTCCAAATTTTTCTGCAATCCTGTCAAGCATGTGTGTGGTACAAAGATTCCTGACTACAGGCCCCTTCTCATTTCTGTACTTCTGAAGATAGTAGTACAAAAGAACCAGAATATCATTTGGAGATAAGTATCTTCCCTTGTCGTCTACGACACCTATTCTGTCGGCATCACCATCTGTTGCAATTCCTATATCGCAGCGATTATCAATGACCGTGGATTTAAGGAGGCTCATGGCAGGTTCATTTGGCGCAGGGAGCTTTCCTCCAAAAAGTGTGTCATGACGTCCGTGGATGGTCTCCATTTCACACCTTGCCGTAAGAAGAATGGTTTTTATGGCAGTCTCACTTACTCCGTACATGGGATCAAGAGCCACTCGCAGGGATGCAGCCTTAATGGCATCCACATTTATGCGGTCAAGAATGTTATCTATATATTCGTTTATCGGATAGAACTCCTCGATAAGCCCTGCTGCCTTTGCATCCTCGTATTCCATGGTTTCTACAGGAAGTGTCACCCTGTTTATGTATTCTTCAACCTCTTTTGTCTGCTCCTCATCAGCATCTCTGCCGCCGTATGTAAAAAGCTTTATGCCATTGTAGATAGCAGGGTTATGGCTTGCCGTCACCATCATTCCATAAGGTAGTTCATGCTTCATGACGTAGAACATAACAAGAGGTGTGGGGCTTGATTTATTTATGAGGCTTGCCTTTATGCCTGCTGCCGCAAAAGTAGCGCCTGCCCACTGCATTGCTTCCTTGGACAAAAAACGTCTGTCGTAGCCAAGAACAATGCCCTTATCTGCCACGTTCTCAGCCTTCATTTTGGCAGCCATGGCGTTTGCCAGAATCTGAACATTTTCCTTGGTAAAACCATCACCTATTATGGCTCGCCATCCGCCGGTTCCGAATTTGATCATTGTTTCGCCCCCTTTATCCCATCACAACTTCCACACTGTGCACTTCCCCGGCTGAGCCTGCCGGTATTACAGCTACGCTCCTATCCTTCGAAAAATCCTTATCATAGCCGCAGGATACTTCTACACCATCAATTACTACCTTCTTTACGCCGCATTGAACATGCTCCGGATTTGTAACCTTAATATTGTAAACAACGCTGCGGAAAACTCTTGATACCTCGTATCCATCCCAATGCGCAGGGATGCATGGATCAACAATAAGCTCATCAAATCCCGGTCGTACTCCCAGAAGATAATGGGTCACAGCAAAATATGCCCAGCCGCCGCTGCCTGTCATGAAGGGGTGATGCGCCATTCCATAGGTGGTGTGGTCTTTTCCCGAAATGAACTGGCAGTAAGAATATGGCTCCGCCCATCTTCTTTCAATATCATCATTCTGATAATAGGGACAAAGGCTCTTATAGTATTCAAAGGCTCTCTCACCATTACCCATCCTGCATTCCGCAGACCACACCCAGGGATTTGGATGAGAGAAAATACTTCCGTTCTCCTTAAGTCCCGGGTACACTCTTGTCACAAAACCAATCTCATCATCAGGCTCTGTAAATGCAGGGGCATTAAGCATGATTCCGTAAGGAGTTGCAAGCCTTTCGTGAACACTGCTCAGAGTCTTCTTTGCTCTTTCTCCTGTGGATACACCTGACAAAACTGCCCAGGCATTTGATTCAAGATGGATCTGTCCCTCTTTGTTTTCCCTGGTTCCAATCTTTCTTCCGGAACCTGTAAAACCTCTAAGATACCAGTCACCATCCCACAATACATAATCAAGATGCTTAGAAAGATCATCTGTTTTTTCAGAAAGTTCTTTGGCAAAGTCGGCATCTTCCATATATTCCGCGGTCTCTCTAAGACAGATAAGTGCTCTGTACAAAAGGAATGAAACCAGTGCGCTTTCTCCTCCGCCAAGATTAAGGCAGTCGTTCCAATCAGCCCGAAGTCCCTTGCAGATTCCATGTTCGCCCACTTCCTCAAGAGAGAAAAGAACAATCTTTTTCATGTGCTCATAAACACTTCCGGATCCTCCGTCTGCGTAACCGTATTCCTCCTTTAGGAAATTTAAATCACCTGTCTCTTTGACATACTCCGTAATTGAAGGTATAAGCCATAAGGCATCATCCGAGCATGCATCGGAGAGGCCATGAACCTTAGATGATGCCTCAGGTTCCGGAATTACAGTGGGCGACTTAAAGGGCTTTTTCTTATTCTCTTTTTCATCTTCAGGCATAAACCACCTGGGCTCAAAGAGATGAATTCCATAACCTCTGGTTGTGAGCGCTCGTAGCAGTTCTACAATTCTCTTTTTACAGCCCGCAGGATTACTTGCTATAACCGTCATGGAATCCTGTGCCGTATCCCTGTAGCCAAGACCTGTTCTTCCGCCTACTTCGATAAAAGAAGCAAACCTTGAAAACATTACATTTATCTCAGCCTGATACAAGGTCCATGCATTTATCATGGTATCTATGCCCTTCTCGGGACTTGAAACAGCAAAGGTTCTCTGCTTTTCTCTCCAGAACTCTCTAAGTTTTTCATAGGCAGCATCAAGCCTTGCGGGATCGCTGTATTTTTCTCTGATTGCTCTTGCTTCATCATAGCCGCCCTCGCCAAGAAAATAGATAAGCCTTACAGACTCACCCTTTTTCAGCTCTATATTCTTGGAAAGCCCTGCGCAGTGATTTCCGCCCTTTTCAAAGGAGCCGGAAAGACTTCCCTTCTCCACGGCTTCAGGATTTGACTCGGTATTGTAGGTTCCGATAAATTTATCCCTTAAGCACTCAAAGCCATCAGGCTCAAAGCTTGCCGCAAAATACTGATATCCCTCTTCTTCATAAAAAAGATCGTACAGTATTATCCCGTCTTTGTACTCGGATCCCGCACAGTACAGGCTCATCTGAAAATTCTGATTATCTATTGGAACGTGATGGAAAGAAAATTCGGCATAAGAAAATACACTTAGATTCCTTGTATGATCACTTTCATTTTTAATGACGACATCCCAGATAAGCGCATTGTCACCAATAGGGATACTCAGCTTCTCACTGGCCCATAATCCCTTGTATTCACACTCATAGGTGGTTACGCTCATGCCATGTCTTGTGGTATATTTTGCCACGTCTAAAGGCTTCCCCACAGGCTGCCAGGAGATACTGAAATAATCCCCGTCGTCGTTATCCCTTATGTAGATATAGTCCCCGGGTCTGTCCATAGGAACGGCATTGCCGCGAAACCTTGTTATCCTGTGATATTCGGGAGACTTGTAAAAAAGGTATCCTCCCGCAGTGTGATTAACAACAGCACACATATCCTCAACTCCCAGATAATTAGTCCAGGAAGTGGGAATATCGGCTCTGTCTATTACATACTCATTGTTTTTTTCATCAAAATGTCCGTATCTCATAAAAACCCCCATTAACTTTTATGTCTCTAGTTTAAGAAAATGGGGGCAAAAGAAAATGTCCCATCTTGGCGTGTTATAGGTGTTACGCCAAAATGAGACATCTTATTCATTCATCACTGTTCTTTTCTTTCAAGTGCATTTTATAAACTTTTAATTATTTGCAACTTGTTTCCGTCAGTTTTCTTCCTTGTTTTCACGCTTCTCTAAAAGGATTAGTCCGAGGGCTGCAGCTGCCAGCAGTAAAACTATGATTCTTGAAACGTTATCTGTAGTATCATCTGTTCCGCCTCTTCTTGCTCCAAGAACTGCGGGCTCTTCTTCTGCAGGTGCTTCTCTCCTTGCTCCGAGAACTGCTGCCTGAGGAACAGGTGCCTCATTTATGACAGTAACTTCATCATCTGAGTATGACTCAGTAGTTTCAGGAGTCTCATCGATAACCTCTTCCTCAATCTCACCACTTTCATCCTCAATATCTGCACTGTCAGGTAATGTAGTGGAAGTCTGTTCCTTTGTAGGCTCAGGATCTTTTTCTACCTTCTCTTCCTTTTTCTCTTCTTCCTTCTTCTCCTCTTCCTGAGGTACCTCTTTCCATATAGCGTAAAGAGTATTGGTCTCCTTTGGAAGATTATCTGCGCCAACCAGGTCACCTTCTACAAAATCAGGCTCTGTAGCATCAGGATTCTCATTTGCCCAGCCAAGGAACTCATATCCGGGTCTTGTGAAAATATTTCCTGCTACTGTAATAGGAGCATTGATCTGAATTTTGCTGTAGGTAGCTGTAGTCTTGTCTGCAGAAACCGTAAGGTTCTTTGCTGTGTCAGATACAAGTGCTGTGGTTGCAGGTGAAGCTGCATCTCCGTTACCGTTATAAACGATCTTTGTAAGTCTGATGTCTTCGTTGGTATCAGGTACATAAACCGCGCGAAGTCTTATTATGTACTGATATGAAGGTGTATCTGTATTTGCATCCTGTACAGGCTGCATCCTTGCATAATCTCTGGTTGCTGTAAGGAGATTACCGGGCTTAAAGGTAATATCAGATTCTGTTAAATCTCCTGCTCTGCGCATTACTTTAGGGCTCATGAGAACCCAGTGATCAAAGCGCTGACCCTTAGGTGCTTCTGCTGTATTATCAAGTACTTCTGCCTTTGCCTGATCCTTATAAAGAGTAGGATCTACAACTACCTGAAGATCATTGGGTTTTCCAAGTGCTACATCATATTCGATGTTAATTCCGTCAGCGCCTTCAAGTTTGCCGCGCCATCTTGCATAAAGATCAATCTTTCTGTCAACCCAGTAACGATTTTCATTGGCATCCTTATTGGTCTCTACTAAAACATCTCCCCACTTATCACGCTCAGTACTCTCAGTCTGATCATAAGGTTCTGTGGTTTCCTCTGTCATTGCATATGCATCGAAGTTGAAAGGATGCTTGAACTCGGGGTCTGAATACCAGCCGATAAGCTCATAATCTGCTCTGTGTACCTGGTTTATACCCACGACCTTCTTTCCATAATCAACCTTGAAGCAGGTTGCCTGTCCTTCTGCACCCCAATCCAGTGTAGTATCGCCTGATGCATTTGTGTGCAGGAAAACACGATACTCTTTGCGGATCCACTTTGCATATACTTCAATACCGCCCTGAGGCATTGTGGCATTTTGGAAATCAAAAGGATCACCAGTGCACTCTTTGTCGCCATACCATCCTGCGAAAACAAATCCGTCGTAACTTGAAGGCTTGAAGCTTCCTTCTGATGCTACGCTGGCATCAACCTGGATGGGATCACTTTCCTTAATAAGGCCGAGGCTTTCGTACTCATCAAGGATTTCTTTGTGATTTGCACCGCTTACATATACACCGTCGTAGTAAAGAACCTTATTGGTACTTCTGTTGTAGAAGAAACTTACATGACGGTTAAGATTTGCCTCTCCTGTGGGATGAGTATTTCCTACATTTGTAAAACCATTGTATGCCGGGGGCTTTTGTCCTTCATACTCAGATGTTGATCTTGCACTTACTTCCTCTACAAAGTAGTAACTCTTAGTTATTCTCTTACCATCTTCTTCATAGGTAAACTGCTGAATTTCCTTGCCCTGAGGAGGTTCTTCTCCGTCTATCACATCGAAGAAAATCCTGTAAGTGTACTGATACTGCTGCTTGTCAAATCTGGCTGTGAGATAATTACCTTCCGGCTCTTTCCAGTTGCCAAGTATATGATAATCAAGTGTATCAATCTTACCCTTTACTGTATTTCCGCCGTTTCCACCTGTTGATGTCTTAAGAGGAGCACCATCCATAAGGATCCAGCTTGTCATTCTGGTATAGTTTCTGGCACCGCTTGAGTTGTAGCCGCTATTGCCCTTCATGACATTGTAGAGAGCCTCAAACCTGTCGTAATCAGGCCAGTTATTACCAAACTGATCGCCGTAGGTGATCTCTACCGGTATGTAATAGTAGTCGCCATCCTTTTCTGTTGTAGGGAAAGCGTTCACGAGACTGCTGTCTGTTATTGTGAAACGCGCATCTGTCTCATAGTGAACAAATTCATAGGTGTCGTTACCTAAATCTTTTGCATATCTGAATTTGATGGTGTAAGTAATTCTTTCAAAGATTACGTTAACAATTGCATTTCCTTCTGTCTTAATAACTACGTTCTCATCGAACTCCTTAGGTCTGAATCCAACTATTTCAATCTTCGTTTCATTGTTGTCTTCATCTTTTACCAGAACAGCATCATAATCATTGAGCTTAATTACGTTTTTATCTATAGTTGTTCCTACTAAACCCTGTCTTACATATGTTCCATAATAGGAAGTGCCGCCTGTAAGGTTTTCAGTCCATACAACTACTCTGTATTTTGCCTTAAGATTAGGTGACCAGCCTGCGTAAAGTGTTGTTCTCTCACTTATGCTGCTGTTAAATACGAATTTATCGCCTGTAGGATGATCGCCCACGTTTTCAGGCTTATTCTGATACCATCCATCGAAGATATATCCATACCTTGTGGGAGCTGTAGGCTCTGATGTAATATCACCTTCTTTTACAAACTGAGGAGCGGTATAGCTTGATCCTGTTCCATTGCCTTCGAATGAAAGCCAGTTTCCTTTAGGTGTATATGCCTTGAAAACTACGTTTCCTGTGATTGTGATCTGATCACTGTTTTCGTACTGAGCAGGATTCTTCACATTCTGAATATTGCTCTCTGTACCCTCTACAACTTCCCAGCCAAGGAATGCCTTATCGGGATCGTAGGGTGTGTACTGCTTATCGATGGTGTAAGGACCATTTTCAGGATTCACAACCTCGTTTTCAATTACTGTGCCAAGCTCATCCTTAAATGTAACTGTGTAGGACTCTTTATAAACAGCTACCAGAGTAACCTCTTCATTTGCTGCCAGTCCTGTAAGATCTACGGCTTCACCAAGCTTAACCTGAGTATCAGGATTTCCGTCATCATTAAGTGTGAACCAGCCTTCGAATACTTTACCTGCGTGGTAAGGAGTATCTATAGCTGCAAGTACGTTGCCGCCTTCGATGTTTCTGAGGATCTGGTTATCAACCTTCTGCCCTGCTTCATTGGTGAAGAAGTAAGGTACGTAGGAATCTTCTTCATTGATATCGCAGAAGAAATATGTACGTGTGAAAAATTCCTCATCCTCTTCTTTTACTGTAACCAGTGCATAGATTGAAAAAGCATCACTCTCAAACTCAGCTGCATTGCCGCTTACTGTTGCACCGACTATTGATGTATCTCCTGAATCGTCTACGTGTACAACCTGTGCATCCTCCGCTTTTGCAAGCTCTGAGGAAGTCATCTTTACAGAGATGGCTTTTGCGGGCTCGATTTCTTCGCCGTCACAGTAGAAAGTAATGTCAACTGCGATAACCTTCTCAACTGTTTTTACTGAATCAGAAGTATCTGAATTAACTTCCTGCTCAACAGTATCCTTAACAGCTGCAATAACACCGCTGTCATATACGGGAGTAACTGTAACTGTTGTGCCTTCAGGAAAAGCACCTTCGGGAGCATCAATTGCAACATTTACGCCGCCTGCACTCTTGTTAAAAGTAACTGCCGGCATCTGCTGTTCTTCAGGATCCTGCGCTTCTTCTGCTTCAGGAACTGCTACAGCTTCTTCTGCAGGCTCTTCCGGTACTGCTTCACTTGCTGCTTCTTCCGGTAATTCATCTGCTGCCTGATCATCAGCTGCTGTGTCAGCACCGGTATCCTGCGAATTGTCTGTACCTGCCTGCTCTTCGCTGTCTGCAGGAGTCTCATCATTATTTACTTCTGTTTCTTCAGTGGGAATGTTTTCAGAATTGTCATTCTCAAAAACCGCCTCATCACCGTTATCAGCGTTTTCTTCTACGCTTTCTTCAGGTGCTTCTTCACTGAAATCTTCACTGGGCTGTTCTTCCTCATAGGAGTTGTCATCTACAAGTTCCTCTTGGATTTCCTCTGCTTCTTCAGGTTCCTCGTAGGATGGCTCTTCTTCTGTAGGAAGATTTTCCTCATTTATTTCCCCATTGTTTTCCAGGGACACTATATCAGTGTTCTCCTCCAGCACTTCTTCGCCCGTGGCATGAACTCTGGCTGATCCGAGATCACTACTCAGAGTAGTTGCTACCAGAATTAAACTGATTATGAATGCCCACAGTCTTTTATGGTTTTTACGCATATCTTGTTCCTCCTCATAAGAAACTGCCTCAGGTTACTTATCAAAACCGTGCTGAGCGGTTTTTGAATTATTAAGTTTTGATTTTCTATACTATAAGTGTAGCTGAAAAAAGAGATGCGTAGGATACGGAAAATGAACAGTTTCATTCAAAATTCGTACTTGACAAGCAAAAATTATTGTGCATTGATATTGATTTTATGATTAAGCCTTAAGAAAATCACAATATGATCCGATATAACAAAAAAGATTCCCTAAGAGACTTCGGATTTTTCCTCTGTCTGCTTAGGGAATCATTTTTAATTATCACCAATTCATGCAATCATCAGATATGATTGGCAACCTCAAATGCATCCCAGATTCCATACATGATATTGGAAACCTGTCTAGCATCACCAAGAAGATAGATCTCGTCCACATCATTCTTGTGTGCTTCATAAAGAGTATTCTCACTTGCATATCCAACGCAGAGTACTACGCTGTCTGCATTGATCTCTTTTGTCGCTTCACCAACTGAAGCTTTTAATACACCGCCCTTAAACTCAGTAACCTTGGCGCCTGTAACAACTTCTATTCCGTTGAAAGGAATAAGTTCTTCAAGCATCTCCTTGTTTGCTGTACAAAGAGGGCCATTAACTGCCATCAGTTTATCGAGAGCTTCTACGATAGTTACTTTCTTACCCTTCATAGCAAGGTCAAGAGCAAGCTCGCAGCCTACAAGACCGCCGCCCACAACAACTACCTTGTCGCCTGTTTCCTTCTCTCCAAGAAGAACCTGCTCAGCAGCATATACCTTGTCATCATCACCAAGAGAGAACATCTTGGGTCTTGATCCTGTTGCAAGGATAACCGCATCGTACTGAGGATCAAGAATCTCTTTTTCTGTAGCCTTTGTATTAAAGTGAACATCTACTCCAAGGCGAACCATCTCATCCTCATACCACTTTGCAAGTGCAAGGTCATCTTCCTTAAAGGAAGGTGCACCGCCGGGAATAAGATTACCGCCAAGACGGCCTGTAGCTTCATAAAGAACAGGCTCATGTCCGCGCTCTGCAAGAACTCTTGCAGCTTCACTTCCTGCTACGCCGCCGCCCACAATAAGAACCTTCTTCTTTTTGCAAACAGGATTGTACTGATTAAGTCTCTCTTTTCCTGCCTGAGGGTTAACTGCGCAGTTAGTAAGTGAATATGCCTGAATACGTCCCATACAGCCTTCCTGACAGCTTATGCAGGGACGGATCTGACTAAGAGCGTTCCTTCTGATCTTGTTTACAATATCAGGATCAGCCAGAGTAGGACGTCCAAGGGAGATCATGTCGCACACATCACTCTCAAGGCAATCAAGTGCCAGATCGGGATTATCCACACGACCTGCCATGATAACCGGAATATTTACATTTTCTTTTGTAATCTTGGCAAACTTTCTGTAAGGAGCCTTCTCCATATACATCGGGGGATGATTCCACCACCATGCATCATAGGTTCCTGCGTCTACATCGAGGGCATCATAGCCGAATTTCTCAAGAAGCTTTGCTGCCTCAATACCCTCTTCGATATCGCGGCCCTTCTCTTCGAATTCTTCTCCGGGAAGTGCACCCTTACGGAAATCCTTAACCATACTCTTAAGTGAAAATCTCATTGCTACAGGGAAATCCCAACCGCAGGTCTTAGCGATCTCTTCTCGGATTTCTTTGGCAAATCTGAGTCTGTTTTCAAGGGATCCGCCATATTCATCTGTTCTGTGATTGAAGAATGAAATAGCAAACTGATCTATCAGATAGCCTTCATGAACAGCGTGGATCTCAACGCCGTCAAAGCCTGCACGCTTAGCGTTATAAGCACCTTTTCCAAAACTCTCAACGATGCCGTGGATCTCCTCAACTGTAAGGGGACGGCAGGTCTTATCAAGCCATCTGTGGGGTATTGCTGATGCTGAAACCGGCGGGAATTCGCCAAGGTTTGTGGGAATAGTAACACGGCCAAAGCCGCCGCTCATCTGCAGAAAAATCTTTGCTCCATAGGCATGAACGCGCTCTGTCATCTCACGGCTTGTTCTTACGAACTGAACCGGATTATAAGTTGAATTGGGTGTGTTGGGGAAAGAGGGCTTTTCCACCTCTGTGTCGGAAAATGTAACACCGGTGATAATAAGACCAATGCCTCCCTTAGCACGTCTTGTGTAATAATCAATTCCCCTGTCGTTCCAACCGCCTTCACAATCGCCAAGACCAAGGGGTCCCATAGGCGCCATAGCATAGCGGTTTTTGATTTCAAGCCCGCGGATCTTAATGGGCTCAAAAAGCTTTTGATACTTCATTTTGTAACCTCCTACCTTCTTTTTCGGCGCCGCAGCGCCAACCTCCTCAATACAATATTATAAGTCAAACAGGAGGTTATAGAAAAGAAAAAACGGCCACTATGTGACCGTTTTGGGGAGAAATATGAAAACACTTCTTACCATCTGTAAGTTGCGATATACTCTGTATCATCCGGTATTGCAAGACCCGGATCGCTTATCTCAAGTTTGGGAGAAAGTCCCTTAGAAACAAGCTCTGTCTCAAAGTGGTACATTCCGATTCCCACATCAATCTTCTGAAGATCGTAATCAGGAGTTGCAAAGCCCTTGTCTTTCTTCTCATAAAAATGTGCTGCGTTTCCATCTATAACTACGCGCCAGGGCTGCTTATTTACTGCAGAAGGTGCAACTCTTACATTTTCAAGAGCTTCAAAAACTCCGGCAGCTGTTGCCTTTTCCTCAGAAAGAGGTGTATTGAAATCTCCCTCGAAGAAGAGCTTATTAAAATCAATACGGCTGTCTGCCTTAACGCCCTTACGCATCAGAGTTTCCTTAATTGACATCTTTTGCGCAGGCTTTCCAAGAGGACTCATGCAGGGCATGATCTCATTTGCTGCAAGACCTGTTGCATTCTCGAATTTTTCTCTTGGCATTGTTCCGCCAATCCACACGGTACCAAGTCCCATCTTGTGTGCATGCATCAAAAGAGCTTCAAAGGCATACCCGTAAGCTTCATCTGCATGTTCACCTTTTATAACAACTGCACTCACATAGGTTTTCTCACCTGAAAGCACGGGACTTGAAAGACTGTTTTCATCCTTATCAAGGAATACAAATCTAACCTGTGCGCCATAAGGATTGTTTATTGTTCTGGCAAAATCCTTAAGCTCGCTCAGCACTGAATCATCAAGCTTTTGTCCATCAAAGGTTCTAACACTTCTTCTGGTTTTCGCCAATTCCAAAAATTCGCTCATTACTTTTCCTCCTGATCAAATCCCTGCATAACCTGCGCCACTTCATTAAGATAGCACTCTTCCTCCTTTGCAAGGATCTCTTTATTTTCTTTTATTGATTCACTAAGAAGCTTACTGACAGACACGAAATGAAGATTATCGACTGCTGCCAGGGTCTTCAGCACCACCTGCTGATACATGGGGCCCACACATAAAAGCTTAAGGGCTTCATCATCGGAGAGATACCCACTTGTCATAATTCCAAGAGTATTGAAAATAGTATCATTTGCTATGGGACCCACTATTACATCATACTCCGAAAACTCATCAGGCTTAATCCTTCTGTTGGAAAAAATGTATCTAAACCACTCTTCATCTCTGTCTAAATACTTTATCTTAAGTCCGCTCTCATCCAGCTCATAGGTGTTCAAAATAACGTCCTCTCCGGACTTCTCTCTTGCCCACCTGGTTGCAAATTCATAATCCTTTGTAACGTAAAAGCCCTGTCCAAAGTCTGCATTTTTGCGGCCTCTGTGAAGGTCCGGACGCATTATAAGTTCATATCCTGCATGAAATACTTTTATCATCTGATTACCTTATTTGAATCAATATCTGTTACGGGATGATTATACCACTTTTGCCATTTATTGCAATTTAATTGTTTAAAATGTTTTGCAAAAATTTTTAGACCCCTTTTTTCAGTTTCCACGTCGGGTCTGCTTGCATGTTTGAAGGGGTCTATGGTCTTCCGCGGCGTTCGTAGCCGGTTTCCTGATAATATCTTGCCTTTTCTTCGTACATATACTTATCAGCTATTTTCTTTAACTCTTCTATTGTAGCATCCGGATAGTCCTTATGGGCAGCATATCCTATGGAAACCGCAAGACTTTCACTATAGCTTCCGCTCCAGGCTGTTACTTTTTCCCTGATATTTTTATCTATTGCAGAAATACTGTTGGTGTGAATAATTGCCGTAAACTCATCTCCGCCAGTTCTGTAGGCTTTTCCCGAATCTCCGATAGCAGATGCAAGGCAGTCCGCGGCAGCAATAATAAGCTCATCACCGGCAGCATGTCCGAGAGTATCATTCGTGGCCTTCAGCCTGTTGATATCGATGGAAGCAAATACAAGGTCGTCTTCCATGGACTCATATTTATAGCGGGCAAGGTCATCATCAAGACTTCGCCTGTTAAAGAGCTGTGTCAGTTCATCGGTCAGAGATATCCTGATCAGATCCTCCTCACGGCGCTTATCCATATTTATATTCTGAACCGTAAATACCACTATAAAAGGAACGCCCTTTTCATCAGCTTCCACGTTGATATACTGGGCACGGAACCAACCGGTATCTGAATTTACGAACTCGCCATAGATAAATCTTTTCCCTGTAAGTCTCTTTTCCAGGGTCCTTAAGTTGGTAAATTCCAAGAACTCTTCCAAATGATCTTCGGAAACATGTTTTTTTATCTGATGAGTCATAACTGTGTGTGCATGCTTCTCAAAGTCAAGATCATGTACATTGTAGGACTGATCACTGAGGGATGTCTCTGTCATGGACTTTAGATCGATCAGATTAACATTGTCATAGACCTCTGCCATAGAAAACAGAATGTTCATCTGCTTTTTCAGTATGTCTGCGCTCTCCCGTGCTTTCTTATTTTTGTCCATAAGTGCGGAAAAATAATCCTTAAGAAGATTGGTCAGAGTGATTCCGCCAACCAGCATAACGATAGTCTCAATTGTATAGCCCAGCATGGCGTTAAGGAAATACTCAAATGCCGAATTGAATTTCAGATTTATGGCGTCATAATAAGGTGACACAAGCCAGTTTGCGATAAACATTGCAGCATAGTTTGTGGCAAGCGTCACAAAAAACAGCCTGGCATCGCAGAACAGAATACTTAGAAGCGGTACAAAAAACCAGGAAATATTAATATGAATATGGTTATATACCATGAACATCAAAAGAAGCTCCATGGCAATAAGAGCCAGCATTCCCACATGTTCAGAGTAGGGCCATATCCTGATAATAAGCGTATGAAGAACTGATACGACCAACATGCATGCAGATACTATGACGCAGGTATAATAAGTAGCAGCTGAAAAAACACCGAACTTTATGCCCACAGCAATAGCAGGCCCTGTAAAAATACAGAACCACAAAACCGTGTTTAAGTATCTGTTTACCATCTTCCTGTTTTCCTTAAGAAAAGATGGATAATCAGTCACTTCGGTAATATTCTGTTTCAGATCAGCAAAGCTCATTCGCGTCATGTGTATTACCTGTAAAACAAGTTGTTCAGCTGTACATTTATTTTACAATAGGCTATTTATAAAATGCGGATTTGCAGAAAACTTTTAGAGAATGTTTAGAAATGAAGTTGAGCGCAATAATGGTGCGGTTTCTGATAAGACAATAAAAAACGCAGCATCGGTTTCCCTTTGCTGCGGAGTGAATGGTATTTTTTAATAACTCGCTTAACGAACTGTCACGAGATCATCAGCGAATCTGATAAGAGCTGCCTCTATTCTGCTATAATCTGAAGACTCAAGTCTGCCAAAAGGCTTTCTGTATGTAGTCGCAAAATCCATAAATCCAAGCTCTTCCATGAAACTCTCAAATATTCTACGCATAAGTCATCTACCCCCTAATAAGTATCTAACGTTTGTTATACCTTCAATCAACCAACAATGTGAATGTGCTCCATGCAATGTGTACACTCAACATCGTCCTGCATTACATCTACTGTTACATTCTCATGGCAGTGCGGGCAGCTGATTTCCATCATCTGTGTCTTTGCTGCTTCTGCTGTCATGTGGCTGTGGAAGCCTGCTCCTGCAACAATTGTAATTGCTGTAAGTACCATTGCGATTCTCTTTGTCATGTTTCCCTCTCTCATTTCTATACCCCTCTTCTCTATTCACAAAACTGTGTGTTTTCTTCGTTTATCTTGTTGATGATGTTATATTATCAATCCATCTATCACAGTTTTATCACACAATGTCCAACAAATGTCTAACACACCAATTCTGCTGCTTTTTACACTTGTTTGACATTAAGAAGTGGGTATGCGAACAAGTTCGCATGACAATATTTACATCGGCACCAGGGGTGGAAATATTTAGGGTAGGATTCTATCTCACAAATTCTCCATGAAAATCATAGGATGGGCGGTGCAGAAGGGTGTTTCCTTCATGTACAGGCCTAAGGTCTCATCGTTGTCGTCCATGAGGACCACTGACATGGGATCGATGTCAGGGAAAAGTTCTTTTATCTTGTCCTTGACTATCTCCGGCTTTTTAGAGGCATCCAGAGTGTAAAAGCAGTGGGATGCAGGGATTCCGTAGAAGCGCTCCACCATCTCTGACTTCCATGATTCATGACCGTGGGGCTCTCTGGAGATACAATAAAGCCTGTTTACGTCGTGACTCTGAATATATTCATATATCGGGTTCAGCCTTTTGCAGTCTGCATATATGTTGACGTCCCTGAATTCGGGCGTGTAGTCAAGCTCGTGGTGCGCATGATGGTCACCATAATTGTAGCTTGTAAGTGTCCCGTCTATATCAAAGAAAACCACGGTATCAGGCTTATGTAATATTTCCCAAATCTGTCCCATTTAGTGAACTCCTAAACTAATATTTTCCGGCTTTTAATTCGTCAGCTTTTCTCCGGAAAAAGCTCTTTCATCAGTCTGAAGAAGATGAGGAGGATGAAGAAGAATCTGCTGCGCTTTCTCTATCCTTGATCATGTGCTGCAATGTGATAAGAATTGCAACTACATTCTTTTCATATTCAGGCTTGTAGATGTCGATGCAGTATTTATCATGGATTGAGAGCATCTTCTGAGCTATTACAGCAATGATGTCTCCATATTGATCATACAGTTCAAAATTAAGGCCAAGTATATTGCCCCTGAGCTGCCAGCCTAGACCCTCGATATTCGTGATGTCTTTTATGAGATGGAAAAGCTCGTTTGAAACCTCAAAAGAAGTTCCGTCTGCCATAGTTACAAAATGTCTCTCGTGGAGAGTGAAGAATTTCCTTTCGATGTGAGCAACCTGATTTCCTAACGCATCGGTTATATCTGTCTTATCGTGAAGAGAAGGGAATTTTGTCTCAGCATGATATACCACATTTTCGCCGGCATCGGTTATATCGATCTTATGATGAAGCGTAAAAACTTTTGATGTTGTAAAAAGTGACTTTGCAGGTTCACCAAAACGATCTACGTTATTGACATTTGCAACCTCTCCGGCTTCTCTGAATCTGTGTACCTTTGAAAATACTCCCATACTTCCCCATCCTTTCTGTTTTCACCATTAGTTACTCAGAATGATTTATAGCCACACTCTGATTTCTCCGGGCCGTCCACACCGGACTCGTAATGCGCTCTGAATTCCATGTTAATCTCACGGATTTCCTTAAGTCCATCGATGTAAGGCTGATACATTTCTGCCAAACCACCCATGCAACCATCACATGAACCGCTGATATTTCCTATGGACTCCGCAACTATCTGCTCGCGCTCTTCCTTTGTAGTATCTTTGATTAAAATTGATTTCATTTAAACCCTCGTCCCAAATTAAAACAGCTTTCTACCGATCCAAATGCAGATGCAAGCGCCGACAACAGGAACAATCATGCTTCCGATGATACCTGTTGCAGTAAAACCAATAAGCTTAAACAGGTTATATCCTACGATACTACCAATTACGCCAAAAATCATGTTTTTCAGCATTCCTGATTTCTCGCCCATGATCTTGCTGGCAATAAAACCTGCAAGCATTCCCCATAACAAACTCAAAACTAAAGTCATAACAATAAGTATAAACATACCTTTTTCCTCCAACTCTTTTCGGCCCCCGGGTTAGTGGGCACCTTTTATATGATAGCCTTTTTTTCGCCCGGCGCAAACCGTTTTCTTTGTTATGTCTTAAGTATATTTTGGTTTCATGGTTAGTTACATGCCGGTTATTGCAATTCCGATAATCATATTTTCTACAATTAGGTAAAATAGAAGTCTTCTTCCGCATCCATACTGTCTTTGTGGTATGATGGTAGCAAATTCTTTTTCGATAATAATGCAGGAGAAAATACACATCTATGAATTTGACAGAAAAAACTTACATAACCGATAAAGGCACAATCCATTACTGGACCTGCGATACACCTGAAAAAGGCAAGCCGGAACTTGTTTTTCTTCCGGGGCTTACAGCAGACCACAGACTCTATGAAAAACAGCTTGAATATTTTGCAGGAAAATACAGGATATTTGTCTGGGATGCGCCGGGACATGCATCTTCCTATCCCTTTAAGATGACTTTCAGTCTCGAAGATAAAGCAAAATGGCTGGATGAAATTCTGAAGCTGGAAAACTTCAAAGAACCTGTTTTCATTGGACAGTCTATGGGCGGATATCTCAGCCAGGCGTATGCCTGGCTTTTCCCTGATAAAATGAAAGGCTTCATATCCATAGATTCTGCGCCTTTGGGAAGAGGTTACTACAGATCATGGGAACTGTGGGTCCTTTTCCGAATGGAGCCAGTTTATAAGAAATACCCCTGGAAGCTTCTCCTTAAGCAAGGAACCGAAGGTGTTGCAACAACCGATTATGGACGCTCTTTAATGCACAGTATGATGATGACTTACGACGGTGACCAGCCAAGATATGCTCTTTTGGCGGGCCAGGGCTATAGAATTGTGGCTGAGGCTATATCAGCAGATCTGCCCTATGAGCTAAAATGCCCCACCCAGCTTATCTGCGGCACCAAGGACCAGGCAGGTTATTGCAAAAGATACAACAAGGCATGGCATAAAAAGACCGGCCTCCCCATCACATGGATAGAAGGAGCCGGTCACAATTCAAACACTGATGCACCTGATGAAATTAATAAACTCATATCTGATTTTGTAGAAAAGCTTAGTGTTTCGTTGTGAGTACAGAATCAGAAATTTTGACTTCATTCAGACAAAAGCATCTGTATACTTATTTTTTTCTCTTACATAAAAGATAAGCAATCAATCCAGCAAGAGCTGCAGCGCCAGCTATGATGCCAGCCACAACGCCGCCGCTAAGGCCACCTGCACCGGAAGTAGCTTCGGTAGCTGCATCGCCACCGGATGTGCTGCCTGTTTCACCAGCAGTAGTTCCTTCCTCTTTGTCGTTGCCCTCATCACCTGCAACAGTGCTGTCATCGCCATCATCACCGGCAACAATATTGTCATCTCCCTTAACAAGCACCAGAGCAGAAATGCCGTCAACACTCACACTGCCACTTACCTTGCCAAAAGAATTAACGCCGGCCTTCATGTCTTTTACGCAAACATCCCATTCACCTTCAGGAAGCTCAACTGTAGTTTCTTCAGGATTAGGATTGAATACAAGGAAAATTCCCTCAGCATTCTCACCTGTAACACCCTTATCAGCGTTATCCATAGAGAAAGCAACTACATTTTTATCAAGTCCCTCCACAGGCACAACACGCTTTGCAACATCGTCTGCGCTTGTAAGTCTGAGAAGACCATGCTCTTTTCTGAAAGCAATAAGTCCCTTATAAAAATCAAGATTAGCTTTGTATTCCGGATCGTCCAAGGTCTCCCACTTGATGCAGTTTATCTCATCCCCTGAGCTATAGCTGTTTTCATCAAAGGTTCCGTCTTCTTTTACTTTCGTTCTGAGAATCTCTTCACCTGCCTGCATGAAAGGAATTCCCTCTGCAGTCATATAGAAAGCTGCTGCCAGATTACTCATCTTTATCCAGGATGCTCTGTCTAAATCCTTTCTTGCAACGGCGATCCTGTCAAACAAAGTGTTGTTGTCGTGACAGGATGTGTACTGCACGATCTGGGTAGGGTCCTTACTCCAGCTCTCAGCAGCCATGAAAGAGGTTGTCATCTGACGCTCTTTTCCTTTGGAGCCGGAAGCCCAACCTGTCTCAGCAGAATTGAACACACTACCCTTTAAGCCATCACGAATATTGTCATTAAAATATGCAAATCCGGGAGTCCTTCCCGAAGCCTGCTGCGTAGCAAGAACTACGTCATCCTTGGTTACATCTGTGTTCATGCTCCAGCCTTCGCCGTAAAAAATAACATCGGGATGTGTCTTGTGAACCTCAGTCACGATCTCATTTATCGTATCCACATCAAGAAGTCCCACAAGGTCAAATCTGAAACCGTCGATGTGGTACTCATCTGCCCAGTAGCGAACAGAATCAACGATATATTTTCTAACCATGGAACGCTCGGAAGCTGTGTCATTGCCGCAGCCCGAACCATTTGAATAAGTGCCGTCATCATTTATTCTGGAAAAATATCCCGGAACAAGTCTGTTCACGCAGAAATCTTTTCCGCTGTAAACATGGTTGTAAACAACGTCCATTACAATTGAGAGTCCGTTGTCGTGGAGAGCTTTAACCATCTCCTTTGCCTCTGCCACGCGAACCTCGCCGTGATAAGGGTCAGTTGAATATGAACCCTCAGGTACATTGAAATTCACAGGATCATAGCCCCAGTTGAACTGATCTGAAGTGGGTGAATTCTCATCAACAGATCCAAAATCATAGAAGGGAAGGATGTGTACATGTGTCACACCAAGGTCCTTTATATAGTCAATTCCCGTGCTGCTGCCACCTGCAGTCTTTGTGCCCGTTTTGGAAAAAGCTGTATATTTTCCCGCATCACCGATTCCACCTGCCTCATTAACAGAAAAATCCCTTACATGAAGCTCGTAAATAACTGCGTCCGTGATGTTCTCTCCTGCGTGAGGATTTTTATCGCTATCCCAACCCTCAGGATTTGTGCCTTCAAGATCTACAACCATGGCTCTTTTGCCGTTGACGCCGGTTGTCCTTGCATAAGGGTCGCAGGCCTCCACATTAAGACCATCTATAACAGCGGTAAAAGTGTAGTAGGTTCCTGCTTTATCTCCTGAAACCTCTGCTACCCATGTACCGTTAACATCGGAATTCATCTCAATTTTCTCTATGAGATTTTCCTCCCAGGGATCTCCTGACTCATACAGATTCAGGAAAACTGTCTCAGCAGTGGGTGCCCAAACTCTGAAAACAGTCTTGTCCTTACTGTAAACAGCGCCAAGATCATCGCCTTCATAAGTGAACTTTTCCTCAAACTCAGGTGTCGAATAAACGATGGGCATGATGATCTGATACTCCTCATCCTCGAAACCAACCCTGTAATTTCTGTTCACATCAAGCTCTTCTGCGATTGTCAGATCATAGTAAAACTCGCTCTCGGAAGCCTTCTCTTTTAATGCCACCTCGGTAACCTCAGTTTTGCCCTGTCTTCCGATCACATAAAAAGACTTCTCCTGATCGGCATCAAGCTCTCCTGTAAAAAGTACCGTAACTTTATTTTTCCCGTCATAATTTGCACTCTTTAATTTTGTCCCCGTCACAACATCATCTCCATATTCTTTAACTGCGCCTTCTACGCCTGATTCAACGTAGGCATGTACTGTTCCTGATATAACCTCTGAAATGTCAATGTACTGATCCTGCTCGATGTCTTTCGTCCAGTCCTCTGTCCTGACGATAAAACCGACTCTTGTAGCTCCCGCAGGTACTGTCATGGTCGCAACCATATCCCCGTCCTCTTCTTCAAAAGGATAACCTGCTCCTTCGCCACCATCCGACCAAAGCCATACATCCCATAGTTCGTAGTCCCCATCCTCCCTATGATAATGCAGTTTCAGTGTGACCCCCTCATCCGCTCTTACCTGCATGGACACTCCTAAATCCGACAGGAAAAGCGTTGCTGCCATGACGAAAGCCATGACAAAAGTGATACCTCTTTTTGCTCTTTTCACCTCGACCTCCCAAGTAAAAATTATTCAGTTAAGAAAACGTTTTCCACAAGGCAAATTCTACTACATCGGGTTTTATTCGTAAAGAGAAAAATGGTCGCCAATGGCAACCATTTTTTAAACTGTTTTATTCTAAATAAAGCTCTTTCAGGAAAAACCTATTCATCGTGGCATGGACCACTTCCTTGGGCTTCTCGATTTCTTTGTAGCCGCATTTTTCATAAAGATGAATAGCTACCGGCAGGTTATTATGAGTCTCTAAATACATCCTCTTATAACCAAGCTCCCTGGCTTTGTCTTCGATAAGTGACATGAGTTTGTAGCTGATCCCACGGCCCTTAACTTCATCCGAAAGATATATCTTTTGGAGCTCCGCGCAGTCCTCTCTAAACTCGAATTTTGCAAGTCCGACTCCGCCCACAAGCCTGTCTTTTTCATCAAGCAAAATGTAGTAAAAGCGCTCCCTGGCATCAGCCAGATAAAAATCGCTGAGGTGATTTAAGTTATCATCAAAGTAGACCGTTCCAGGAATATCGAGAGCATGCTTTTTCAAGTTATCTCTTATTATCTCTGCAAGGGCCAGGTCATATTCCGGCGTAAGTGTAGTAATCTTCAAGTTTTCCATTTTTGTTTTGTCCTTTTACCACGTGCTAAGATACAAGCATTCTTCAGATAAAGTGTGGAACACCACTTCCTCCGTGGCTCCATCGTCCCTTGTTAGCGTTCCTATAAGCATCCTGTCAGAATTAAAGCCCTGCTCAAATTTAAGATTCTTAATCATTCCATCTCTGCAGAAAAATCCTTCTGTCTCCACGACCTGATCCTCACCATCGGCGTTAGGATCTGCATAATAGGGAACATCCATAAGCTCTCTGCCGTTCACAGACACGTGAAGTATTTCATCATCAAGTAGGATTGTCACATCTGCAAAATATCCCGCACCTGTAAAGTATTCTCCTGTTATGGACTGGGTCCAGTAATAGGGCACTTCGCGTTCTTCGCCAAGATCATTGTCTGTTTTTTTACCTGAAGAAGTTTCTGCCACTTTCTTAGTCCAGGTGTCCGACAGCTTAACAGCAGAAGCGGGAGCACTAACCACGCACCCTTCAGGGAAACTTGGTTCTTTTTCTTCCGGACCGTAATAATCCGGAATATCACCGGTGAATACAGCATTCTTTAGACCCTCGCATTTTTTAAATGCTCCTTCTCCTATGCTGCGCATATCTTTTCCGAAAGTGACCTTGGTTATAAGAGGGCAGTCTAAAAATGCATTCTCTCCTACGCTGGTCATTTTTTCAGGAAAAACAAGCTCACCGGCGATGGAAGAACAGCCGCCAAAGGCATATCGTTTTATATGCTTAAGACTTTCAGGAAACGCGCTTATAGAAGTGAATCCTTTGCAGTCCCCAAAGCTTCCTCGGCCGATAGACTTAAGTCCTGCAGGAAGCACCAGTTCTCCCGTAAATCCTGTGGCAGTAAAAGCATCATCGCCGATTACAACAAGCGCTGATGGAAGATGCAGCTCCCCTGTCATTCCTTTGCAATACATAAAAGCATTGTCGTTAATATATTCAAGGCCGTCCGGAAGCTTAAGTGAAGTAAATCCCTCACAGCTCTGAAATGCCGACGAATCGATCAATGTCACGGAGTCAGGGATCACCAGATCACCTTTTAGATTCTTACATGTAAGGGAATAAATTCCGATATATTCAAGACCTTCGGGAAGTGTCAATGTTCCGTCGAATCCATCATCCACAAAGGCGTGCATTGCAATGGTTTTTACTCCCTCAGGAATCACAAGGTCGCCCTTAAAATTCTCACAAGTTGAAAAAGTACCCGTTTGAATTTCTGTCAGATTTTTGGAAAGAGTAAGGGTTCCGTCGAATCCGCACTTCGCAAAAGCATAGTCTCCAATAAAAGTAACCGAGTCCGGAATCACCAGATCACCCACCAGATTCTCGCACCTGTTGAAGGCACAGCGCTCAATCCTTTCCAGGCCATCCGGAAAGACAAGACCACAGTTCAAACCGCTCATGCCTTCAAAGGTCTCTACGCCTATGTTTTTCAATGATTTGGGAATACTGAGCCCGGAGAAACCGGTACACCTTGTAAACGCATAGTCCCCGACAGTTTCAACTCCATCCGGAATCTTCAGTTCACCTGTCAGTCCATCGCATCCATAAAAAGCAAACTCACCTATAGACTTAAGGCTTTCCGGCAAAACCAGCTCGCCCTTGAGGCTGCTGTTAGAATAAAAAGCGAGAGCTGCAACCGACGTTATACCCTCGCCGATCACAAGTTTTTCAATCTTATAATCAGACCACATGAATTTTTCAGGAACCACCATTTCACCGGTTCCCGAAATAGTCATGGTCTTTTCTTTTTTATCATACTTCCAGGTTATGTTATCGCCGCATGTGCCTTCAGCATTTTTCCCGCCGGCATCACCACCAAAATTTTTAATACCGCAGCCAAATAGTCCAAAAGCCATAACGACCCCCACGATAAAAATCAGTGTTTTCTTCATGTTCTGTTCCCTCATAAAAAACCGTATATTTATATACTCAAACATGATCAACTATCTGTCTCAATTATCATAACATCAACTGTACCAAGATGTTCAAATCATTTTTTACTTTTTTAAAATTTCTTGAAAAAAGGGCCTGTACATTTTAAAAAGATGCAGTATACTGTCCCCAAACAATAGATGGCACCCGCAGCGGCGCCGGATTAGGGGGATATTCAAAATGAAAAAAGTAAGTGAATTTGTTGGAAAGTATATGGCAGTAATTGTTCTTGTGGTTGCTGCGCTTGCACTATTTGTGCCGGGATCATGTCTGTGGATACAGACATCATGGATCAACTACCTTCTGATGGTAGTAATGTTTGGCATGGGGCTAACACTAAAATTTGAAGACTTCGCAATAGTATTTAAAAGACCAAAAGACATCATCATCGGCTGCATTGCTCAGTTTACGATCATGCCGCTTTTGGCATTTGCTCTTGGAAAAATATTCGGACTTGAAGCAGGGCTCCTTGCCGGCGTAATCCTGGTTGGAACTTGTCCCGGCGGAACAGCCAGTAACGTCATGACATACCTTAGCAAAGGTGATGTGGCACTCTCTGTAGGCATGACCAGTGTGAATACTCTGCTGGCCCCTTTCCTTACGCCTTTCATCACTTATCTTCTGCTGAAAACAACTGTAACTGTGGACATGCTAAGTATGTTCGTATCCATCATCAAAGTGGTCATCGTTCCCATAGCTCTGGGTTTTATCATTAACAAATTCTGTGGGAAATATACAGAAAAAGTATCCGAAGTACTGCCACTGATTTCAGTTACAGCCATCGCTCTCATCGTAGCGGCGGTAGTTTCTCATAACTCAGAACGAATTCTGGAAACAGGCGCTATCGTGTTTGTTGTGGTCATCCTTCATAACCTTCTTGGCTATGCAGTTGGCTTTATCCTTGGAAAAATCCTTGGTCTTCCAATGACCAGGAAAAAGGCTCTTGCCATCGAGATTGGAATGCAAAATTCAGGACTTGCGACTTCACTTGCAGGAACAGCATTTCCTGACCTTGCCATGGCCACAGTTCCCGGCGCTATCTTCTCGGTGTGGCACAACATATCCGGCGCTCTGCTGGCAAACATTTTTAGAAGGATTGAAGAGTAATAAAAAACGGTTAGTGACTGAAATCATTCAAATCACTAACCGTTTATTTTTTATTTTTTCACAACTCTTGCGCCAAAGGGAAACAGTGCAAGTCTCGCGATCTTGAAATACTGCTTACCAAAGGGGATTCCTACGATCGTAATACATAAGATAATGCCAATCAGAGCATTGCCAAGTGCCAGCTCAAGTCCTGAAATGAGCATCCACAACAAATTCAAAAGAAATGAACCTGCTCCGCCTTCATCAACTATCTCTTTTCCAAATGGACAAAGGGAAATCGTCGACAGCTTAAAGCACTGTATTCCTATCGGAATTCCCAGAACAGTGATGCACCAAAAAATACCGGCAAGCCACCATCCAAGCGCACTGAAAAATCCTCCAAATATAATCCATATCAAGTTACCCAGAAACCTCATATCTCACCCTCCAAGAAAAATATTAGTTTACTGCATAATTATACTGTATTTTGCAAATTATATCTTTCATATTTTTTCAACATTAACGCATGAATCAAAATTTCATTGAACATCAAAAAAGGAAAATGCGCAGAGATCGGTGCAAAAGGAATTATAGTAAGTCACCATCACGGACGACTTCCCTATGCAGTTCCTCCGATGATGATCCTGCCTGATATCAAGGAAGCACTAAAAGATAAAGATATGACAATCATTGTAGACTGCGGCATTGCCAGCGGTGCTGATGTCTACAAAGCTCTGGCTCTTGGAGCAGACGCTGCAGCTGTTGGAAGATCAATGATGCCTTCTCTTGAAAAAGACGGAGCTCCCGGCGTTTCAAAATTCCTTACAGAAATCGGAAACGAGCTTCGATACATCATGAGCAATACCGGCTTTGCAAAGGTTTCAGACATTGATGATTCAGCTTTATACGAGTATTAAAAAATTTCTCTTAGACATAAATTGGCAGGTACTCACTCCCTTTCATGAGCACCTGCCATAACCATTTCTTTTTTATACCAACAAATTTCTCTGTGATACTTGCACCTCAAGTATCATTTTCCTCCCATTATTTTTCTATAAAATGCTTAGTTTTCTTCATGACTTTCCCAAGTATCTCGATGTTTTCAAGAGTGTTTTTTCCTTCAAGTGAATGATTAACACCTTCATAGAGGTGCATTGGAATCCCCTGTCTCTTTGCCATCTCTACCACTTTAGGAACATCGCTCCAGGGATCGTCTGAGCCGATAAATGCTATCGCGTCGATATTCTTTTCCCCATTAAGGACCTCGATAGTCTCTGCCAGCGGCGTGTAAAGCACGTGTCTTACGCCCTTTATCTCATACTCTTTTTCAAATGCAGCCGCAATTACGGTTCCGATGCTCTTAGACATGAAAATGACATCTGCGTATTCATCAAAAGCTACGCCGCTAAGACTCTCCTTAGCCTGCGCATAAAGAGCATCAAAGGCCTGCCTCATTTTTTCCTTATCACAGCGAATGTTCTGAACAGGGCAACTGTAGCCGATATTTATAACCTCGTCATAACCGGCTTCAGCTGCTGTTTTCCTGCCGTAATACAAAAGCGGCTTATCACAGTGATATCCAATCCCCGGGAATACCACCAGAAGTTTCTTTTTCTTCATACTTTTTTCCTTCACTTCTCATTAATCCAGACTGCAAAATCTTCATAACTCTTAGTCTTCATTTACCTATTGTTTCATCCTAACATCAAGTTTTTGCTCCATCAGTAATTGTAGTATCAAGGCGCGCCAAAATAAAGCCCACAATTTACATTGAATCGCAGTACCTCAGATCAGTGTCTATGAAAAAAGGTATCTTCCTCATCCTCTTCATCCATTTCCTTTCTAAACTCATAGAAATAATCCAAAAGTGACATGATACTCATATAACCTATCATAAAATAAAAAAAGTCCCATTTAAGCCCGAACTGCGCCAAGAAGCTGGTCATGAAATTGTTAACGGTGTCAATAAACATAGAATTTTGCCCTCGATTTCTTAAGATTTTTTGTAAAAAAAGATAAATAGATAAAAAGGGAGGATTATTGGCTTTTCCCTCATTTTCCATGATACAGAAAATCGAGTCCAATAATCCTCCCACTATATAATTTTTAATATCAAAAAATAAGAGCGGTACATTTTCGTACCGCTCCGCTGAAATCATTTCTTAAATAATCCGCCTGCGAGATCTTTGATATCGTTAAGATCAAGTTTTCCATCTGCTACAGCAGCCTGTACCTTCTTGATATCTGACTCGTCCACGTCAATGTTTGCTTTCTTGAAAAGCTCCTTGGCCTGAGCCGGATCAGCCTTGGCTATCTGCGCCATTAACTCTTTGTTACCATTAATCTGTTTGAGAATTCCTGCTATGTCTGCCATTTTTGTTCCTCCTCCAACGATGTTTTAATAACGATAAAAATATTATACTACCAATCTCATCAGACAAGCACTTTATTCTTCCGGCTTAGAGGTTATTTATTTTTCAAAAATACAATCTCAGTTTCGCCGGAAAGATCCTCCCTAAAACTTTAGGTTATCCCCAAGTACCTGTACCTTGCTGGCGAAGAATGAAAACTCACCGCTATCAAGAAGATTACCGTTATCATCAGTCACTCTGATATCAAATACCAGGATATGTTTTCCTGTTTTCAGCTTCATGCATTCACAATATATATACTCCGTATTCACTGCAGGCAAAAGGAAATTCAGATTAGCAGAAACCGTCGTCACATAGTAACCGCTCATGCTTCCTGTAGCACCCGCCATGACATCAACAAAAGAAAGCAGCGCTCCGCCATGAATGCTTCCGTATGTGTTGTGAAGTCTCTCATCGCACTTAACCCTGGATTTACTGTAGGTCGGACTTAGCTCCAGCACTTCAAATCCAATGAACTTGTTATACTCATTTGCATATAGTTCAGAGATTATCTTTTCTCTGATCGCATTTTCTTTTTCTGTTCTTGCTTTTCTCATGATACTCCTTCATCAAAAATACAGTCGTTAAATTTGCTAAACGCTTTCAGTGTACTTAAAAGTGCTGCGTCCAGCTTTTTGGTTTTCCGGATTCCCGGCTCCCACCATAATCCTTTTACGGAAAGGATCTTATTTTTCCTGTCTGGAATAGCCTCTATCCTTCCCACGAACTTTTCACCAAAAAGAATGGGCAAGGTGTAGTACCCATACTTACGCTTTACTGCTGGTGTGTATATTTCCCAAGAATACTGAAAATCCCACAACGCAAGGATTAGTGACTTGTCCCACATTAAAGGATCAAGTGGTGCTATAAACGACATCCTGGGTTTTAGATCCGCACTTCCTTCAATTATTTTTTTCATCAGGGCATCGTCGGAAGAAAGATAATAGAATGTGGTTTTCATGCCTTCCACCATAACAGGACAGATTTTGTCTTCATCCGTAAGCCTTGCCAATATCTTTTTCCGCATCTCGGCATTAATGTTTAGCCCAAGAAAAGCTGTACTATTCTTGTCCCAAAGAAGGCCAACCGCACCGATTCTTCTAAGTACTCGCCAGCATAAAAAACTCTCATCATCTCCGCAGGGATTCTCAGCATTCAAAATAGATTCCGGCAAATGTTTTCCCGCCAGATCATAGAACTTGCGGCTTCCCTTTTTATGGTGAATAACGAGCTCTCCATCAGTATATAGCTGTTCAAGAACGGATCTTGCAGCAGCTGATTTTTTGTCCCAGTTGCCGCTCCAATGCATTGATGAATGCCAGTAAATCTCTCCTTCTATCGGAAGCATGTCGCTTGAAACTGGGCCGTTTTCATCGATATACGCTATAGCCTGCTCCTTAAGTTCCTCTAATCCTTCGAAGGTACGTCCCAACTCAAGGCTCCTTTCCCTGTAGGAAGAAAAATACGGCCAGTCCTGTGCAGGCCATATGGAAAGCTCCTTATCCGGGTAGTCAATGAGTTTTCTGTCCTCATATAGGAGTTCCTGAAGCATGGATTTTTTGAAGCCTTTAACCCGGGATTGCAATGTGAGCTCGGCATTTTTTCCGCAGACATCCACCGGATCATACTGAATACATCCGGCCTGCCTGACATAATCATAGGCTCCGTCTTTTCCCTTAAAACGATATGCCCCAATCAGTCCCTGCTTTGAAAGAATAAACTGTCTGGCTTGTTGTTTTGAAATTGTTATCATCGCTTTCCTCTAAATTTTGGTCCTGGGGGACGGGGTTGGTGGTCCATTTTTGAGATATTCCGTAATGATTTCAAGTCCTTCAGTCGGTACACAGAAAGTATCATCGCGGTGCTCACAGCCCTTGCGTACTTCCTCAATATCAAACCATTTTACTTCTTCCACTTCCTCTGTCTGAAGCACAAGTTTAGTCTCATCAACAGGTTTTTCATAAGCATATACGAAGGCAACCTCGTTGTCCCTGAACATCTTTCCATGGAATTCCATTTCATAGTTTATATGGAACTTACCGGCAAATGTGAGATCATCTTCGCCTGCGTCGATTCCCAGCTCCTCAAACAGCTCTCTCTGTGCTGATTCCAGCGGTTCGTCCCCGGCCTGAATGTGACCGGCAGAAGATGTGTCATACATTAAAGGAAATGATTCCTTCTCAGCGCTTCGTTTCTGAAGCAGCACCTGCCATGAATCACCCTTTTTTCTAACAACCCAAATGTGAGCAGTCCTGTGCAATATTCCCTTATCATGGGCCTCACTTCTGCTAACTGTCTCGCCTGTAGGCGTTCCATTTTCATCAGTAATATCAAAGAACTCCATTTTTACACCTTAACCTTATATCTATTTCTATCACTTCACTTATTATAGCCAACAAAAAAGAAGCATACCATTCATTTATGAATCGTATACTCCCAATTGTAATCCCTTTGAATAACTATCACTGCTATTGTGGACATTTGTTGGACATTAGATGATAGTATGCTCGTGTGATTTAAAGTTTTGCTTTCAATACAGATTTATTTTGTGCGTCGTTATGACCATATGTGAGGGGGAAGAGATCGTACATTATCACAGTTTCATAAAGCTGTCATTAGCCTTGTAGTATACATACTTTTCGATTCATTTTAGCGCATCACTCAAGCTGTCAGTTATTCCCCTAGGCCCTCTGATTGCATTTATTCCGTACTTGTCCTTAAGAACCTGGAAAGTAAAACTATCCTCTGGATACCTTTTTTCCAGTTTGATCTTCATAAGTGCTGTTATGGTCAGATTTTTATCCGAGTAGTCATATGGGATGTCCGTTTCAGTGACTGTGCACTTGTACATTACCGCAGACACAGGAGCACCAACATACACGTAAACCGTATCTTCGGTTATGATTCCTGCTCCCTGCTTCCAGTCTATCTCCTCAGCATTATCAAATGCGTGAACTATGTCATAGTACTTGGGATTGGCAGGAATGATCCATTCCTTAGGAGCACGAGCCTTCTTGCTTTTAGTCGATGATCCTGATCCAGCTAATAGTTTTGCTATCTGACTTTTGGATGCAATGGGGAATATTTCTTTTATGTGCTCTTCTATGGCCTTCCCTGATTCTTCAGGCGTCTCACCATATCTGGAGGTGACAAAGTCATATCCCCAGAGAGTTTCTGGCTTTGCATACACCGCGATGGACCAGCCGTAGTACTCGCCCTTTTTGTTTTTCCTCTGTCTGAAGTCCTTTACGCAGAGGTAGGTTTTTGCCTGAAGGTCTGTGACTACTCCCTCGAACCCCTTCTCTCCACCTTTGCCAAAACCTGCCCTTAACTTGACTTCGTTGGTATATATTTCATCCTCAGTTTCAAAGATGTCCATTATCTTTTTCTGTTTTCTTGATGCCTTCTCATCATCCCAAAGAGCATCAAAGTCATAGCCATCCCGCCTGAAATTGACGAAATAGGGTAGCCATTCCTTAGAGATAAAGCCGGCCTTTTTTTCAAAAAATTTGCCATATGCAATTTCGCCGCTTCTGGCGATGATCTCTCGCCACTCCCAGGGATCAACCTTGGGATCTCCGCACCACCAGTAGCCCGGAACAGTGCGTTCCTCCAGTGAAAATCCCGGAATATCATTTTTGAAAAGTGGCAGAAATCCTACTTCATTTATGTAGTTTATTGCATCCTGAACCGTGCGCAGACACTCCGGGTCATCCCAGTCCACACCGTACATTATCCAGTTTCCGTTCACATTTTCCATACAATTCCCCCTCTTTACCGGTTCGTCGCTGTACCTATTATATCCCAACAAAAAAGGGGCATACTATCCATTTCTGAAAAATATGCCCCCAATTTTTTCTTTATTTATCGGTCCATAGCGGCGAAGTCCCATTTCATCCAGCTGCCTTAAAATTATAAATAGGCTTCATCACATCAACTATCTCTACAGACTCCTTTATTACATCGATGATGTCATCAAGTGACTTGTAGGCCATAGGCGCCTCATCGATTGTGGCCTCGCATACAGATGATGTGAAAATCCCCTTCATGGACTCCTTGTACTCTTCCATGGAAAGGTTGTTCTTTGCGGCGGTTCTGGACATTATTCTTCCGGCACCGTGAGGCGCAGAGTAATTCCACTCGGGATTGCCCTTTCCCACAGCAAGCACAGATCCGTCTCTCATGTTTATTGGAATCAGAACCTTCTCTCCCTTGTGTGCAGCTATTGAGCCTTTTCTCAAAATCATCTCATCTGTGTCGATGTAGTTGTGGATTGTATGAAAAGCCTCTCCACCTCCAAGTCCTGCTTTCTCCACCAATATCTCAGCCATCTTTTCACGATTTCTTCTGGCAAAACGTTGGCAAATCTCAACATCATGGAGATAGTCATCAAGATATTTTCCTGATAAAAAGCAAAGATCAGCAGGCATGGTTCCGGGATATTCATGGTACTTTTTATTATAAAGCTCTTTTAACGCAGCCTGAATCTCAGAGCGTCTCCCCTGCTCTTTATAAGTTCTGATAAGTTCATCCCTTGCCTCAAAATACTCGCCGATACCCTTATCAAGGTCAACTGCCAGTGACTGGTAGTACTCTGCCACCTGCTTGCCAAGATTTCTGGAACCGGAATGGATCACAAGGTACTGAGTTCCATCTGCTGCCTTGTCCACCTCGATGAAATGATTACCTCCGCCAAGTGTTCCCAGGGATCTCTCGAGACGCTTTGTCTCTTTGAGCATTCGATAACATCTAAGCTCTGTGAGGTCGAACTTCTCTGTTCTCCCCTCCCACACATCTCTTCCGGAAGGTATAAGAAAAGCCGTCGCATCAAGCTTTTCAAGGTCGATTGGATTTTTGCCAAGGTTAACTGTGTACATGCCACATCCGATGTCCACGCCCACAACATTGGGTACTGCTTTATCTTTGATGGTCATGGTCGTGCCGATAGTGCAGCCCTTTCCTGCATGGACGTCAGGCATGATTCTTATCTTTGATCCTTCTGTCATGGGAAAATCGCACATTCTTCTGATCTGCTCTATAGCCTCATCCTCCACTACCTTGGCGTAGCAGATGGCTGTATTTACTTTTCCCTTAATCTCAATTGTGTTCATTATTTTTTCCTCTTTGCAAGGTGCCTCTGCCCCCTCGGGGCAGATTGTTCGATTGACAGTCGATGTAGTTCATTGCTGTATGCACCTTTTATATATGGCTGTCAGCTCCATTCTGCCAGCCCATTCATCCTTTAAGCAACGATCCTATCATATCTTTCTGATGAAAGGACACTCATCATAAATCTGTATGGCTCAAGATTTCCTTCTTTTAACATGGAGAAAATCTGAGGATTGCAGCCTGAAACAAGCGCCACTCCTCTGTCATTCATCTTCACTGGCTGCTGACTGTTTCGACTCTCCACATTCCAGAAAACTATCTGAGGAAGTTTATAACCATATCTCTCAAACTCAGCCTTGGCATATTCGAAATTGGTCATATTCGCATTACCCGCACAGTAATCGAATTCCATGTCAGAGATGATGTAGAGCTTTTCCGGCATATCTGCCTGTGTAAGGTTATTCTTTACAGCAGTTCTGAGAATAAGCGCAAAAGTTCTGGCTATATCCGTATTGCTGCATTCATTGAAACGCATACAGTAACGCACTTTTTCCACAATATCTCTTCCCTTTATCTCCACTAATCTGGGATTGGTGGAAAAGGTTATGAAATGGTTATGAAAAGCGCCTGTATTTCTCTCAGCAAAATATATGCCAAGTGACTGCGCAACTGCTGCCGGAAGCGGATTTACACCGCAGTACATAGAACCTGAACCATCAACTACAACAAGTGAATTTTCGGCACCAGCATAATTCTCCAGAGCATTCCACGTGGCATTCATGGCATGTCTTTCGTCCTCTGAAAATGCTACTCTTTTTATCACAGGCGCAATAACATCATAAGGAGTAAGTGTACCTGTATGCATGATGGAAGGATCAGCCTCTGCCTTTGTTATGAAAGCTGTATATCTTTCCTGGTCGTTTCTTAAAAAAGCCTGTCTGTACTTATAGAGCGCCTTAGAAGGCTGCTTTTCATAATCGAAGGTGTAATCCTTTTCTCTTAAATTATTCTCTATGATTCTGATCTGTGCTCTGAGCGCAGACAATGTTTTTCTGTACTCGGCATCAGTCATGCCCATGGCTCTTGCGATCTTTCTTGCATTTTTTACAGCTTCCTTATTGCTTGTATTAACGGAAGGAAGCCACTTGGCAAGAAGTGAAACAGTTTCATTTTCTTCCTGAAAACCGTTCATAATCTCGATGTCCTTCTTTAAAGTCTTAGCAATGTAAGCCATTACTTTCTTCTCTACAGGAGTACCAATTAGAGCAAGAAGGTCATCGAATCTGCCGTATTCAGCCACGTTCTCAATATTCTTTTTTACAGATTCAGGCTCAGTCATAGCAAGGTACTCAAGGATTACCCTGAACACTCTTCTCTCTCCAAGACCACCTCTGATATCTCTTGCAAAAAAGAGCATCTTCATGGCAAGATCAGCATCTTCTGCATACGCCTTAATGAATCTGCAAACTATATCATCCTCAGAAGCATTTCTAAGGGCACCGATTGTCGCAAACATATCAAGGCACTCAGACTGAGTGGATGCATAAGTAACTGCGCCGTTTTCTGTATATGTTTTATTTGCTTCCTTCTTTAAAAACTCCAACATTTTCTTTTCCTCCTAATCCACTAGATACAACCTTTAAATATGTGATGGGATTCGAACCCATCGAATGCCTGGTTATAAGCCAGGTGCTACCATGTAGCGAACCATTGGAATTATTGCTGTTCGTATCTATTTGATTACTGTATTTCAGCCTTACAAGACACACTTCCCCAAAAGGGAAGGGTGGGATTTGAACCCACAAAGCCGAACCGAAATCCGACTGTGCCAACCAAATTGCTGTATGTGTCTTTTGCCTTTCTGTGATTTTATCTTAGCCCAGTTAATTGGATATAAAAAGATGCAGTTAGCATACATATCGCAACCCCAATATGATACAATGGACCCACAAAACACATAGATATTTATTATTTTTACAACCCCATTTAAGAGGCGTGCCATGACTGAGAAATATAAAATTTATTTATCCGAGGATACAAGATCAAGACTTATTAACGATGCAGAGCTTTTTGAATTCACTAAGAAGGATGAAACTGTAAACCTCAATGCCTTCCTGAAAATCCTGATCGTCAACTACTTCGATCAATACAGGCATGACAGCGAGGCTCTGTTAAACAACATAATGAGCGATCTCACAGAGATGACATCCATATCTGATGCAGATGCTGCCCATCTGGCAGACAAAATCGTCAGCACATACATAAAGAACGATAGGATATCCAGTTCCAAAAATATAGCTGTTACGTTGACTGTCAGCGGATCATCCTATGACATAATTCGAATTATAGAAAACAACATGCTACGTGATACTTCCCTCTCGCAGTATCTTAAGGACATGTTCAATTCATATCTGTCCATTCCAAGGAGCCAGAGAGAATCCATCATTTTTAAGGATACCTACGAAGATATAGAAAAAGCGCTTAAGGAAAGTCGTGTGCTCACCTTCACAACAACATCTTCTGAGGATGACAAATCCTTTGCTGTGGAGCCTTACTTTATTGCGCCTTCTAAAGAAGAACAGTGCAACTACCTTCTGTGCTGCGATGCCCGTACTCGCACTCCGCATACCTTCAGAATCTCAAGAATCAGGAGCGCCTTCGTAACATCAGATAAATTTGAAATTGATTCAGAGCTGCAAAAAGAGCTCCAGGGAAAAGCTATCCGGAGCCCTCAATCAGTATCGAAAACGGTATCTGCTGTCATCAAATTAAATAAATATGGAGTTAGAAAATTTAAGGTTGTCACCAAGAACAGGCCTCTTGTGTCAAAGATAGACGGCGACCTCTACTACTTTGACTGGCCCGAATTGCAGCTTGAAGAATACTTCAAGCGTTTTGGAAGGGATGCCATAGTAATAGAACCGGCTTCACTTAAGGAAAATCTGCGCAAATACTATTACTATGCCCTCAGAGAATATAGTAAATAAAAAAACCTCTCCTCACTAATATTATATTGACAAAAATAATAGATGTGTTTATATTTAGATAATCATCTAATTAGAAATTGTGAGGAGGATATTATGAAACGAGATACATATAAAAAAATAGTCGCTGCATCAAGCATAGAAACCGGAGACCTTGTACTTATTCAGTACTGGATGAATGACAGCTTCAGTGAGGATATTGGTTTTCTTCAGGCTGAGATAGCTGCTGCCGGCGCAACACCGGTAATGGTGGTACAGAACCTCAGTATTAGTCAGCTTATCAATGAAAATGCCACCGAGCACACCTATAGCGACAAGTTTTTCAAATTGTACGAAGATGCTGATGTGATCATCGACCTTATGGAGAGACCTGTGGGCGTTCTTACCAAGCCGCTTGATCCTGAAAAAATGGGACTTCTCGGCGGATATATGGGTAGACTTTTCCAGACATGCGCATCCAAAAAGAAGATGCTTCAGCTTCGCGTTCCCACTGAGGTTATGGCTTCAAAAGAGGGCCTTGCCCCTGAAGATTACAAAGCTCGCATGGAAGCTGCAATGGATATAGATTATAATTCCCTCAGACAGAAATGCGAGGAACTCAAATCTGCCAACAGCCGTTTCAGTGGTGTTACAATTAAAACCGGTGACAATTACAGCCTCGAAATTTCATTCGGAGACAGATCATGGGATATTGATGCGGGAGACGGTGATATTCCCTGCGGTGAGATCAACATCGCACCCATGGAGAATCAGACAAACGGTGAGATTTTCTTTGAAAAGATATATCTCCCTGATCCGGAGAACCCCAGAGCCAGACATGATTTCGACAAGGTTGTACTCTCCATAAAAGATGGCGTTATTACAAGCTCAAACAACGATGAACTTAACGCCCTTATTGAAAAATTCGGCCCTGAAAACGTCACTGTCTGCGAGCTTGGATTTGGCATGAATCCCGGAGTTACAAGCCTTTGCGGCTGCGCAGTTCTGGATGAAAAAATGATAGGCACCTTCCATCTTGGCATTGGCGATAACACAATGTTTGGAGGAACTAACGAGGCTGACTTCCACAACGATCTGATCGGCCACGGAGAATTTATTTGGAAAGAGTAAGGAATTATCTGATGAACGAGAAAGAAAAAGAATTATTTGATTTTCTTGATGAGAAAAAGGCCTTAGTGCTGGCAGAGGTCAAGGATCTGGCATCCCAGGACAGGATGGACGAGAGCAACATCTTAAAGGCCAAATCCAATATCTATGATATCTGCAAAGCCGTGTTTGGAGCAGCGACCAAGAAAGCTTCTGACGGCAATGTTAAAGATACCTTTTTATCAACATTTGGAAACATAACAGGCCAGTGGCAGAAGTCCCTGGAGCAGGCCAAAGCTCATGATGACAGTTACAAGATTCTGATCGAAGAAGCCAAGCTTTCCGCGGTTTCCGAGATTCTGGAAAAGATTGACGAGCTCTTTTAAGGAGGTAGCATGACTGAATCACAGGCAATTGCTCTTTTCAAATGTCTTGCAGACAAATCAAGAATACAGATTTTAAAGTCTCTCATCGAGGAGGAAATGTACGTAGAGCGCCTCTCCGAGCGATTAAGCCTCACCCCTGCCACAATCTCTTTTCACCTGAAAAAGCTTGTGGACGTTGGAGCCGTGAAATCGCGCAAGGAACAGTACTATACCATTTACTCCATCAATGATGAGGTCTTTAATGTATCAATTCTTGATATCCTTAGGGAAGAGTCAGAGGAAAAAGATCTGCAGGCAGAGCGAGACGAAAACTACAGAAAAAAGGTAATAGACAGCTTCTTTGAATATGGCAAACTTAAAAGTATTCCTACCCAGCGAAAAAAAGAACGCATTGTTCTTGAGGAAATCGCTAAAGCTTTTGAGCCTGACCGCAGTTACACAGAGCGTGAAGTGAATATCATCATCGCTGATTTTCATGACGATTTCTGTACGCTTCGTCGCGATATGGTCGCAGAAAAACTTCTGGTTCGCGATAAGAATCAATATAAAAGATGGTCCTAGAGGTAACTTAAGTGAAACATATTCATCCGTTATTACAAAAACTACTACTTGTGGAACTATTTATGTTATCAACCTTCATATTTGTACCATGGATGTGTTCCGATTATTTCAAATCCGACAGAGCAGGCTATTTTCATGGATGCTTCATTCCTCGTATCGCAGCCCCATGAAGGTGTTTTTCCTCTTCGAAGCGTTTCTTTTACCATTGCCGAAGCAACGATTTTTCCATATCCTTTTCCCCGGCATTCTTCTGCCGTCTCCACTCCGATATCCACATAATCCTTTGAGACTCCGGCAGAAAACGCACAAGCTGCCATACGTCCGTCTTCGATCAAAAAATATCCAAATCCTTTTTCCAAAAAGGCATTCTTGTTCTCCCATGAAAATGTCGGAACTATCCATCCCCTCATCAAGTCGTAATTATCTGCGTTTATTTCTTTGGGCTTTAATCCTGTGACGGGTGCTGTGACATTTTTCTCTCCACGAAATTCAAAAATATATCGATCATATTTAGAAACTCCCGGCGTTTTCAGTATCATCTCCTGCAACTTCAGATCGTTTTCTGCCTGCAGCGCCAGACGCCCCGAGTGACCATCAAGTGGTTTTCGCATCATTGACACAGTTTCTTCAATGAATCTCTCATTGTAGTCGCCAAGGATGTTGGCAAACCCGCAATAGTGCCAGATAAGTGCAACCTTTGGCGAGTCCACATCATCCACAAATATTTCGCCGTTTTGAATCCCTTCCAGTATTGAAAGCGGATATGGTTTTTCAACGCTAATCTGATCAGTCAGGCGACTTATTTTTCCATAGTCTGTGAGTTTTTTCATGATTTTTCCATACTCTTTCTTTGTGCAAAATACAGCGGAATGATGGTTAACAGAACTACGACAAATCCTGCAATAAACACTGCGTTTGTAGGAAGATACTCTGTAAAGCCGTACTCATCCACAAACTCGCCGCTTCTTTTTATGATGGGATTGGAGATAAGCGGAGCAACCACCATGGGTATAAGGACATAGAAAATAATACGTATACCTTCAAACTGGCCCCTTGAATCCTCAGGATACAGGCGCTTTGACCAAACGGTGATGGTTTGCAAAAACAGCATGTATCCGATGCCTACAAACAGCACACCTGCCAAAAGATGCGGATTCCAGATAGTGGAAGGATCAACGTTAGTGGGTGATACAAGCAGGCCGATTATTAAAAGGCCTATGGAATTGATAATGATAGCTACCAAAATTATCAGCGCTGATTTTCCTTTTTGAATAAGCTTAATTGCAGGAATGGTCGTAAACATGGCGATAAGAAGCCCCACGCCCTCGATCAGGCCCATAGTATCAGCCGTAAAGCCAAGATAATAGATCATGAAGTTTCCAAGATGTGAAAAATAAACATTGAAAGAAATAAAGTAAACTGCCAGCATCAAGTTTACGAAGACAAGCTCCCTGTGCTTTAAGTATTCTTTTATATTGAAAATAGAGAAAAACTGCTGTGAAAAGCTTCCCTTAACAGAAGGGCGAAGAGACTCGGCATCCTTCATTCCAAAAAGAGAATACAATCCGAGCAATATCACGCTTCCACCAATTACCACAAAAAGTCGCATGTAATTGTCATCTGCACCCACAAGAAGACCGCCAAGAATTGTTCCTGCGATCGTTCCGATGACAGGCTGAACTGCAAGAGCAGCACCCAATGCTCCTGAGTTTTCCGGAGTCATGTAGTCGTTGATCCAGGCGTTAAAACCTATATCATTTCCCATGGAACCAAAGAAACTCATGATTGCGTCAGCTGCAATGACAGCAAATGCAACACCTATGATGGAAGCATTTTGATTTTCCTGATTCCTCAGAAATTCCGTTGTTCCAAAAAGAATTGTAAAGATTCCCCACAAAATATACCCAACTGATATAAGCGTTTTTCGGGTTCCTTTTCTGTCGGATATGCATCCGAATAAAAATGTGGAGACTGTTGTTGCCATGGCAGATATTGCCAGCATCCACGAGATAATAGTCGGATCCTTTGCGATTTTTGCATACACGAAGGTGTTAAACCACTGGTTTTCCATATTCCAGCAAAGCTGTCCGGCAAGTCCCAGTAGCCACACGAATGACCAGAACGATACTGTACTCTTTTTAGAATCAGAATGCATATTGACCCCCCATTTCGCTTCTTTCTATAAATATCATACTACATTATTTTGGACCTGGGGGACGAGGTGGTCCATTTTAATTCAATACCCCATACCCTGAGACTAATAATTTATAAATGCTCCTCACATAAACGAAAGGACATCGCCGAAGCGATGCTCTTTTTCTAGTTATACTATGAATAATACAATTTATCTCTTCAAAAAGTTCAACAATGCTCCGCTGGAAATAAGCTGTCCAAGTGCATCCGCAAGCTTAGCTCTCTGCCTGTTTCCGTCTTCCAGCTGCATATTGATTCGCTTAAGCTCTGCCAATATTTCACTATTATCCGGCGCAGGCGCCTGCGTAGGAACCTGCGCTCTGTACTGTTCACCTTTCAGGCCATATCCGCAGTTAGGACAAAATCTCTCATGACCATTTAAATCAAGACCGCAATTAGGACAATTCATATAAACACCTGCCTTTCTTGTAAACATTCAATAGCATAGATTCCTGTTTTCCTTAAACGCTCTCAGAATAGTTATATCTAGGGACCAGGTATGCTCAAGTAATCTTCTTGCGCAGAGGAATTTCTAATTTCCCTCTAAATAGAGGCGTGACTACCTTCATCATCAGCTTCAACAAGCTTCTCACGCAGAGAAATTTCTAATTTTTCCCAAAATAGAGGCGTGACAGTCCTCATCACAAGCTCAAAAAGACTTTCTGCGCAGAGGAATTTCTAATTTTCCTCTAAATAGAGGCGTGACTGCCCTCATCACAAGCTCAAACAGGCTTCTCGCGCAGAGGAATTTCTAATTTTTCCCAAAATAGAGGCGCGGCTGCCCTCATCACAAGCTCAAACAGGCTTCTCGCGCAGAGGAATTTCTAATTTTTCCCAAAATAGAGGCGTGACTGCCTTTCTGCCAATCCAACTCCATAAACACATACTATTCCATGATATATATTTATTATCCCTCACATATCTAAAACCCTCGTAAACTGCGGCTTAAAGGATAATTAAATGGATTTTTAGTTTCTTTTCCTGCGTTATTTTTCTGCAATATTTTTCCATTGAAAAAGGCAGGAATTTCTTCCCGCCTTGATAAACCAAATATTATTATTCACTTATTTATACTCTTTTATAATATCTCTTCAATATTTTCTTCATCCCCTATAAAACACCTGGACTCTGCTGCAAGGGATCTTTGGGTCTTTATCGTACAGATCCTCGTCGTCTGCATACCAGAAACCGGAAATGACCTTGATATCTTCAGCCTTGCATTTCAATACTGCTGCCGCGTAGTCTTTCGCCAACTCCAATGGGCACCTGACTGAGACTGTTATATAGTCTCTCCCGTCTTCGACGCCAAAATATGTCTGCGTAAAATAATCCTCTTCCACTTGATGTCTGATGTTTTTCATGACAAGCTCTCCCCCAAAGCCTCAACAAGGCTAAACCAAATAGCCACAACAGCAAAAAAACCAGGTACTGCCTCAGCATCAATCCCGGCATTAGCATTAGCATTACCACTTACCACATTATCGCCCCAAGCACTAACTCCAGCATCAATTTGATAAATCTATGATATCACTTCTTGCTTATAAACTCCGCTATCTCTTCCATATCCTCAGAAAAGAGAACCCTTCTAAAGTACTCCTTCTGTCCAAGGCCGTTATTTATGACATTATCAATGACGCCCTTAAATGGCTGATAATATCCGTCTGTATTGAAAAAGACGATGGGACAGGTAGTGATATCAAGACTCCCAAGAGCCATTACTTCTGTGATTTCATCCAGGGTTCCAATGCCGCCGGGGAGAGCCACAAAAGCATCTGCCAGCTCGATCATTTTTGCTTTTCTCTCGGCCATGGTGGCAGTCTCTATGTACTCAGTAAGGCCATGATGTTTCCTCTCCTGAATCTGTGGAACGTCGGGGAGAACTCCGATAACTTTGCCGCCTGCTTCCAAAGTACTGTCACTTACAGCTCCCATGAGGCCTTTGCTGGCCCCGCCGTAAACAAGAGTGTGTCCGTTTTCGCCTATCCATTTGCCCAGTGTCCTTGCTGACTCTGTGAACTTCTCATTATTCCCACTTGTTGACCCGCAATATACCACAATATTCATCAGCATCTTTCCTCCTGATATTGCTACTTACAAGTAATCATATCCCACAAGGTTTCTTTTTGATCTATGCCGAAATTTAGGATTTTCCATAATGAATCCACAGCATATGGACCATAAGTCTGCATGTATGAAATGTGCATCTGTTCTGCGCCTAAAAAGATCAGATCGTATTCTTCTTTCGTCAATTCTTCTTCGCCGTAATATCCTCTAAGGAAGCTTTTAGCCAGATCAAAGCGATAATTCATCTCTTCGGTATCATGATTAAAGTCTACAAACTGCATGATGAAAGGCCACCCAAGATCAAGATATCTACTGCCAATTCCGGCGTCATCCAGATCGACAAACATCACCTTTCCATCCTTGCTTAGCATTACGTTATGTGGACCTATATCGGTATGAACAAAGCATTGATCCAATTGTTCAAAATCAGGAATATCGTCCAGAATTGCATCGAATTCTTTAACAAAGCTGCGATCTCTGAACCATTCATAAAAACGCATTTTGCTCTGAGTAAAAGGAGATTTAATGTTATATCCTTCCAGCTTATGCAACTGCCTCAATGCTTTACCGATCATGTATTCATCGTCGGGAGTCTCTTGCATTTGCCTGCCATCAATAAACTCCATAAGATAAAGCCAAAAATCGCCGTCACATATATAGAATTTACCTGTTTTCGCAGGGATAATTCTTGGTGCTACGCCCTTTTCATTTCCTAAAAACAAGTGTGCCTGAGCATTACTCGATATAACAGTTTCAGGCATTTCGCAAGAAAATCCCTTTAAAATATAAAATCCAGAATTCGTTTTTATTTTGTAAACAGGTCTTTTTATATCTTCCTTTAGCTGTTCTAGAATATGCGGATTATCAAGATCCCAATTTTTCAGTAAATAATCTAATTGACTCTGTATCCCTGCCAACGCCGGTTCTCCTAATAATCAATAAAATTGACTCCGTCCCCCTGGTCCACTTTATTTTGGTCCACTAACCACGTCCCCGTGGTCCACTTTTGGCAGATTCCAGAGGAAATGTCTTGCCAGAACTCTGAGCAAAATCACAAGGGCAAAGCTGCATACCATCGCAGCATTCCAGGCATGAAAAAGTTCGTGCATGAAAACCATGAGAATTCCGCCAATTATTACGGGAAGGGCATAAACATGCTTTACGAAAATAGCAGGCATCTGATTGGAAAGAACGTCCCTAAGCACGCCTCCGCCGACACCTGTGATAAAGCCGAGAAAAACAAGGAGAAACAGATCATCAGCGTAACCAAAATTAGCTCCGATCATGACACCGTCAACCATAAATGCCGCAAGCCCAAGAGTATCAGATACAAAAAGCCCCCTGTCATAGAGACCTGTAAACTTCTCAGGTACACCCTTATGGAAAAACATTATGCAAAAAACAATGTTGGCAACAATGGCTGCCACCAAAACATAAAAGGGATTAATAAACATCTGCGGCGGAAAATTGCCCATGACAATATCTCGCATAAGACCGCCTCCGCAAGCCGTCAGAATGGCAAGAATATTAACACCGAATATATCCATCCTCTTCTGGATACCTGTGATCGCACCGGATATAGCAAAGGCAACTGTGCCTATAAAATCGAAAATTCCTAAAAGAAGTACTGACATTTCCCCAAATACCTTCCCCAAAATACTTAATCAGCGTATTCTATGATACTCCTTTTTTACCTTGTTTTGTACTGTTCCTGACAGTAATATCATCTTTGCATTTTTTATTTTGTCTGTCTACTTCCTAAATGCTCAGCTGAATCGCACAGTCAGAACAGTCAGAGCGTCTATATTATAGTGTAATATAACAGTTGTTTCTTATTCATGACTCCATAAAAAAGAAGTATTCTTCAGCGATGCAATAGGAAGTTAAATGGAAACTCATTTTTGATATAATTCTCAAAAACCCGCTCTGTGACAAATTTTGAGAGGTACTACTTCAAAAATTAAGTAGTGCATGAATCACCTAAATGGTATTTTTTATGATAGATGAGTCATAGTAGGCGAACTATTATACTCACCGTGTGACCCTTTGGCTCGCCCCCTTCTTTTCTGTCATGGGGTCGCATCATTTTTGCTTGATTTCATGGAAAAACAGCTCAGGACTTTTGGTCTTGAGCTGTTTGCATTTAAGTTCAATATATAAATTCATGTGTTATTTTTCTAAAGCCTTTTCCTCGTTCTTGATCTCCCAATGGATCAGAAAAGTCAGAGCAGCTCTCAAAGTTATGATAGCTCCCAGGATTCCAAGCTCAGCCCATTCACGAACAACAACTGTTCTCAAAACCTCACCGCCAAGCTTAAATTCCAAAGCAAGTGCTATGCCCTGGGCAAGCTCAAGTCTTATGGCATCATTTTTCTTTATCCAGTAAATGAAGCTCTTCACACCGGTGTACACCAGAATGCAGATGCCAAAGAATTCCAATAAAAGTGTAGAAAACTCAACCACATAACGAAGCAAATTTTCCGCTGCCAGATAGGTCTGTTCCATAGCGCTCTCCTTTTTTGGAAACCAAAAACATTAACCTATCTTAATTATGACACAGACTTATGAAAAATAAAGTTAAATATCGCTAAAAAAGTATTAAAAATCCGTTTATTAACCGGTTTGTCAAAAACATAGCAATATTTGGAAAGAAGCGCTCCACACAAGGGTATATGATACTATTATAAGTTCGGGCAGAATGCGCCGATGGCCATGGATACAGACAAAATCCGGGCCTAAGTCCAATCAAAATAGCCTGAACCAAAGGAGGAGCAAAAAACAATGGATTACGTTTTTGAAATGCCGGGGGAAATGCTCGTAGAAGCGGAAAAGAAGGGCCGCGTCGAGCTGCTTGAGTACGATTCAAACACTTATGATGAAGAGAACAGAACTCTTCACAAAAAAGCATGGGTATATCTTCCCTATGATTATGATGAAACCAAAAACTACAACATTCTCTACCTGCTGCATGGCGGCGGATTTACACAGGACTGGTGGCTTAAGCTTTTCCCTGACACTGTGACAATACTTGATAACATGATAGAGAAAAAGCTCTGCGATCCCTGCATCGTTGTAACACCTACTTTCTATCACGATGAGGATGACAAGCACACCAAGGATGAGTCCAGATGTGAAAACTTCTGTCACGAACTTCGCAAAGACCTGATTCCTGCAGCCGAGAGCAAGTATGCAGGATTCTCGGGAAAAGATATATCTGAGGAGAATCTCATTAAGACAAGAGATCACCGTGCTTTTGCAGGGCTTTCTCTTGGTTCAATGACCACCTACAGAGCTGCTTTCTACAATAACTTCGATCTGTTTGCATGGTATGGTCCCTTCTCAGGATGCTGCGGCCCCTTCGGTGATCACGAGGTTGAGGTTAAGAGAATCTGCGAGACACTTGAAAAGGGCAAAGAAAATGGCTACGACCTTAAGTTCATGCTTTGCTGCAACGGTGATAAGGACATCGCCTTCGAGGAGCACAAGGATATCATGGAAAAAGCAGTTGCTAAGAGCGACCTGCTGGTTCAGGATAAGAACTACGATTTCTTCATTATCCCCGGCGGTGTTCACGACATGAAAGCTTGGCAGCTTCACATGTACCATGCACTTCAGGTCTTCTTTAAAAATTGATACTGAAGTTAACTGCACCATCATGATAGAGGGATGCTCCAAACGGCAGCACGTGCCCTCTTCTGTATGAAAAATTTTTAATACTGTTTGTAGGAAAAGTATTTATTAGTTGCATGGCATATCCCCCTACTGGTCTTTATCCGGTAACCTGAACATGTCCACGTTGCCATCTGAAAGCAGCTTACCATCAGGTGTCGTCACCCTGGCATGAATAACCACAACACTTTTACCACGCTTTATTACACTGCTCTCGGCAAAAATCTCCTTTGCGTCCTTTGTATTTGAAAGATAATTCACATAGACGTTCTGGGTCACATAATTGTGATTATCGGCTCTGGCCGTTATTCCCGCGACGCAGTCCATAAGTGTATACAAAAGACCGCCGTGAACCATCCCGTATGGATTACAGGAATTCTCCGTTATGGTGGCCTTAAGAACGCTTTTCTCGGGAGATATCTCCACAATCTCTATGTTGTTATATTCCATAAAAGGATTTCGCAACCTGCTTAATGGATAATCATTTCCGCTATTGCTTCCCATAAACGCCTCCTGCATTTATCATAGATACCCAATATTTATAAAAAAGATCAGGACTTTTTCTTGCCAATCTCAAACATAATAGCCGGAATATGGCAGTATCCCTGAGGATTCTTCACAAGGTATTTCTGGTGATACTCTTCTGCCTTATAGAAATTCTCAAGGGGCTTAACCTCTATGGCACTCTTTTGTCCAAGCTCCTCTTCAAGAGCAGCCATTCTTTTCTCGATAACAGAAAGCTGAGAATCATCTGTGTAGTAAATTCCTGTGCGGTACTGAATTCCCTCATCTCCGCCCTGCTTGTTAATTGATGTGGGATCAATGACCTTAAAATAATATCCGATCAGCTCATCAAGTGTGATAACGCTGCTGTCAAACTCAACCTTCACTGTCTCTGCATGACCTGAATCATTGCAGACCTCCTCGTAGGTAGGATTCTCGGTGGGGCCGTTGGCATAGCCCGTATCAGTACTGATAACACCGTCAAACTGGTCAAAAAATCTCTGAGTGCCCCAGAAGCACCCACCTGCAAAATAAATAGTTTCCATAATTACTCTCCTCCGTTACTTAAAGCCATCAGATCATTCTGAAAAACTGAACCCTTGTCCTTAACAATCTGATCAAAATTACAATTACAGCAATAACCAAAATCACTGAAAGAAACAGCCATACATTATCTTTAAACATATCCATGTTTGAATACGAATAAAGAAGACCCGCATAGCGATAGGCCATATTCCGCGCATATTCAGGACCGATGATATTCACTCCGCGGTTTAGGAGCTTTAGAAGTCCTTCATTTCCTATCTTTACTCCAAAGCACCTGTCATCAGCCATACTAAGCTGCTTAAGGGAAAGGCCCGAATACTTTCTGTTCCTTAAAATATCGTTTGCACGAAGACCATTAAGTGTGGTCGCATTTGCTTCTCCCGCAAGAACAGCATCAAGGCACTCCTCTATCGAAGGATACAGGCTTACCTCAGCCCCGGGAAAATTAGTTTTGATGTAATAGTACTGCATCTTGTTGTTTTCATTTACAGCAAAATGAGTAACCACATCGTCGTTATATTCTCCTAAGTAAACCAGATCGCTGGATGTTGAAATCACTGCATTTGACTGGTATATCCCGTTTTCCTCGGAATAGTAAAGGCCGCCTCCCACAGGAAAAGCCACATCAATATCGCCTCTTGTAACATCATAAATCATGTCATCGTAGCTGCGATACCCCACATAACCTACATCTATTCCGGAAATATCTAAACTTTCCAAAATAGTGGGAATCAGATCCTTTATTACACCAGTCACATTGCCCTCTTCATCGGTATCACTGTAGGGCAGATAATTCTCAAGATAGCCAATAGTCAGGCTTGAATGCTCGCTCATCCAGGTCCTTTCAGATTCGGAAAAAGAACGACTTGAGATTGTGGATGCGTAGTACTTACTTCTAAGAGTACTTAAATAACTTGGTTCCTCCACAGAAAGCTGAAGCTGTGCATAATTAAGCTCATCCAAAATATCTTTTCTTTTAATATTTACACAAAGATAATAATCATTGGCACCGAAATTACTGATAACCTCGGCATGCTCCCTTTCACGGGTACCATAGCCCTCAGCTGCCAGAATATCGATCTCCTTGGTATCAAAAGCTGTGAAAAGAGAATCATAATCCTCGAATATCACAACCTTTGCGGTGGTACCGCTTGCCACAAGATATTTCTCGAGCTCATCCACCATGGCGCTTCGTAAAACGCCGATCTTTTTCCCTCTTAAAGTCTTGGGATTCCTTGATACCGTGCCATCTCTGTCGTGTTTTACCAGAGTATAGGTCTCATTACCCATGGGCTCGTCGGGATATGCGATAATAGATGCTCTCTCCTCTTTCCAGGCGAGTCCCGCCATGAGATCTATCTCGCCCTTAACCAGCATGTCGTAGAGCTCCTGAAAACTCCCATAGACATATTCATATTTCCAGCCTGTGTATTCGGAAAGCTTACGATAATACTCGTATGCATAACCGGTTTTAACGGCGCCAACCGCAGCACCTTCCTCAAAAACTTCGTTCTCGTAGTATCCGACTCTTATGATCTTATCTTCTGGATCTGCCAAAGAGCCATCCTCTGCTCTTACAGACAAAGGACTTATAAAAACAGTTATAAGAACAATCAAAAACGAAAAACAAATAATCCTTTTCCCAATGCCAGAAAAAAGATTTCCCCATTTGCGACAACAACCCATATATAAAAAATTCTCCATCTCTTTAATCATACATATCTATGATAACAAAAGATGGAGAATTTCAGAAGTATTCTTCGCATTTATAATTAATTTAAAGTGCTGCGAATTCCTTTGCCCCACTGCTGTTTAACCAAAGCGCCATGACAATTGAAAGAACTGCAAAAGCCACTGTCCAGATCAGCATATAAACCATATTCCCTGCCAGATATCCAAAGAACATATAGCATGCTGTAAATATCACGCAGATAACCCAGCTTCCAAACATAGCAAGAAATACTCCGCCGCTGTGCTTTATTGGCTCAATCTCGTTTGTCCAGCTAAGGATCGGCATCTTTACTGCTATCATGGTATCAAGTATTGCCGAAAACAGAACAAATACCATAGGCATAAGCACCAGTAAAACCTTCTCTCCCAAAGGTGCATCAGCGCCGATAGCTGTCATTATGCTTCCCAAAAGCATCGGTATTCCCGTAAGGATAATCTGAAGTCCTGCCTTTGCTGCCAACGATGCCCAGGGCTTTATAGGAAGTGACCGGCTTATCCAAAGATTCTTTCCCTCCAGCGAAACAGATGGTGCAGCCATAGAATTCATCGAAGCAAGAAGGCACAGCGCCATGCACACAAGGATTGTTGCGCACTGAGGGCGATCTGCCATAGCTTCGTTTATAAGAGGCATAAACTCCTTAGCTTCCAAAAGGAAATAAACTCCCGCTGCAGGAATAAGAAGTATTCCAAGGCCACAGTTAAGCATATAGTTGGGACTTGATGTAAATCTTGTAAGCTCCTTTGAAAGCATTGCTCCGAAGAGGCTCTTTTCTTTAACCTTCTTCTCAACATAGCGCTGAGTTTTTACTTTTCCTGTAGCAGTGGCAATGGCCATAAAGCTCTTAAGCATCCTCATCCAGATAAAGATAACCACAGCAGAAACCACCACTGTAAAGCCGATTGCACAGACAATATCACCTGTTCCGATAAGGCCAAAGAGATAAAGAACATGAGCCACACCTTTTATCTTTTCGCCGTATTCCTGTGCATGAAGCAGCAGGTCTCTGATAAAAATCCCCGCCTTAAAATAAAAGAAATAATAGCCAACTATAAAAAGCAGTGTAACAGCCACAGTTACAAAACTTTTATTCTTTATCTTAAGACTTATCTTTGCCACAAATAGTCCAAGCAGACTCGAGAGGGCAAGAACAAAAAATGACAGGATAAAGAACAGCAAAAGCATACATATCAGCTTCATGACTGATACCCCGGTATCCATCAGATATACAATATCCATGGGTATCATAACCGTCACCAGATACATGGTTCCCATCAGATAAACATTAAGGAGTCTGGCACCTACAATCTTGCGAACAGGAATTGGCATTGAAAGAAGTAAATCATTATCCTTTGCAAGATACAAAGCGGTGTATGTGTTATACACGCTTCCAAAGCAGCCAAGGAGAATCGCCATTCCGCCCATCATAAGGAAATACATCCAGTCCATCCCTGCAGAAATGAGCGGGCCGCATAAAGTAAATGACAATGCAAGGAACATCCCTCCCAGGAGTCCCACCATTATCACAAAGAAAAATACAATCCACGCTCCGATAGCGAGGGGTGAGCGCATCTTGTTTTTCTTCGCATCGTAAAAATATCCTTTGAATACTTCAAATAGCTGCTTTTTAAGTAGAGTCCTAAGCATTTAGACCGCCTCCAGTTCAAGGAAAACATCTTCCAATGTATCATCGCCTTTGACTTCATCCATAGTTCCGACTTTTATAAGCTTGCCGTGATTGATTATGGCAACCTTGTCACAGAGTTTTTCTGCAACCTCAAGTACATGGGTTGAAAAGAAAATTGCACCGCCCTTATCGCAGTGAATTCGCATCATTTCCTTCAGAAGATGTGATGCCTTCGGATCAAGACCCACGAAGGGCTCATCCATTATTATGAGCTTAGGATCATGCATCCATGCCGAAATAAGTGCAAGCTTCTGCTTCATTCCGTGAGAGTATGCTGCGATAGGAAGTGCCAGATCATCTGTGATCTCAAACAGATCCGCATATTTTCTGATTCTGTCGTTTCGAAGATCTGAGGGTATCTCAAATATATCTCCGACAAAATTCAGATATTTGATTCCGCTCATGAAGTCATACAGATCCGGATTATCAGGAATGTAAGCAAGGTCTTTCTTACAGCGGATGGGATCTGCCTTCATGGAAATCCCATCTATAAGTATGTCCCCTTCATCAAAATTAAGGATACCTACAGCGCTCTTAAGTGTGGTACTTTTACCGGCACCATTGTGTCCGATAAAGCCAAAGATCTCTCCTTCCTTGATCTCAAGGCTAAGATCGTCTACGGCTTTTTTATCACCATAGGTTTTGGTTAAATGTTTTATTTCTAACATCTCAAAATCCCCCTTTATCTACTACTTTTGTCATTAACAGTTACGTCATTTTAAGGGTGCGTTTTCCTTTTACAGTGCTCTGACAATAAAATAGCAGATAATAAAAAACAGACCCATCCTGCACGGATAATGGTCTGTTTTACACCGCATTATAAATTCATTATCGGAGCCAAAAACTATGGCTGCCATACTGCCTTATACTATTGTATACTGCATCAGTTCGTATTTAAGCTGAGTCCCTTCCGCAATTCCATCAGGTAAAAGAGCTCTTGCCACAAGCTTAAGGTCATCGGACTCAATATCCGTTCTCCTTAAATTTGCATAATCGCCGTCAATACTTTCCACAACGTAATACCATGTCTCCATCTAAAGCACCCTTTCCTATTACATAGCCATGTCTCCAACGTTTTGACGTTTTAAAGCGTTAACTTAATTAAATGGATTATATCAGATGGCTTCCTATACCACAATAAAATTCATCAAGTTTTCCGATAAAAAAATCAAGTTTCCCATAAAATCACCATTTGCCGGGAACTAACTTAAATAAAGCAGTGTTTTTGAAGGCAATTGGACTGTCATATTCAAATGCAACTATTGCATCCTCGGTGGCCGTTACCGTCTGCATAATATCAGACGTATAAGGATCTGTAACATAGGCAAGAACCTGCCCCTTTTCCACGGTATCCCCCGCTTTTACAAGGGACTCAAGGAAACCTGCTTCCGTGGCTCTTATGCTAAGAAACTGCTCGCTCTCCACAACCTTTGAGGTATAGCCTGTCATGCCGGAATACTCGATGATATTCTCTTTTGCAAGAAAAGAGAGAACCGCATTTACTCCAAGTCTCGCACTGACTTTATCTATTTTTTCCGTACTTGATGTATAAATAGAAAACGCATCCGTATCCCATATCTGCCAGTTATAATTCAATGTAGCCGTATCAAAAGGTCTGGGATTATGCAGCACCACAAAGGGCAGACCAAACTTTTTTGCCAGCTCCACATTTTCATTTCCCGTCTTCATCATTCTGACCTGAGGTACAAAGTGCCCCGGCATGTAGAAGGATGCAAACTGAATTCCATATTTGTAATCCTTTATCTGATCAAAAATACCCGCTGCAACTCTCTGAGTGGTTTCGCCCTTGTCATAGCCGGGGAACATTCTGTTAATATCCGAGTTATCAATACTCCAGAATCGTTTCTTTATATTTACCGAATATGGATTTGCGCAGGGAATGACCATGATAGAGTGTCCCTCTGCAATAAATCCCTCTTCCTCCAGCATCTTAAGATCAGTAATAAGCCTGCTGCACACATAAATCTGCTGATACTCATTTCCTCTAAGACTTCCAAGGACACATGCTGTTTTTTCACCCTTTCCAAACCTGTAACCCTTTACCCTGAAATCATCCCTGTACAGACCTTTGAATGAATATAATTCAACCTCTTTCATAGCTGCTTCTCCATATATACCTTTTCTCTAAGGATTCTTCCCATAAGCGAGCCTTCTTCAACCACGGGATACTCTCTTACGGTAAATATCATTCCGTTTTCAGGTGCCTTAATATTCGCCATGGTTTCTCCGCTTAGAGGATTGATGATCCTGCCCACAAGCTCGTCTTTTTCCACAAAACTTCCATGAACCTTTTCCTTCATATATATTCCGGAACAGGGCGCGTTAAGGTAACACACATCTTCTTCATCTGCATCAAAAGCCACGATGGAATCCTTGACCATTGGCGGATTTCCGGTCCAAATGCCAAGCTCGCTCATAAGAGAAAAGATGCCGTTTGTAAGCTGATGTCCATATTCAGGAGTTATCCTCATTCCAACACCCATCTCCACAACCAGGGTATTTGTGCCCTTACTGTTAAGGGCGTAGGCAAGAGTTGATTCAAGAACCGTATTTGCTCCGTGGACCCAGATAAGATCCATGTTTGCTTTTTTAGCCAGAGGAACAAGTTCTTTTGCATGGAGCTCATTAATCCTTATCTGAGGAATCTCCGTAAGGAAAATATTGCTGGCATGGATATCAATGACAAGATCAGCTCCCTGCAGCTCTTCCACGATTTTTGCCGCGATAAATTCATTCATATCCCCGTCACGACTACCCGGGAAAATCCTGTTCATATCAAGATCAAAAGCAGGTATACCTCTTGTAATAGAGTCGATACCAAAAGGATTTAGAGCAGGATAAATATCAACTATACCGCTCAGATTCTCTGCTCCCTCTCTTAATAATCTCGCTATTTCAAAGCATACATACTGCCCTTCCAACTCATCGCCGTGAATTCCCGTTACTATGCATATTCGTTTTTTATCCTTTGTTTTCCCTTCAAGGAGCTCTATCCTGTGTTTCCTGATGGTGTATTCTTCGCCAACAGGAAGCGGTATTCTCACCACATCTTCTAGGGTTTCAATAAGTTCACTCATATTAAACCTCTTCCACAATCACTCTTATTCCCTGGGTCTGTGTAACATTTCCTGTAAAAATACCCTGATTAACAAGGCAATCAGCAGAGTCTCTTCCGTTTGATATTTTTATATATTCATCATCAACAAGTTTTCTGTTGGTGGGGTCAAAGCCATACCATTTTCTGTCATCCCAGACCTCAACCCATGCATGGGATCGGCCCTCACCCATCATCATGCCGGCCACATATCTGCAGGGTATTTTTTCGATCCTGCAAAGGGACAGCATTATGTGAGCGTAATCCTGACAGACACCGGTGCCACCGGACAAAGCCTGCTCCGCCGTAGTTTCCATACAGGTACAGCCCTGTCCATATACAAAGAATTCATTCAATCTCTCCATAATGTGCAGGGCCTTATCTTTTGCATTTTTCATTTCGGACAAAGAGAGTCCGCTGTAAAAATCGACTATACTGTTTCCCGGCATCGTAATAGGAGTCTGATATCTGTACAGGCCCACTCTGTGAAGTTCCTGGGATTTTTCATATTCAGAAAGCCCCGTAGTAGCCATGCCTGTAATATCAAATCCGAAGCTGTTGTGGAACTCATTGGTATATCCAAACAGCGTTATGTTTCCGTAAGAATCAGTATCTTCACTTGTTATGTGATCAGGGTAAACGGATATGCTTATCTCATCGATATGCTGCATATCCGTATCATGAGGTATGCACTTTAGAGAAAATCTGTGGTTAGTCACAGCTCCGCTAAAGGATAATCTCATGTGATACCCAAACCTTAGTTTTTTCACAGATCATCACCTACCAGTTTTTCGACAGATTCAATCAGTTTTTCATAGGGAAGGTCGTCCAGCTGAACGAGATAATTCACGTGTGCCATGGTCTTGAAGCTGTATCTCATTGTGCTCTTATCAATTCTGTTTGAAAGTCTTCTGGCCTCCCTTCTTATTTTCTCCGGCGGTTCCTTAAGACGGGCATAGAGATCAATCCTTTCTACAATCTTTCCCACCCGTATCATGTTTCTGATTGAGGACTCATCTATGGCATCATCTGCCATACCCCAAAATGCCACCAGGTTATCGGTTACCTTCTGCAAACCGATCAGCGGCGCCTTAGAAATAGCTGCCTGGTTCATGGCATACACTGCAAGCTGAATGTAGGAAAGAGTATCACTTCCTATCTCTTCACGGAGAACTATTGCGTTATCATAGGCCCGCATAAGATTAGAGAAAATAGAATTCTCATCCTCCAAAGAAAAGCAGTACCTGCCGGCAAAGTCCTCTCTGGACTTATAAACATTTGGTATATCCTGACTTTTACAGAACTCTGAATATTCAAGGTCATCAATATCTATCATGGAGTCGAATCTTGTCTCGAAAATTTTGATGGTGGAATAAACCCGTTCCGTATATCTGCCAAGCCAGTAAAGTCTGTCGGTGTTTTCTACTGAGATAATACCCATGTGTCCTTAAAACCTCCTCCCTGTGATGAATTTACGATAAATGAATCAGGATTTCTGGAAAATCTGGTGAGGCCGCTTTTCCATACCATAGGCTCATCCGCCATAAGTACAAAGGCTCTTAGATCCGCCTTTCTCGGAAGGAGCTGGCCGCCCTCGATTATGTCTATATCAAGGAAATCAATGACCTCCTGAGCGATGAATCTTCTGTGCTCTCTTTGTAGCATTGCCTTGAAGTTCTCTTTCTCGTCAGCGCTCATCCTATTTCCAAATACCACGCCGTATCCGCCTGCTTCTGCCACATCCTTGAGAACCAGATCATCAAGATGCGCCAAAATGTATTTCATATCATCCTCATAGTAAGGCAGATATGTGGGAGCATTTTTCAGAATTGCTTCTTCTCCCAGATAGTAGCTGATCATTTTGGGAACGAAGTAGTAGATTCCCTTATCGTCCGCAGCGCCGTTTCCGGGTGCGTTTATTAGCGCCACATTACCTTTTCTGTATATATCAAAAATGTGCGGAATTCCGATAACCGATTCCTTGTTAAAATTCATAGGATCAAGATACTCATCTGAGATACGCCTGTATACTGCACCTACTCTCTCTTTTCTTCCGGAGTAGTCAATGAAATACAGATAATCATTCTCCACAATAAGCTCGTGTCCCGTCACAAGATGTGCACCTGTTTTCTCAGCAAGATAAGAATGTTCAAAATAAGCGGCGTTATATCGTCCGGGAGAAAGTATCACCGTATGTCCGCCCACATTCACGTGGTCCATGGTCCTTCGAAGGAGCGATGCATAGTTTCTGTTATCCTCAATATGCCTTCCCGCGAAAAGATCCGGCGCGCTCCGTCTTGCAATTTTCCTTGCTATCATGGGATAAGAAGCACCTGAAGGGATTCTCAGATTATCCTCAAGGATATACCATTCCCCGTTTTTTCCCTGCACAAGATCGATACCGGAAATATGGGAATATATACCCTTTGGCGGCTTTATCCCTTCGCACTGGGGCAGGTACCCGCTTCCTGCATAGATGAATTCTTCAGGCACCACGCCATCCTTAACGATGCGCTTATCTCCGTAAATATCCTCAATGAAAAGATTGAGGGCCATTACCCTTTGCTTTAACCCCTTTTCAAGGTAACTGAACTCTTTGCTGTCAATGACCCTGGGGATCATGTCAAAGGGAAAAAGCTGTTCCTTAAACTCATTGTTTTTATAGATTCCAAACTTTACGCCATACCTGGCCAGCTGCTCGTTCACATCCCCCGCACCTGCGTATAGCTCCATGTCCTCTACCCGTTCCATTTTGCTGAAAATATCCGTATAGGTCGTCATACTTCTGCTCCTTCCTCTTTTTGTGCTTCAATGTCTGCTCCGGTAATATGTTGTGAATAGTTTTTCCCGTAAAACTCCTTAAAGATAAGAGTAGAGTTAAGTACAACTCCGAGGAAAATTCCTATCAGGGTATCAAAGGATCTGTTAAGAACGAATAAGTAAGGATTATCATCCATGAAATGATTAACAACTATGCTCAGAAATACTACGCAGGAAAAATATGAAGCCTTCTTCTGCTGAATCACTACTGTCGTATAAATAATAGGAATCAGCATAAAAGAGATAATTGCGTAATGCCAAAAGCTGTCACCTATAGCCGGAATATTCATTCTGAAAAGTATATAGATGAGTCCGTATACGGCACCGATAAAGGTTCCGATTGTCCGCTGCAGCGCATTCCCTAAGGTGTTACTCGTCTGATTCTGTATACACCAAAGCACTGCAAGAGCCGAATAGAATGGTGTGCCCTGCTTTCCCCTGAGAAAATAAATTACAAAACACAGCAGCACCCCGACGGCTGATTTGATTATCCGCATTCCGATAGGCGGAAAAATAACCCCAAATTTCTTCATGTTTTGCGCAAGTTTGCTCCTCTCTATATTCCCCTCTCGAAATGTAAAAAGCATTTTATAATCGAGTAGGAGGCTACCCCTCAAGTGAGTAGCCGACCTCACACACCACCCGGCATACCGTTCGGTACCAAGGCGGTTCCTTTAGTTTTCAACAGACTTTCAGATAATAGTCAAGCATGGACGTATATCCGAGCTTGGCTATTATTTTATTTGTAAGCGCAATGGAAAGCATCTGTGCCGCTCTCCAAGTGCCTTTTCTTGTATTGGCAAGCTTATGC
>NZ_AUJJ01000021.1:0-89185 GCF_000424165.1 Butyrivibrio sp. AE3006 | reverse complement strand
TCTTGAAAGCATCCAGGGAGCACTCCTTAGAATGAACAGATCCATTCAAGCGGAAGGTACTTTCGGAATCATAAAAAATGATCGTTGGTATAAAAGAATAGTCCGAAAAGGAATAGAATCCGTAAAACTTGAGGTTCTTTTGGTTTCAATAGGTCATAACTTATATAAATATCACAATAAAAAGATGCATCTCCAAGAAGCTGCCTGAGTTTAAAAAGTTTGTAGTTCTTGGGGAAAGGGGTATTATACTCTGTTTTTGCCAGAAACAGCATGCCTCACAAAAAAATGATATAAAAAGGGAGCTGGAAAAAATGATTATCTCATTTTTTCACAGCCCCTTCATTTAAATAGTTCTTCTTAATAATCGTGAACCTTTTCAAAGAACTCTGTAAGGTTCTCAATAGGTATGGGCTTTGAATACTTATAGCCCTGAAGATACCTTGCGAACATCTGGGTGCATCGATTCTCGTCCTCTTCATTCTCGATACCTTCATAAAGAACCGCATAGTTCATATCTGTAAACATATGAGCAAGATAGGAGACCATTGTCTCTGCTTTTACATCGGATCCGCTGGCAATAACCAGTGACCTGTCGAATTTTACTATGTCGAAGGGCAGCTCCATAATTCTCTCAAAGTTGGAGTAGCCGGTACCAAAATCGTCCAGATAGAAGATGATTCCATTTTTTCGCATCTCAAAGATTCTGTCACGAACCATCATAAAATCGCTTTCATTCTGGCTCTCGGTTATCTCTATGGCAATCTTGTCATATTCGATCCCTGCATCTTCAATGATCTGCTTAACATTAAAAGCAAAGTGCTCTTCTCTTATATCGATCATGGAGAAGTTTACAGAGATACGCTTTACATAGTATCCATCCTCCATAAGCTTTCTTATCTGCTCACAGGTTTTAGCGAGGATTATCATACTCAGCATATGAATATAATTGTGAGCCTCTGCTATGGGAATGAATTTGTCAGGAAATACCATGCCTGTTTTTTCAAGTTTAAGTCGCATAAGAGCTTCTGCGGTATCAAATTTACCTGTTGTAACATTGTAAACAGGCTGGCAGAAAACTATGACTCTGCTGTCATGGATATCCTTTTTCTCATTAATATCTGCAAGCTCATCTACTATATATCTGTGATCATAATATGCCAAAATATCCTTTTCAGTAACCAGCTTTGCGCTATTTTCAGGCATCCTGCGCTCAAGATACTGAATAAAACTTATATAGTCATTTCTCTCACTAAGACTCTTATCAGATTTTGTTATTACTGTCTTATAGTCCTGTTTGTAGATTGTGTGCTGTTCTTCGAGATGTTTGATGATCCATTTTCCAGCCTCATTATAATCGCTAATTTCCTTATAATCACAGACAAAGATCAGTCTTCCTCCGGAGATCTGGAAAATCTTCCCACTCTTAAAATATTTGGTGTTGTAGTCTCTTACCTTATCCCTTAATTCCTTAGGCAGTTTATTACCGGGAAAGTCATATTCTCTCATATACAGACTGACTAAAAGTATCTCTTTTTTACGGGCAAATATTTCTGCAATATGATTTTCAAATTCAACTTCATGCGCTGAACCCATCTCTATATCAAGTGGATTTGCATGTAGGTAATAGAGTACCGCGTATGTGGGAAACAAAAATGTTGCAATAGTAAAAGAGCTCTGATTATGCATTCCCTGAATGAACATCACCAGAAATGACACAAAGCATGATGATACAATTCCACATAGTACAGGCTTGTAAATCTTGTCCCTGTATCGAAACAGCATCCATAGAAGCAAAGACACAAAGAAGATATATACATATGGAAAAATATTTACTCCATCATGAATAATATTGTCATCTTCTATATAAAACCCAAACTTCAGGACACTTCCTAAAATGTCATAAACTGTCATAAATATAAGGACACAGACGGACAGAACAATATATCTGATATCCAGACTTTCGTTTATATGAAGAGGGTCTTTCATATACAGCACATATACAAACAAACTGGAAAAGAGCAGAAGATGCTTAAGTGCTCTTAGAATATATATAAGGATATGCGGATAAACCGCAGGATTAGAAACAACGATATAAAAGAAAATGTCAGTTGCTGCCGCAGCAAACAGAAGCACCAGGACTCCTTTAAAAAGACGGATCTCCCTGCCTCTGTTCACATAGGCTGATTTCAGTAATATAACGAATACTATAACTGTGGCCATAACCAGAATATCGCCTACTGCTGTATAGTTTTCGTAAATAGTTGTTACCTCATTCATAAGCTCTCCTTCCCATATAGGGGATGAGCTGCTTTAAATTAGATGTTTAAAAGTTCGCTATATGCTGTAAGCGCACCTTCTGTATCGTGAGCAAGAACTCTCTTTGCAAGAACCTTACCAAGCTGAACGCCTTCCTGATCGAAGCTGTTAACATTCCATACAAAGCCCTGGAACATAACCTTGTTCTCAAAGTGTGCAAGGAGAGCACCAAGTGTTACAGGATTAAGCTCCTCACCAACGATGATACTTGAAGGACGTCCGCCCTTGAAGTTCTTGTTGAGATTCTCATCCTTTTTACCGCAAGCAAAAGCTACGATCTGAGCTGCTACGTTTGCGCAGAGCTTCTGCTGGCTGGTGCTGTTCTCAATATCTACATCATTCTTCAGCTGGCTGTTCTTAAATCCGATGAACTGCATGGGAATGATGTCTGTTCCCTGGTGCAGAAGCTGATAGAATGAGTGCTGTCCGTTTGTACCGGGTTCACCGAAGATTACGGGACCTGTTACATAATCGATAGGCTCGCCGAAACGGTTTACGCTCTTACCGTTTGACTCCATGTCAAGCTGCTGGAGATGAGCAGGGAAGCGGCTAAGGCCCTGAGAGTAAGGAAGTACTGCTGTTGCAGGATATCCAAGTACATTTCTCTCATAGAATCCGATCATAGCATCCAGCATTGCGGGATTCTTCATCATATCTTTTTCTGCAGAAAGCTTGTCTTCCTCGGCAGCACCCTGAAGGAACTGAGCGAATACGGAAGGACCAAATGCAAGAGAAAGAACTGCGCCGCCAACACCTGAAGTAGAAGAGTAGCGTCCACCGATGAAATCATCCATGTAGAATGCTTCGATAAAATCATCACTCTTTGCAAGAGGAGATGTCTCTGAAGTAACAGCGATCATGTGCTTTGATGCATCAAGACCTGCCTTCTTAAGAGCATCCATTACAAATGACTGGTTTGTAAGTGTCTCAAGAGTTGTTCCTGATTTTGAAACCAGGATGAATATTGAATGAGCAACATCGATAGAGTTAAGTACAGCTGAAGCATCATCAGGATCTACGTTACTGATGAACTTAGCTTCCATCTTGAAGTTGCCTGTCTTGTGTGCCCAGTTCTCAAGAGCAAGGTACATAGCTCTGGGGCCAAGGTCTGATCCGCCGATACCGATCTGTACAACAGTAGTAAACTTCTCGCCCTTCTCGTTTGCGATCTCGCCTGAATGAACCTTATCAGCAAAATCTGCAATTCTTTTCTGTTCCTTTTCATAGAACTCGCGCTTATTTACGCCGTCAGCCATAACGTTCTCGCCAAGCTGACCTCTTGTTAAGTGATGAAGAACCATTCTCTTCTCACCGGTATTTATAACTTCGCCGTTGTAGAGAGCTTCGAACTTCTCTGCAAGCTGAGCTTCCTTTGCAAGCTTATCAAGAGCTGCGAGGATATCATCATCAACCTCTTTAGCAGCGAAATTGTATGAAAGAGAATCAGCCATCTTTACAGAGTACTTTTTAACTCTCTCTGCTCCATTCTCTCCTGACATTGCTGCCACAAGGTCTATCTTCTTAACGTCCTTAAGCTCTTTATATGACCCAAGTGTATCAAGATTACTCCAATTGATCATTGTTACATAATCCTCCTATTATTTGCCTATTGTAAGAAAATTTTATCATTCATTTTTTTTCATAGCAATATTTAATGAAAAATCGTATCACTTAAGCCCCTCAATAAAACATTTTGTAAGTGCTGCGCAGTCAGCTGCTGCCTTCTTTTCAAATTCGGGATAGTCCATGATATCGCTGCCATCTGCTTTATCAGATATTGCGCGAAGGATAACAAAAGGAACCTTGTTAAGGAAGCATGCATGGGCAATACCTGCACCCTCCATCTCTGTGCAAAGTCCGCCGAACTCCTTCTTAATCTCATCCTTTACAGCGCTGTCGGAAATGAACTGATCTCCGGAGCAGACTCTGCCTTCCCAGAGTTTGCCATCGATACCTGCTCTTGCAGCTGCTATCTTGATCTCATCGATCATCCACTTATCTGCAGGGAATTCCAGCCTTCCGGTCTGAGGAATCTCACCCTTTTTATATCCAAATACTGTGGCATTAACGTCATGATAAACAGCATCAGTTGATACCACAAAATCGCCTATATCAATTCTGGCATCAAGAGATCCGGCAGCGCCTGTATTTATCACATGTGTTACATGGAACTCATCAACCAGAATCTGAACACAAAGAGCAGCATTTACTTTGCAGATTCCGCTTTTTACTACAACGACTTCCGTATCTCCTATAGTGCCTTCAAAAAAGCTCATTGAAGCCTTTTCAAGTTTATAGGTAACATTCATCTGGCTCTTTAAGCTCTCAACCTCAATCTCCATAGCCCCGATGATTCCAATTTTGTAACTCATTTTTATCCCTCACTTTTCAGATTTATTCTGTACCTGTCAGCTCATAAAAAGCACAATTTACTTTTATATTATAAACATCGTGCGAGAAAACCCCTTCTGATGAAGTCAGATGTGGGATGAATCGCCTTTAAGTTGCGTCGAACGTTAGTTTGTGGTAAAATATCTGCATTGGAACATTGACAACTGTGAATATGGGTTGCACCGAGAAATACTAACAAAAAGCCTTCGGTGCGTAAAATTTGCAAGGAAACTATTCCAAGGCAAAATTGCCATCTAAAACTAACATCTAAGTATGCCCAAGGGCTCTTGCCCGAGGGAGTAGTGGCACCGTGGACGTGCCAGGTCAATGCCATTAGGCATGACTGAAACCATTTCCGACGTGGAGTCGGTGGTGGTAGTTCATGAATCAAAGAACTGTCTTCCGTCGTCTGTAACGAGTCTCTCTGTCTTAGGATATACGTAGATTTTCTCGTTATCTACATTGGCTTCAAGATAGTCTGCAAACTTAGCTGCATACCACTTAGCCATGGGAAGATTGTGCATAAGGCAGTTGCCGCAGTTCTCAGGATTTGATCCGGGAACAGTCTCAGAATCCTTAACAGATCTGAAGGCTTTAAGAAGAAGATCGTGTAAATCCTTAGTTGCACGATTTCCCTTTAAGATAAGGTAAAAGCCTGTAAGGCAGCCCATGGGACCCCAGTAGATGACTTCATCCTTCCAGTCAGGATCATTTCTAAGATATGTAGCAATAATATGCTCAAGTGTATGCATGGCAGCTACGTCAACAGCAGGCTCCTTGTTGGGAGCTGTAACTCTGATATCATAGGTAGTTACCTTTTCTCCGCCAACTTCGTCAACTCTGCTTTCATATATTCCGGGTACGATCAGATTATGATCTACAGAAAAACTGGGTATTAAATCCATTTTTTATCTCCTTTTGCTTTAAAAAAATTTAACAGTTTATCTAATGCATAGTTATGCACTATTTCCATTCTAACACCTATAGGATGTATATGCATTATTTCTTCCTGAAAAGGAAGTAATTAAAGGCACTTCCGTTAATGCTGTACTCCTCTTTGTCTACAAGCTCATAGTTGTCATAGATGCACTCAGGATACGAATTCCTTGCTATAACAAAATCAACAAGGCCTTCTCTTACATACCTATCCTGCTCAAGATAAGGGTTATTTTGTGGCTCCGGTACATCCAGGGTCTGAGTCTGAAACCACCTGCAGCTTGGAACTATATCTGTAAGTGTGTAAAGTCCTGCATCAAGACAGCCCACATTTAAAAGTGTTGGGTTTTCTTTTTCAAGAACTTCATCCCTGAATCTAAAGAGGAAAAAGCTCTCATCAGTCTCCTTCATATAGGATATGTTCATGGATGTATTGTAGATAAAAAGCATTGATAAAAGTACTGCTGCGCCGCATCCAAGGAACATGAGGATTCCGTATTCCTTTTTTCCTATGTCAGAGTCTGTCTCTTTGGTAAAGAGCATCTCCAGGGCAGAGCCCAAAAGTGCAAAGCCAAATACCGCAAAAACAGACAGTGGAAGAGAGTAGTAGGGAAGGGTTCTTCCGCCTATGAATATTCCAAGGAATAAAAAGGCAAAAAGCACCGGCACCACAAGCCTTCCAAGGAACTTTTCTGTCTTTGAAAATACAGCATAGATCAATCCGACTATTACAAAAACAAAGTACTGATAATTATCAAGAATGAGAAAATACAGTATCTTGGCCAGTGAGTAAATAAGGCTTCCAAGACCTGCGCCTTCTGTCTTGGGATAGAGGAATACATTGATATAAACATATCCCCAGTACCACTCATAAAGGCCGCCCTGAATACCAAAGTAGATTATCCAGGGAATAAATGTAACAAACATTCCAAAGAGAAATACCAAGCAGGCCTTGATACTAGCTGCATATTCTTTTCTAAATATAAAGGAAAACCACACCATCATCATCCATGCAAAGAAAAAGCCAAGGCCCGTGAACTTGATATTTGCAATTATTCCTGCAAGGATTCCTCCAAAGAAGACCTGCTTCATGGGCATGGTCTTTTCATGATAATCTTCCCTGAAATATCTGACGATAAGGTACAGTCCCCACACATAGAAGGGAAGGCATATCTCCTCGGCAGCGCCGCCCCACCAAAAGCTCTTTGAAACAACGGCTACCACAAAGGTCAAAGGAGCAAATATAAGTGATGTCTTTTCTCCTGTGTAGAGTCTTAATATCTTATAGAATCCAAGGATATCAAAAAATGCCAGGATCACTTCAAGGATATAAACTCCTGCAAAGGTAGTATGGGAAACAAGATAGGCTAGACCATAGAAAAAGTACAGATACATTCCCTTTTGATCAAAGACATCCCTGTATGGCATTTTGCCGTTAAAGAGCGCTTTTCCTACAGACAGATAACTGTTGGCGTCATCCCAGTTGTTGAACACATACAAAAATGATGACCTTGAAGCCAGCATCAGAAAGGCCATTGCCGATATCAGAAAAAATATGTATTTCGATTTTTTAATAAAAAAATTCCTCATAGGGTACATTTTACCATACGAGGAATTTTAAAAAAGAGAGTTATTTAGAGATTTTTATTTTGCAAGTCTTATTACATTCCAGCTCTTTGCAGGAAGGACTGTTGAAAGTACGCCCTTCTCAACCTTGCTGGCATTTGAGTTTACAGGAGCAACAGTGTTAGGCTTCTTCTCTGTGTTAACAGCCTTAAGGTCATCATTTGTAAGAACGATGTGCTCAACAACCTTATAGCCTGCATACTGTCTAAGGTCACAGGTAAGCTCGTAGTCTTCCTTGAGGTTCTTGTTAACAGCAAAGATAGTAACTGTCTCGTTCTCATCATCTGCTGTAACAACGCTGTCGATGTAGGGAGCATCGCCATGCTTACTCTCGTAGGAAGGAGATTTAACAACTGTGTTGAGAACAGTGCCTCTTCCGTATACACTTGCGTGCATGTAAGGATAGAAGATGGTCTGTCTCCATGCGCCTGTGTCGCTTGTCATGATAGGAGCAATAACATTTACAAGCTGTGCAAGACATGCAATCTTAACTCTGTCTGCGTGACGAAGAAGTGTGATGAGCATTGAACCAACAAGGAGTGCATCCTCAAAGTTGTAGATATCCTCAAGCTGATGAGGGTGCTCAACCCATTTTTCAAGCTTCTTATCCTGCTCGTTGGAGTGATACCATACGTTCCACTCGTCGAAGGAAAGGTTGATCGTCTTGTTTGAACGCTTAACTGCCTTAACATAATCGCAGATTGAAATAACCTGTGAAATGAACTTATCCATAGCTACGCTGCTTGCAAGGAAGTTAGGTGTATCATCCTCAGCGTTGCCGTAGTAGCTGTGAAGTGAAAGGTAATCAGCTGAATCATAGCTGCACTCAAGTACCTGTCTCTCCCACTCACCAAATGTATCCATGTAAAGTGAAGATGATCCGCAAACAACTGTCTCGATAGAAGGATCAACGAGCTTCATGATGTGACCTGCTCTTCCTGCCTTCATACCATACTCAGCAGCTGTCATGTGACCGAGCTGCCATGGACCATCCATCTCGTTACCAAGGCACCAGAGCTTGATGTCATGAGGATTCTTTACGCCGTGCTTGATACGAAGATCACTGTAGTATGTGCCGCTCTTGATGTTGCAGTACTCTACGATGTTCTTTGCAGCGTCGATATCTCTTGTTCCAAGGTTAACAGCCATCATGGGCTTTGTGTTTGCCTTGTTACACCAATCCATGAACTCGTTAAGACCAAACTGGTTAGTCTCGATAACATTCCATGCAAGCTCGATTCTGCGGGGACGATCCTTCTTGGGACCTACGCTGTCCTCCCAGTTAAAGCCTGATACAAAATTTCCGCCGGGATATCTTACGATGGGAACCTGAATCTCCTTTATAAGCTCAAGAACATCCTTACGATATCCGTTCTTATCTGCATTCTTGTTGCCGGGCTGATAGATGCCTTCATATACAGCTCTGCCAAGGTGCTCAAGGAAAGAGCCATAGATTCTGTTGTCGATCTGGCTGATCTCAAAATCTCTGTCGATGCAGATCTGTGCTTTCTGTAATTTCTTTGCCATTTTGTAACCTCCAAAATAAAACCAAATATTGATGTTTTGTTTTAAGATAGTGTTATTATCACAGATGATATCTGTCATTTAAATAGCTTTTATTCCGAAATTATTGACTTTTTGTCCGGTATATTTCATATTGTTTATTATGAGATGATTCTATATAAGGGGATTTGTCATGTTTAGAACAGACTACTGCGGCTATAATTTCCACAATCCTGACAGGGATACAATATACAGACCTGAGGGGAGAGATGATTATCTTTTTCTTCATCTTGCTTCAAAAATGGATTTCTATTTTCCATACGACACTGTGGATTTATCTGCCTATGAGCAGGAAAGTGACAGAGAAGTGGACAATAAGCCTGTGTACAGAGATGGCAATAAGCTACTTAGAGTTACGGCCAGGCCAGGTGACTGCATTTTGTATTCCCCCGGGAGCCTTCAGTATTACCAGGCACAAAAGAGATTCATCAACTCCTTTGCACATTTTACCTGCGAACCCTCAGAGATTCAGGGCGTACAGATTCCTCTAAATACTATTTTCAGACCGGCGGATGATGAGCCGATAATAGAGATTTTAAGAAAGCTACAGTTTGAGTATCTCTCAAAGCAGATAAGGCGTGAGAGGATGATCGATCTTTTAATTAGGGAGCTTATTATCACTGCTGAGCGAAGTCTTTCACTTCCGACAAGTGTACCTGAGCAGGCAGTTAACTATTCCATGCTTACTGCGTTTAGAGTAGAGATGCTAAATAACTGCAGCGATGAGTGGACTATTGATAAGATGTGTTCTCTGACTAATCTCGGGCGAAGTCAGTTCTATCATTACTACAAAACCTTTTTCTATACTTCTCCCAAAGATGATCTTCTGGCAGCAAGGATAGACAAAGCAAAACACCTTCTGACAAACCAGGAGCTTCACATTGCAGAAGTTGCGGAGCAAAGCGGCTTTACAAATATCTATCACTTTAACAGGTATTTTAAAAGAGAATGCGGCATGACCCCCGGGGATTACAGAAGGATAACAAAAAGATAAGATAGCATGCAGCTTACATGCTATCTTATGTGAAATTTTATCTTAGAATAATTTCTCTGTATGCTCTGTAGTATACTTCAAATCTTCCCTCTGCTGTCAGGTACAAAAGGTCCTGATAGAGAGCTTTATCTGTGCAAAGAAGCTTAACAATATCCGGGTTGTACATTGTTCCGCTTCCTGCTACCAGTTCATTGTAGACCGTGTTAAAGTCCTTACTTTTTGTATAATTTCTGCCAAGAATATCCGTTGCGGCATCAATACAGTCAGCTATGGTGATAAGGTCTATCATGGGTTTATATCTTGAATGGACATTATCAAAATTCTGAGGATAACCGCTCTTTCCATCATAGCTCTTGTGATGACCTCTGATGATATCAAAATACTTATCAAATTCAGGATCGTGCTTTAGCATCTCAAAGCCTTTGTCCGGATGCATTTTTATAACATTATATTCTTCATTGTAGAGGTGTCTGTGCTGTCTGTTTACAACCTCTACGATTTCACATTTTCCGCAATCATGAAGTAGAGCTGCCTTTGTTGCATAATCACAAAGGTCATCCTGTCTGTTTCTTACTTCATCTTTACTCTTTATTCCAAGAAGTCCTACGAAAAATGACGGATTATCTTTTATTATGGAGATGGCGATTCTTGCTGCAATTTCGCCTACCATAAGAGAGTGAATGTAGGTTATGGGCTGCCTGCTAATAACAAGCTTAAGCAGCATATCTGCCTTGCGGGCAGGATTTTTATCATAAGGCGCAGCATTACTAAACCACTCGGCGCAGGCATCATCCACAACTCCGGTCCAGAATCCAAAGGGGATATGGGCATGGATATCAGTTATTTTGCTGACAAATCTTGGTATGAATTTTTCCTCAAGCTCGTGCCTGTTCTCTGACATTTCAAAGATGTCAAAAATCTCGCAGCCACTGTTGTGGTAATCAAGGAGCTTTTCTATTGCATTATCATCCTTATAATCAAGCTCTCCAAGGTTATCTATATGAGAAATAATCTCATTTATCAGATTCTCAGGGGTCTCACCCTCAAGGAGTCTGCACTTTATCTCAGCTCTAAAGAGGCCTCCGTCGGTGTCTTCAAGGCCGTCCGCTGTAATTTTCTTTTTAAGCCTGCGAACGAGATCCTTATATTCTTCTCTAAGTTCCTCATCCTTTATCTTAGTGGTGTCAATGCCGTAGAGTATCTCAGTTTCAAGCTTATCCATGCGCTCTCTAAACTCTGTATCGTCACCGTCTATTTTCTGAACCACGTCAGATTGCCAGAAGCTGAGAGCTTCATCAATATATTTAAAAATCTTCGCAGATGTATCTTCTTTTTCATTTGCCAAAATGGCCACGAGGTTACTGTAGCAGACAAAAATGGCTCTTCTGTCAGCTCTGTCGGTAAGCTCTGCGTAGTGTTCTTTTAACTCTATTGTCTTTTCATAGAGCTCTATGGCCTTATCCATTCCCTCTTCGTGGGATAGTCTTCCGTAGAATTCATAGTGTTCGTAGGCTATGACTTTCCTTAGAAAAAGAATCTTTGGATAATCGTTGTTCTTTTCATAATAAGGCAGTAGCCTGTTGACTATTGTGCGCATTATGAAAAGATCATCAAAACCGCCGTCATAAAGAAGCTTTAATGTATTAAAAAGTTGTTCGTAAAATTCGGGAGATATTTCGGATTCCAGTTCCTTCTTTAGATCAGAGAGGAACTTTTCGTTTTCAAGATAGATTTTTCGCATTATCTCAGAGCGCGCAACAAGAGCATCCTTCCATTTTGAAAATGAAAGGTCACTCATCACCTGCTGGTCCATTTCCCAGCACATCTGGCGATCGGATATGTATTTTTCAGTAAATTCTTTTAATGTTTTACTTTCCATAACAGTCTGAAATTCTGCGCACGTGAGATTTTTTATTGAAAGAGAACCAACAGATTGCTCCATTGGTTCTCTGCTTTCTTAGTCTGTGATATTCGCTTTAGCTAAAGTATCTGTCAAGGAGTCCCTTGAAAGCTTTACCATGTCTTGCTTCGTCTCTTGCCATCTCATGAACTGTATCATGGATTGCATCAAGATCAAGTGCCTTAGCACGTTTAGCAAGGTCGGTCTTTCCGGCTGTTGCGCCATTTTCTGCATCAACTCTCATCTGAAGATTCTTCTTTGTGGAGTCAGTCAAAACTTCACCTAAAAGCTCAGCAAACTTTGCAGCATGCTCTGCCTCTTCCCATGCAGCCTTTGCATAGTAATCACCTACTTCCGGATATCCCTCTCTGTAAGCCTGACGACTCATAGCAAGGTACATACCAACCTCTGAGCATTCACCGGTAAAATTACTTCTAAGATCCTCGAGAATATCATCCGGTACTCCCTTTGCTACTCCAACAACATGTTCAGCAGCCCATGTAAGATCACCTTCCTGCTTGGTGAATTTCTCTGCAGGTGCATGACATACAGGACATTCAGCGGGCGGAGTATCTCCTTCATGAACATAACCACAAACCGAGCAAACCCATTTCATAGCTAAAATCTCCTTTCTGATGCGGACAATTAATCCGAAAAGTTAAAAGTTACAAGTAAAAGTTAATAATTGCCTAGTAATTAGTATATCAAATAATTCATATACATAATATCGTTTATAGAATTTTAATAAATATTCATTGTTTGTTATTGTAATTTAATAATATTCTTAGTGGTTTTGCGATATACTGTAACCATAGGGGATTAAGGAGATAAATATGAGTATCCTTGAAGAGAGAATTAAAAGCGTTTATACAAATCTTACAAGAGAAGAGAGAAAGGCAGCTGACTACTGTTTAAAAAATGATGCCAGCATCTTTAATAAGACAGTGGCAGAGCTTGCTGAGGACTCAGGAACCACTCAGGCTACCTGGAGCCGTTTTTCCAAATCTCTTGGATATACCGGACTTAAGGGCTTAAAGCATGAGCTTTTCACCAATGCAAATAATGCCGAGAAGGAAGGTCCAAAGATCGAGTTTAAGGACATCGATCAGTATACTTCCATGCAGGCAATTGCTGATAACATCTGCGCCACAAGCACTCAGGCGATTCAGACCACCTACAGACTTTTTGATGCAAAGTCCTTTGAAGGTGCTGTTGATTCCATAGTTTCTGCAGATATAATCAGGATCTTCGGTGTTGGTAGCAGCGGACTTGCGGCCTATGACCTATATACCAAATTCCAGAGATTGTCCTATCATGTGACCTACAATGAGGATTTTCACAACAGTCTCATGAATGCAGCACAGCTTAAACCCGGCGATGTTGCAATATTTATCTGTGATTCAGGAAAAACTGAAGAGATAATGCAGATTCTAAAGATTGCAAAAACAAGAGGCGCTGCAACGGTTGCCATAACAAAGCTTGGTAACAGTCCACTCGCTCAGGGCTGCGATCATGTAATGTTTACCACATCTCCTGAAATAGATAAAAAGAGTGGTGTAACAAGCTCAAGATTTGCACAGCTTTTCCTTGTGGATACTCTTTATACGGCAGTTGCCAATAAAGACTTTAAGAATATCCGCCAGCACCTGCAGGATTCCTATGACCTGTTCCATGACATGGTTAATTACTGATTCTGCAAACCTTATATAGAAATTAAGCCCCTTTGAATACGGGATTCAAAGGGGCATTTTTATGTTCAAAGGTTGTTTTGTTTATTGCTCGTAGTTGAACTTATTCTGTTCTTCATAAGGAATAACCAGTTCATTTACTATTTTATCAGAGAATTCCTTCATCTCATCAAGCTTATCTTCATAGTTATCTATTGTTAGTCTGTCTTCATCAGCTGCCATCTTATCCAGCATTCTCTTATTTATCTCAGGAGAAAAATGGATGGTATCGAGGTAGTTCTCCAAATTCGTAATGACTTCACTGTCATTTTGGAAAAAGTAAACCTTGGCATTTTCATATTTTAAAAGCTCTTTTATCATCTCTTTTTCCGCATATATGAAGGCATCTCTTTCGCCCGATCTGTATACGCCATCCCACCAAAGCATGGAGTAGGAGGGGAAGTAGAGATAGAAGTCCGTATCAGGATGATTTTTAAGTTCACTTGTAAGAAGCTCGATATTTCCCCTTAGCTGTTCTTCATAAACCTTTTCATCCAGCATGGGCTTTACTTCTTTTTGTCTGAAATACAGGCCAAGGATACTTCCGGAATCAAAGCTTTTCCATTTTGCCCAGTTATAGGACAGGTTCTCATCATAATCCGCAATGTATGAGTTGACTATCATGTAAGGGATTTTCTCCAGAATTACTCCCTTATTGAACAGATACTGAATGTCATTAAAAGGATTGTTATCATACAGGTACATAGGGCATCCGGTTGATTCGTAGGTGGGCTCTGTATCTGCGATAAGCGAAGATGGATCGATGTTGTAGAAAATCTTTGTTATATCGTTCCCTGACTTATACGCCTCATCTATAAGATAGCAAAGGTCCGCTGTAGCGCCGTAGGATCGAACCGCCTTTATGGATTTGCAGTTATAAGCCTGGTCGAACCAGCTGTTGTCATTGTTTTCCACAACGGATGAACCAACTATAAGTGCATCGTAATCAAAGTGTCGAAGCGTGCCTATGCACTGATATTCCTTGTCGTTAAGCACAGCTTTTAGTCCAAGCCAGGGCTTATGATAGTGGAAAAATGGATCAAACACTATAACTACAAGAGCGATAAGGACAAGTACCGATACTGCTCCTATGGCAAAACTCTTTATGAAGTTTGAACTGTCTTTTTTTTCTTTCAAAAGTATTCTCCAAACTTATTCTTCACACAGGCATTTTTCATCATTTGAGATTCATGTCTGCATTCTTTTCTTAAGTCTAAAACTGAAAATAAATAAATGTACTCACCTGTGAAAGTGATATAAATGACCATGCAAAAAGGATTATCAAAAGTGCGGTAAAGCCTTTTCCCGGAACTTCGCCATAGGCAATCTCTCTTGAGTTTTTCCTTGAATTAACGAAAAATGATATGGCTACAAGGATAATCCAGCTTGCAAGATAAATGTTGTTTTTTAACTCTTTTGCATATAGTCCTGCCGCCGTAAGAAGCATGTAATTTTCCGATAGATCAAGCATTGCCGATGTTTTGTACATAAAACCGGGCCATGTAAAGATAAAGAACTGCTTAAACATCTGCAAAGCATAGGTCATATCCTGGGATCTGAAAAATACCAGGGATATGAGGAATGCGCAAAATGTCAGAACCTGTCCCAGTTTTTCCGGAATTACAAGAAGTGGTTCTTTCATCAAAAGATAATGCTTCTTTAAATCTCCCTTAGTTGCGATGATTCCAAGGTCGTCCCATACAACAACAATTCCCATAACAAGGCCCCAGCAGATGTAGGTCCAGCCTGCGCCGTGCCAAAGTCCGCTAAGTAAAAAGATTATAAGTACGTTAAGTGCAGTACGTCTTTTTCCTTTTCTTGAACCTCCAAGAGGAATATATACGTATCTTACAAAGAATCTTGTAAGAGTCTTGTGCCATCTCTGCCAGAGGTTTCGCACGCTCTTTGCTTTGTAGGGTGAATTAAAGTTCTGGGGAAGCTCAAAACCTATCATAAGGCTTATGCCTTCTGCCATATCGCTGTAACCTGAAAAATCGAAGTAAAGCTGGAAAGCATAGGAGATAAGCACAAGAATTCCTGTTAAGGTATCCATGTAATAGGTGTACTTAAATCCATAATCCGCTATTTTTGCAAGATTATCTCCAAGAAGCATTTTCTTTGAAAGACCGATTACAAAAAGAATAAGGCCTTTTCTGAATTTCTCAGAATCGAGCTTTCTGTTTTTCTCATCCCTGAACTGGCTTATCATTTCATAGGGAAGAGCAATAGGACCCTGAATTATCTTGGGAAAATATGTAATGTACTGAAGGTACTCAGTAATGGATACTTTTCCAAGGCTTTCTTTTTCATTAAAGGCAGGGTGTCCAGGAGTATTCTCTCGATAAATATCTACTATGTATGCTATCTGGGAAAAGGTGTAAAAGCTTATTCCTATGGGAAGAACCAGAGACATGGCTGTGAACTCTTTTCCAATAATCGCATATACATTTTCAAGGAAAAAGTTGGTGTACTTAAAATATGCAAGGGGCAGCAAGTTTAGAATTACCGCCGCTATGGTTATTCCTTTTTTTAGTTTTTCATCTGACTTTATTATGAGATTTCCGAAAAAGTAAGTGACAAAGGCGCTAAGCAGCAGAATAAATACAAATTCTACTGAAAAAAGCCCATACAAAATTAAGGAAGCTGCAACAAGTGAAAGGTCTGCAAGCTTCCATATTTTTAATTTGTTTAATCCGTGCCATACGATCAGTACTAAGGGCAGGAAAATTAAGATAAATGAAAATGAATTAAATGACATGGTCTAAATCTCAATGCCTTTATTTTAAAATAAGTCCAACTGGGCAATGGTCTGATCCCATCTGATCTTTGTAGATCACTGCATCTTCAAGTCTGTCTGTAAGTGATTTTGAAGTTACGAAGTAGTCTATACGCCAGCCCGCATTCTTGGCTCTTGCCTGGAAACGATAGCTCCACCAGGAATAAGCACCTTCAAGCTCTGGATAAAAATGTCTGAAGGTATCAACAAGTTCTGAATTAACTACGTTGTCGAATTTTTCTCTTTCTTCATCTGTAAATCCCGCATGACCTCTGTTGGTTTTGGGATTTTTAAGATCTATTTCCTTGTGGGCAACATTAAGGTCACCGCAGAAAATTACAGGCTTAGTCTCCTCAAGCTTTTTAACATAGGAGAGGAAATCGTCCTCCCATCTGCATCTGTACTCAAGTCTTGAAAGATCTTCCTTTGCATTTGGAACATAGACTGTGATGAGATAGTAGTCAGGATATTCAGCAGTTATAACTCTTCCTTCATGGTCATGCTCATCTATTCCAAGGCCGTAGGTTACATTAATAGGCTCTTCTTTAGTGAAAAGTGCAGTGCCAGAATAGCCCTTTTTATCTGCATAGTTCCAATACTGATGATAGCCGGGGAGCTCTACTTCTATCTGTCCCTCCTGGAGTTTTGTCTCCTGAAGACCTATTACATCAGGCTGCTCCTTATCCATGAATTTCTGAAATTCTCCCTTAGAGACGCAGGCTCTAAGTCCGTTTACGTTCCATGATACAAGCTTTTTAGACATACATTTTCTCCGTATTTATCTTGTTTTCTGGTTGATGTATTTGTTGTGGAATTTAGAATACATTATCTTCTGTGAGCCGTATACTCCGTAATATCCGGAGAATGTGTAGCTAAGTGCAATTGCAAGAAGAAAGTATGGCATTCCGTTATATCCAAACATCTCAAAGCACAAAAGGAGAGATGAGATAGGGCAGTTGGTAATTCCGCAAAACAGCGCGCCCATTCCGATCGCTGCGCAAAGTGCCGAGTTAAAGCCAAAAATCTGTGAATAGAGGCATCCAAAGGTAGCACCTATAAAAAGTGCAGGAACAATCTCACCACCCTTATAGCCAGCTCCCATGGTCACTGCAGTAAAGAGCATCTTAAGAGCAAAAGCTGCATAGGGTGCTCTGCCGTCAATTGCCAGCTCAATTACATCCATGCCGGCACCGTTATAGTTGTTGTTTCCAACAATAAGTGTAAGTAATACTACAAGACATCCGCCTACAAATATTCTGATGTAGGGGTTCTTAAAGAATTTCTTATAGAGTTCGCCGCTTTTTTTCATAACTATGCAAAAGAGAATGCTTATAACTGCACATAAAACTGCAAGTACTGCATATCTTATTGCACTAACGACGGTAAACTCCGGAATGATCGATACTGTAAATACGTCCGGTACCGTTCCGAAGTACATTGCAACACTGCTTGAAACCAGCGCCGATAAAACGCAGGGTATGAGAGCAGCATAGTACATAACACCTATACTCTCAATTTCCATTGCAAGAAAAGCAGCTGCCATAGGAGTTCCAAAGAGGGCAGCAAAGGCTGCACTCATGCCGCACATTGTGATTATCTTACAGTCATCATCATCCAGATGTATGAGTTTTCCAAAGTTATGACCCATACTTCCGCCAAGCTGAAGGGCAGCACTTTCTCTTCCTGCACTACCACCGCAAAGGTGTGTAAGTATGGTTGCTACGAAAATAAGAGGAATCTTCCTGATAGGAAGATGATCTCCCGCAGAAATTGTAGTTATTACAAGGTTTGTTCCGGTGTCCTCAAAATCCTTTGAAAGTCTGTAAAGAAGTACTATCAAAAGACCTGCAAAGGGTAGTAAGAAAATTACAAATTCATGTGATTTTCTAAACTCCGTGGCAAATTTTATCCCATGGAAAAAGGCAGCTCCCACTGCCCCTACCATAACACCTATCAATATTCCAAGTACCAGCCACTTTAAAGTGGACATAAGTCTTCTAAGCTGGTGCTTGTAATGTGGCTCAATATTATCGTTATTATTTATCTCGCTCATTTTTCCTCTAAATTCCTGTTTTATCAGTTATTACTCATTGAAGCAATAAGCGCATCGATCTCAGCCTGACTTAGCTGTTTGTTGCTGTTTGCTGAAGGCGCAGGTGTTGCTGCAGAAGCTGTCGGCATAGAAAAACCGCCGCCTCCCTGCTGAGACGAGTTACCCATTATACTGGCAAATAATGCCTGCTGTTCAGGACTAAGTCCGCTAGTATCTGTTCCCATTGTATTTACCTCACTTGTTAATCAAATGATACTTGATAATGTGCTTTTTTACAATGTTTTTTATTTCTGCATTATATCTCTACTCTATTTATCGGCATTTTAGAGTTTAGTCTTAATATATGCAGAAAATGGCTACGTTTTCACATAGCCATTTTGGTAATTACTTATTAAGTGTTTCCATTCTTCTCATATTCTTAAGATTATCATCTGTTTCTTTAAGCATTTCTCTAAGAGAAAGACTTTCTTCATAGTCAAATTCACAGATGGAATAAATGAGGTGATTAAGGTACTTGGTGTTATCCATGAGAAGCTTGTTATTTTGTCTTGCCATCTCTATTCTGAGAATCTCAGCTTTATCCTCTTCTTCAGTAACCTGAAGAACAGCAAACTCATCACCGCGAATTCTTCCGCAGACACTCTTATCACCAAATACTTCATTAAGTATCTGGGCTACTCTGATAACCGCATGATCACCTTCATCATGACCATGAATAGCATTAATATTCTTAAGAGAATCCATGTCGATATATGCCACAACTGCATAGGTTCCTTCACGGAAATGCTCCTTGAGAAGATCATAAGCTTTAGCAAAGAAGCCTCGTCTGTTTGGAAGGTCAGTAAGGTAATCCTTATCTCCGATATGATCCAGAACAGATCCGTCTCTTGCAATTTCTTCCTGGCATTCTGCAAGTTCCCTCTCAGCATTGTTTAAGCGGTTCTCGAGATATCCGTTCCTGCTTCCTGCAACAATGCAATTAGTAAGGATATCATCATAGTATCCAACTCTTAGATCATCTGTAAAATCAATGATGAAAAATCCAAGCTGATTTCTTTCGTAGAAGAAATTTCTAATAACCTTTGTACCGCTGATGCCTGTTTCATTGAAAACTTCGGATATTTTCATATCCTTAGAATTGACAGTACTGTCAGGTTTACCGTCATGTATTGAGAACAGCTTCTTGCAAAGTTTTGGAATTTTCCATCCCTTTTTCAGAGAGTATTCAACAGGCTCTTCAAGTATATACATCTCATAGTTTTCAATACCTGACTTTATAAATTTCAATGCACCGATTTCAAAATCGTCGTTGCATTTATTATTTATAATTATGTCAGATACTTCTGATATCTTTTTGATGGTCTCTCTGTATTTATCTACTGTGAAATCTTCGATTTCACTTCTTCTGGCTTTTACGTTATTTCCTGTTATTTTGCCTAAAATCTGCTCTACTGCAAGATATCCAAGTTCTATATCACTTGTATCCTTGTCTGAAGCTACGCATTCAAAGCCTTCTGTCTCTGTGACAGTGATAAGGGGCTTTTTGCCAAATTGCTTAAGGAATGCTTCCTTTTTGAGGATGGCAGCCTTATGCCCAATCTTATCAATATCCACAATGAATCCGTCAAAGTCCGCATCAATGCTGTAGTCATAGACAGCCTGGTGCTGATAAAGATATGGATCCTCCTTATCGAAAGTCTTATCAGTTACGATATACTTTCCCGGGAAAATGATCAGCTCAGCACCAAGGTCCCTGGCTGCTCTGTCAGCACCAAGACAAATATCACATTCTTTTTTGTCATTAAACTCGGAAATAAGTAAGCCTATTCTCATTATTCGTCTTCACCCGTAACTTCTGTGTCGTCAGAGTCATCAGTTTCATCAAAATCATCTGAATCTAAGTCTTCTTCGGAAATTACTTCCTCCGGGATATCCTCCATAGCATCCTCGATATCCTCGAATTCCTCATCTCCATTAGAAATCTTTTCTCTGACTTTTGCAATAGCTACTACTGATACACCCTTATCAAGGTTTATCATCTTAACGCCTGATGTTACTCTTCCGTGAACGGTGATTTCTTCCATTCTAAGCTGGATAATGATACCACTGTCAGTAATCATCATTATTTCGTGCTCACCATTAACAGCCTTAACACCGATTACGTTTCCGGTCTTTTCTGTAATCTTATAGCACTTAACACCCTTACCGCCACGGTTCTGAATGTGGAATTCCTGGAGTTCTGTTCTCTTACCATAGCCTTTTTCAGAAACGATAAGAAGTGAATCTCCCTGAGTATTGAGCTGCATTCCGATTACATCATCCTGATCGCCGAGCATTATGCCTCGAACACCCATTGATGTTCTTCCTGTAGGTCTTACATCAGTTTCTTTGAAGCGGATACACATTCCGTTCTTTGTTACAAGGAATATCTCTGAATCTGCTTTTGTAGTTTTTACTTCAATAAGCTCATCATCATCATCAAGGTTAATTGCTGTAAGACCGTTCTTTCTTACATTAGCAAATTCCATGATGGGAGTCTTCTTGACTGTTCCCTTTCTGGTTACCATGAAAAGATTCTTTTCATCGGTATATTCCTTAATCGGGATAGTAGCAGTGATCTTTTCATCAGGAGAAAGCTGCAAAAGATTTACAATTGCTGTTCCTCTGGATGTTCTTGAAGCTTCCGGAATCTGGTAAGCCTTTAATCTGTAAGCTCTTCCCTTATTTGTAAAGAACATTATGTAGTTATGGGTCGTGGTCATAAGAAGGTCTTCCACATAATCATTCTCGATTGTGGATATTCCCTTTATTCCCTTACCGCCTCTGTTCTGAGCTCTGAAATTGTCGATAGACATTCTCTTAATGTAACCAACATTTGTCATGGCAATGACAGTGTTTACATTAGGAATCATATCTTCAATATCAATCTCTGAATCGTCATGACCGATCTGGGTCTTACGATCATCGCCGTATTTATCGGATATCTCAGAGATTTCTTTTTTGATTACTCCAAGAAGTACTTTCTTGTCGGAAAGGATGAGTTTTAACTCTTCAATTTTCTTTAAGAGCTCTGCATGCTCCTGCTCAAGCTTATCTCTCTCCAAACCTGTGAGAGTACGAAGACGCATGTCTACGATAGCCTGGGCCTGAGCATCTGATAATCCGAATCTCTCCATCAACTGTTCTTTTGCTATCTGAACAGTTGCACTTCCGCGGATTATTCTTATTACTTCATCAATATTGTCGAGGGCGATAAGTAAGCCTTCAACTATGTGATTTCTCTCTTCAGCCTTGTTAAGGTCGTACTGAGTTCTTCTTGTAACTACATCTTCCTGGTGAACGATGTAGTGGTGAAGCATGTCAACAAGTCCAAGAACTTTGGGCTCATTATTTACAAGTGAAAGCATGATAATTCCAAATGAATCCTGAAGCTGTGTATGCTTATACAGACGGTTCAGCATTACATTTGCATTTACATCATGTCTAAGCTCAATAACAATTCTCATACCTTCACGGTCTGACTCATCTCTAAGTGCAGTGATACCGTCAAGTTTCTTAAGCTTTACATATTCGGCAATCTTGGTGATAAGGTTTGCCTTATTAACCATGTAGGGAAGCTCTGTAACAATGATTCTGCTCTTGCCGTTGGGCATAGTCTCGATATCAGTTACGGCGCGAACTACAACCTTACCTCTACCTGTTCTGTAGGCTTCCTCAGCACCTCTTGTTCCAAGGATGATACCACCTGTAGGAAAATCGGGTGCTTTTACGATGGGAAGAAGTTCCTCTATATCTGTTTCTCTGTCTTCATTTACTCTGTTGTCGATCATCTTAACAACAGCAGCGATTACCTCGCGAAGATTGTGAGGTGGAATGTTTGTAGCCATTCCGACTGCAATACCTGTTGTTCCGTTTACAAGAAGGTTAGGAAATCTTGCGGGAAGTACAACGGGCTCTTTTTCAGTCTCATCAAAGTTGGGAGCAAAATCAACTGTATCCTTGTTGATATCTGCCGTCATCTCCATTGAGATTTTGGTAAGTCTTGCCTCTGTGTATCGCATGGCAGCTGCGCCGTCACCGTCCACAGATCCAAAGTTACCATGTCCGTCAACAAGACAGTATCTCATAGACCAGGGCTGAGCCATATTTACCAAAGATCCGTAAATAGAACTGTCACCGTGGGGGTGGAATTTACCCATTGTATCACCGACGATACGGGCACACTTACGATGCGGCTTATCGGGACCGTTATTCAGCTCTATCATTGAATAGAGAATTCTTCTCTGAACCGGCTTAAGTCCGTCTCTGACATCAGGAAGAGCACGGGATGCGATTACACTCATGGCATAGTCTATGTAGTCAGACTCCATGGTTTTCTGAAGGTCAACTTCCTTGATTCTGTCAGTGGTTACCTGATCAAATGCGTCATCAGCTAACTCTTCGCCATTCTGATTATTGTTGTTGTTATTGTTATCCGCCATTTTTTATCCTTATCCGTCAGCTACGCTGACGCCTTTTCATAAAATGAAAGGCCAATATTATATATCAAGATTCTTAACAAACTTTGCGTTTTTCTCTATAAACTCACGTCTGGGTTCTACCTTATCGCCCATAAGTGTTGTGAATGTAACATCAACATCTGATTCAGCTTCTTCATCAACGTTTACACGAAGAAGAATACGTCTCTCGGGATCCATTGTTGTCTCCCAAAGCTGCTCGGGATCCATCTCACCAAGTCCCTTATATCTCTGAATCTTATTGTTCTGATCACGACCTACATCACTAAGAATCTTATTTAATTCTTCATCACTGTAGGCATACCAGACATTCTTATTCTTCTCAAGCTTATAGAGCGGTGGCTGAGCAAGATATACATGACCAGTTTTGATAAGCTCAGGCATGAATCTGTAAAGGAAGGTCAGCATCAACGTTGCGATGTGAGCACCGTCTACGTCGGCATCGGTCATGATAATGATTTTGTCATAGCGAAGCTTTTCAATATCGAAATCTTCATGGATACCTGTGCCGAATGCTGTGATCATTGCTCTGATTTCAGCATTGTCGTATATTCTATCTCTTCTTGCCTTTTCAACGTTAAGGATTTTTCCTCTAAGTGGAAGAATAGCCTGGGTTGCACGGGATCTGGCTGTTTTTGCTGAGCCGCCCGCGGAATCTCCCTCAACTATGAAAATCTCGCAGTTCTTAGGATCCTTATCGGAACAGTCTGCAAGCTTTCCGGGAAGTCCCATTCCGTCAAGAGCTGACTTTCTACGTGTAAGGTCTCTTGCTTTTCTAGCTGCATCTCTTGCATGCTGAGCAAGGATAGCTTTTTCAAGAATAACCTTTGCAACCTGGGGATTCTGCTCAAGGAAGTATGTAAGCTGCTCTGAAACAATACTGTTTACAGCGCCTCTTGCTTCACTGTTACCAAGCTTTTGCTTAGTCTGTCCTTCAAACTGAGGATCCTCAATCTTTACACTGATGATGGATGTAAGACCTTCTCTTATATCATCACCGGTGAGGTTCTCCTCGTTGTCCTTAAGCATTTTGTTTTCTCTTGCATAGTCATTAAATGTCTTTGTAAGAGCAGCCTTAAATCCCTCAAGGTGTGTACCACCTTCAGGTGTATTGATGTTATTAACAAAAGTATATGTGCTTTCGTTGAAGGAATCGTTGTGCTGAAGTGATACTTCAACCTGGACGTTGTTTTTATTTCCTTCAAAGTACATTATCTGATCATAAAGAGTGTTCTTGCTCTTATTGAGGTACTGAACAAATTCCTTGATTCCGCCTTCGTAGTGGAAATGCTGTTCAATAATTTCCTCTCCCTCAGCGACTCTGTAATCTCTGAGAGTTATCTTAAGTCCCTTAGTGAGGAATGCCATTTCTCTAAGGCGCTTCTTAAGAATGTCATATTCAAAAATAGTTGTCTCTTTAAAAATCTGAGCATCAGGCTTAAATGAAACCTTTGTTCCGGAAGTTACTTTATCTGTTGTTCCAACTTCCTTAAGAGGGTAGAGTACCTTACCTCTTTCGTAGCGCTGCTGATAGATTTTGCCGCCGCGAACAACCTGAACTTCAAGCCATTCAGAAAGGGCATTAACAACAGAAGCACCTACTCCGTGAAGACCACCTGATACCTTGTAGCCGCCACCGCCAAACTTTCCGCCGGCATGGAGAATAGTAAATACAACCTCAACACCGGTAAGTCCTGATTTGTGGTTAACATCAACAGGAATACCACGTCCGTTATCCATAACAGTGATGGTATTATCTGCATTTATATTTACTTCTATGTGATCACAAAATCCTGCAAGTGCTTCATCTACTGAGTTATCAACAATCTCATAAACCAGATGGTGGAGACCTCTGCTGGCTGTTGTACCGATATACATACCGGGTCTTTTACGAACAGCTTCGAGTCCTTCCAAAATCTGTATTTGATCGGCACCATAGTTGTTTTGTTCGTTACTCATTTTATCCCCTTTAGTCTTCCGGAATTGTTCCGTTTACTACTCTGAAAACTTTATCTATTTCAAATCTGTTATTTACAAACTCATCAAGACCTGTACAGGTAATGATTGTCTGAATATCACCAATTGTATTTAAAAGATAATTCTGTCTGTTACTGTCAAGTTCTGATAAAACATCATCAAGAAGCAGAACAGGATTTTCTTTCTTGGACCTTTTAACAATTTCAATCTCAGATAACTTAAGTGAGAGAGAAGCAGTTCTCTGTTGTCCCTGGGATCCGTATTTTCTGATATCTATTTCATCTTTGTTTGTAAGATTTTCACTTTTTACATTGAATGAAAAGTCATCCTTATGAGGTCCAACGGTAGTCTGCTTAAGATATATATCCTTTTGTCTTGATTCTCTGAGTTTTTTCTCAAAGTCAGCGACGGTTACATTGGGCTCATAATATATATTCAGGTTTTCCCTTCCACCGGTTAACTTTTGATGGATGGGTCCTATTATTTCACATAGCTCTTTTATGAATTTTTCTCTGGATTTTATAATTACAGATCCGTATTCAATAATCTGAGCATCCTGTACATCAAGTAAAACCTTGGTTTCAGGATGTTCAAAAATGTCTTTGAGAACCTTATTTCTTTCAGTAATGAGTTTGGTATATTTAGATAGATTCTCTAAATAAATTTGATCCAGTTGACAGAGCTCCATGTCCATGAATCTGCGTCTTTCAACCGGACCATCTTTTATGATACTCAAATCTTCTGGTGAGAAAAATACTACATTACATCTTCCGACAAGATCGGAAGCTTTTTTAATTTTCTGTCCGTCTATGGCTATTCCTTTGGATTTACTTTTTCGAAGATGCATGTCAACTCGGTACTCTGCACCGTCTCTTTCAATGATGGTCCTTATATGACCTTCATCTTTTCCAAAAGAAATAATCTCTTTATCTTTGCTGCTCTTATGAGATTTTGTAGTAGCAGCCATGTAAATTGCTTCAAGAATATTTGTTTTACCCTGAGCATTATCACCATACAAAATATTGGTACCGCTGCTAAATTCTATTTTCAGATTTTCATAATTTCTGAAATCTGCAAGTTCTAATGACTTTATTATCATTTTGTTATCTGTACCTGTTCATCTCTGAATTCGACTACATCACCCTCATAGAGCTTGCGTCCGCGTCTTGTATCTGTTTCTCCGTTTACTTTTACAAGACCATCCTGAATATCCATCTTGGCATCGACGCCGGATTCCTCAAGACCTGCTTTTTTCAAAGCCTGTCCTAATTTTATGAATTCTTCGCCTTCTCTTAAACTTATCTTAATCATCTATTCTCTCTTTAGCTTACTGTTGTAAAGTTGATAGGAAGAACAAGGTAAATATAGTTTGAATCCTTATCTCTGATAAAGCAGGGAGCTTTAGGATTAACCATATAAATATCAATGCTCTCATCTTCAATTGCACGAAGTGCATCAAGCAGGAACTTGGGATTGAATCCGATAATTATATCTTTTCCCTGCTTTTCAATATCTATTTCCTCATCCATACTTCCGATGGTAGAGTTGATCTTAAGCTCCATCTTTTCATCACTGATGGAAATAATAACAGGCTTCTTGTCACCTTCCTTTACAAGGAGAGTAGCTCTGTCGATACAGTCTATCATCTCTCTCCTGGAGATGGTCATTTTTGTCTCATAGTCACTTGAAAGCATCTGATCAATGTTGAAATACTCACCTTCAAGAAGTCTTGATACAACAATTGTCTTATCAAACTCAAAAAGAATATGTTTGTCAGTGAAGTAAATATCTACATTGTTCTCAGTACTGTCTGTGATTATCTTACTGATATCAGATAATGTCTTTCCGGGAACTACTACCTTTTTAGGTGAGTAAGAATTCTGAAGTTTTACTTTTCTGATGGAGATACGGTGACCATCAAGGGATACAAGCTTAAGTGTATCCTGATTGATTTCAAAGAGCTCACCGCTCATCATTTTATTTGTATCATTTTCTGCAATTGAAAAGATTGTCTGCTGGATTACATTCTTAAGAGTGTACTGTGAAACACTTATTCCGTCTATTTTCTCAATGCTGGGAAGATACGTGAAATCATCTGCATTTCTTCCAATGATGCTGAACTTTGCTTTTTCACAACTGATTGTTACTTTTCTTGATGCATCAGCTTCTACAGTTACATCATTATCAGGAAGCTTACGGATAATATCAAAGAAGATCTTTGCATCAATTGCAATAAAACCTCTCTCTAATATATTTCCTTCTACTTCTGTCTGTATTCCAAGTTCCATATCGTTAGCAATGAATTTAATAACTCCTTCAGTTGCATCAATAAGAATACATTCAAGTATAGACATCGTCGTCTTGTTAGGAACAGCTTTGGATACAATCTGTAATCCTGAAACAAGATTCGATTTTGAACAAACAAATTTCATTGCTAAAAGCTCCCTTCGAAAACCAATAATATATATAAATTAATTATTATTTAATAATATAGATAATAATAGCTGTTGATTTGTGGAAATCCTTATTCATTATACAATTTATCTGCCTTTTTTACAAATTTTTAATAGTTGATAAATAAAAATTTAATGTTACAAACTTTAGATTTAACCACAAGGCAAATTTTGCGATTTAAGACCATAAAAAAGTTTTCCACTCCCCAAACTAATTTATAAACATTTTATAAACTGTTTATAAACAAATTTATCCACATTATGTTCCGGGGTTAAGCTTCTTATTAATTATGTCTATTGTTCTTGATACATCATTGTCTCCAACAAGGAGATCCTTTATTTTGTTTATGCCGCTCATTACGGTGGTGTGATCCTTTTTACCGAGGGCTCTTCCAATCTCTTCAAGAGGAGCATCTGTATATTCCCTGCAAAGATACATGATTATCTGTCTGGGAAGTACGATTTCTTTATTTCTCTTCTTGGATGTGATGTCATCCTGCTTGATTCCATACTGTTCGCAAACTGTACTTATAATAAGAGGAATTGTTATTACCTTGGAAACATCGGGATAAATGATATCCTTAAGAGCTTCCTTGGCATCATCTATTGTAATAGTAGCCATTCCCTTAAGTCTTGAGAAAGCGATGATCTTGTTGTAAGCACCTTCCAGCTCTCTGATGTTAGACTTAATATTAGTAGCTATATATTCAAATACTTCATCATCTATAGTCTGAGCATTATTCTCGGCATTCTTTTTCAAGATAGCCATCCTGGTCTCATAGTCAGGAGCCTGAATATCAGAGATAAGACCCATCTCGAATCTTGAACGGAATCTCTCTTCAAGGGTTTCCATTTCCTTTGGAGGCTTATCTGATGAAAGAATGATCTGTTTTCCTGACTGATGAAGGACATTAAAGGTGTGGAAAAACTCTTCCTGAGTACTTTCCTTTCCTATAATAAACTGAACATCATCGACCATAAGAACATCAACAGTACGATATTTATCTCTTAGTCTGCTCATGGCCTCAGCTTTACCACTTCTGATAGATTCGATAACTTCGTTTGTAAACTGTTCAGAAGTAACGTAAAGTACCTTGGATCCGGGATTATTCTCTATTATGAAATGACCGATGGCATGCATAAGGTGAGTCTTACCAAGTCCAGGTCCTCCATATAAGAAAAGAGGATTGTAGGCTTCTCCCGGAGATTCAGCTACAGCCAGTGATGCGTTATGAGCAAATCTGTTATTTCCACCTACGACATAAGTATCAAATCTGTATTTTGGATTAAGATTAGAAAACTCATAGTTATTGAGACTGTTTTCATGCTCGTCAGATTTTTTTGAAGGTGTTTCTTCATTATTAATAATATCTTTTTCTAATACAAATTTTACTTCAACATTCTTATCCAAGAATTCAGATATTCTTACAATGAAGAATTTAAGATATTTCTTTTCTATATAGTTAAGAGCGTTGCTGTCATCAAAAGGTATTATTATAGTAGCAACTCCATTCTCATAACTGTAAAAAGAAAGTGGTTTAACCCAGGTGTCAAAGGAAATTGTAGTCATATCAAGATCTCCCCTGACTTCATCCTTTAAAACTTCCCAGTTTTCGTGTAGTTTTTGTGTAATTTCAGTATCCTTTTCCATATATTTCTCCCAATGCGAATTTATGAAATATTTTAGCGTATAGGGGTATAAATATCAAACAAGTACATTTTGTGGATAACTTTTTTAAAAATATGGAAAAAAGATTATCATTTAATATGTGAGAGGAAAAAGTGGAAAAGTTAAAAATATTAATTCACCGAATCAAACCCGCATAAATACTGGATTTCAAAATTAATTATTAACATTAAGCAAACATGTTTTCCACAATCTATCCACAATATGTGGATAAAAATTTTAAATTTACAGATAATAACAAGTTATCCACAAAATCAACATTTTGTTGTGGATAACTTTTTTCGATACTATATCTTGGAAGAAATTTTTGTGAAAAAAATTGCGAGTTATCCACATTTCTTTTTGTGCTTGACTAAAATTCTTATTTTTACTATAATAACATCGATTTTTTCTGATTAGACAGTAATTTTATTGCATGCAATTTAGCATACAAATTAAAGAAGGAGGTGTATTTCGACTATGAAGAGAACTTATCAGCCGCATAAGCTTCAGAGAGCTCGTGTTCACGGCTTTAGAGCAAGAATGGCAACTAAGGGAGGCAGAAAGGTACTTGCTGCCAGAAGACTTAAGGGTAGAAAGAGAATATCTGCATAATAGGGCCACATACTGTGGTCTTTTGCGCGAATGTGCTCTTATGCATGTTCGCGTATTTCTTTATATATTATATAAAGTTTCAATTTGGAATTAACGAATGATCAAAACAGAGTCACTTAAAAAGACAGCTGATTTTCATGTTGTTTATAAGACCGGTAAAAGCTATGTGGATAAAAATATTGTTGTTTATGTCAGAGAAAATGGTCTTAAAATAAACAGACTTGGTATTTCAGCAAGTAAAAAAGTTGGGAACAGTGTTGTAAGGCACAGGTTTGCAAGACTTGTTCGTGAATCTTACAGACTACACGAAAATATATTTAATAGTGGTTTAGATATAGTAGTCGTTGCCAGAAGCCGTGCTAAGGATGCAGGTTTCTTTGAAATCGAGAAGTCATTCTTATATCTGGCAGGAAAGTCTCATCTAAGGAAAAATGATGAGGTGAATTATGAAGAAAATACTGATATATCTGATTAAATTTTATCAGAAATATGTTTCTCCTTTAAAGAGAACAAAATGTCCGTATATACCGACATGTTCGCAATACGGATTGGAAGCAATAGAAAAATACGGAGCTATAAAAGGAAGCATCTTAGCTTTGTGGAGAATACTAAGATGTAATCCTTTTTCAAGCGGGGGTTATGATCCTGTACCGTAACAACGGAGGATGAATTTTGAATTTAATTGCACTTACACAATACCAGGGTAAGATCGTAGGACCAGTAGCATGGTTCCTTGGCCATATTATGAACTGGATTTTCATGGTCCTTAATAAAATTGGTATTCCCAATATCGGTCTTGCTATTATTTTATTTACTATCATAGTAAATTTCCTGTTGTTACCTTTAACTTATAAACAGCAGAAATTTTCTAAGCTTCAGAGCAGACTTAGTCCTGAACTTAAGGTTATCCAGGATAAGTACAAGGGTAAAAAAGATAACGATTCAATGCTTGCTCAGCAGGAAGAGATAAAAGCTCTTTATGCTAAGTATGGTGTATCACAGACAGGAAGCTGTGTTCAGATGCTTATTCAGTTTCCTATCCTTATAGCACTTTATCGTGTTATTTATTCTATGCCTGCTTATGTAGCACAGGTTAAGGATGCTTTTTATCCTTTAGTTTCAAAGCTTCGCGAGACTGCAGGAGCAAGTGATTTCTTACAGACATTATCAAGCGCTTCTCAGTTTTCAAGACAGTTTTCAAATGATTCTTTTACATCAGGTAATGTTGAATACATTGAAAATACTTTCATTGATGTACTTAATAAGGCATCAACAACAGACTGGAATAATCTGTTAGATCATTTTGGAGATCTTTCAAGTTATGTAAATCAGACCCATGATCTTCTTAACAGATTCAATAATTTCCTTGGTCTTAATATTGCTGATTCACCTATTTTTATGGTAAAGACTGCTTTCTCAGAAAAGCAATTCCTTTTGCTTATAGGAGCAATTATCATTCCTGCACTTTCTGCTTTTACTCAGTGGGTAAGCATACAGCTTATGCCCCAGGCAGCAAATACATCGAATGACCCTAACGATCAGGCAGCTCAGATGGCTAACTCAATGAAGACCATGAATATGATGATGCCTATAATGTCATTGTTCTTTACATTTACATTCCCTGCAGGTATGGGTATTTACTGGATTGCCAATGCAGTAGTAAGAACTATTCAGCAGATCGTTATCAACAAGCACATCGATAAGATGGATATTGATGCTCAGATTGAGAAGAACATCGAGAAGTACAATAAGAAGCTTGAAGCAATGAAGGCTACTCCTCAGATGAACAGATATGCAAACATGAATACAAGAAATATGTCTGCATCAACTTCATCAAAAATCTCTAAGGCTGAAAAGGATGAGAAGATTAAGAAGGCAAGTGATATCTATGCTTCCGGAAAAGCTAATAAGAACAGTCTTCTTGCAAGAGCTAATATGGTTAAGGAATTTGATCAGAAAAACAACAAGGGGGAAGAGTAATGGAATACATTGAAATATCAGCTAAGACAGTTGATGATTGTATTACAGATGCTTGCATTCAGTTATCCGTTACAAGCGACAATCTTGACTATGAAGTAATCCAACAGCCTTCAATCGGTTTATTTGGATTTAATGTAAAGCCTGCTATCATTAAGGCAAAGGTTAAGTCAGAAGAAAAGAGCGATGTTGAAGAGACTCCTGTAGAAGAGAAGGTTACAAAGGAGCCTAAGGCTGAGAAAAATCATAATTCTGAAAAGAAGAAAAACAACAAGCCTGAAAAGGCAGTTGAAGTTAAGGAAGAAGTTCAGAAAGAAAAGCCTGCTTCTTATGTTTATGATCATGAATTCATAAACAAAGCAAAGGAATTTACATCAAATGTATTTGGCGCTATGAAGATGGAAGTAAATGTAGATGCTAAATACAACGAGACAGATAAGATTCTCGAAGTTGATTTATCAGGAGATGAGATGGGAGTTCTTATCGGTAAGAGAGGACAGACTCTTGACTCTCTCCAGTATCTGATTTCTCTTGTTGTTAACAGAGACAGTGAAGATTACATTCATGTTAAGGTTGATACAGAGAATTACAGAACTCGCAGAAAAGCCACACTTGAGAATCTTGCAAAAAATATTGCTTATAAGGTTCGTAAAAACAGGCAATCAGTTTCACTTGAACCTATGAATCCTTATGAGAGAAGAATTATACATTCAGCTCTACAGGGTGATAAGTATGTTACTACTCATAGTGAAGGCGAAGAACCTTTCAGAAGAGTTGTAGTTACACTGAAGAAATAATTAATGGGGCTGTCGCATTTAATGCGGCAGCTTTTTTATCTAAAAGGAAGTAGTAGATTTTCTTTTAGATAAAAGAGTTGCCATACAAATTTTGTTTTCATTTTCAGAGGAATGATATGTATTTTAAAGAAGACACAATCTGTGCTATAGCTACTGCAATGATAGATGCCGGAATCGGTATCATCAGAATAAGTGGACCAATGGCCATAGAGCAGGCTGACAAATTGTATATTGATGCTAAAGGAAATCATTCTTTAAAAGATTTTGATTCTCATACTATTCATTATGGATTTGTATGCGATGAAGATGAAAACAAAATCGATGAAGTTATGATATCTGTCATGAAGGCTCCAAGGAGTTATACCAAAGAAGATGTGGTTGAAATAAATTCCCATGGCGGAAGACTTATTATGGAAACCATTTTAAAGCTCCTTATAAAAAATGGATGCAGACTTGCTGAGCCCGGTGAGTTTACAAAAAGAGCTTTTCTCAATGGAAGAATTGATTTAACAAGAGCAGAAGCTGTAATGGATATCATCCATTCCCAAAATGAGTTTTCCATGAAAAACTCTGAGCTTCAACTTGGTGGTGAACTTTTTAAACAGATAGATGAACTCAGAAAAGAGATTCTCTATGAGATGGCTTTCATAGAATCTGCAATAGATGATCCTGAAAATTATGATCTCACAGGTTTTGATGAAAAGCTTTCTGAAAAGAATAAAAAGTGGCTTGAGAAAATAAATAAGCTAATTAAAAATTCCGATGAAGGTATCATCAGAAAAGAAGGAATAAAAACTGTAATCATTGGAAAACCAAATGCAGGAAAATCTTCTCTCTTAAATATGCTTGCCGGTGAAGAGAGAGCAATAGTTACTGATATCGAAGGAACTACAAGAGACATTATCGAAGAAAATATAAAACTGGGTGATATTGTTCTTCATGTAATTGATACTGCCGGAATAAGAGATACGGAAGATAAGATTGAACAGATAGGTGTGGAAAAGGCTGTTAAGTCTGCTGAAACTGCTGATCTGATTTTATATATCATAGATTCCACTGATGATGAACTATCAGATGATGAGAGAATAAAAAATATTATTCAAAACAACCATGTGATTGTTTTACTTAATAAAAATGACATCAGTGACAGTATTAGTATCACTGAAAAATCCATACACAAAATGTATGGTGATGATATTGAAGTAATTAAGACTTCTATGATAGACAGAACTGGAATAGAAGAACTTGAAAAAATAATATCTGTTATGTTTTTAAGTGGAAACATTCTTCCAAGAGAAGAAGTATATATTACCAACCTAAGACAAAAGGAATCTTTGATAAATACAAAGGCAAGTCTTGAAAAAGTAAATTCCAGTATTGAAGATGGAATGTCTGAAGATTTTTATTCAATCGATCTTATGAATGCTTATGCTTTTCTTGGAGAAATAATTGGACAGGAAGTTGATGAAGATCTTATTGATGAGATTTTCTCAAAGTTCTGTATGGGAAAATAGGAGATTTTATGGTAGCTGATATAGTAGATGTAATTGTTATAGGTGGAGGTCATGCCGGATGTGAGGCTGCACTTGCAGCTGCAAGACTTGGTTTTAAGACTGTAATGTTCACATTAAGTGCGGACAATATTGCATTCATGCCTTGCAATCCTCACATTGGTGGTTCTTCAAAGGGACATCTTGTTAGAGAGATTGACGCTCTTGGCGGAGAAATGGGTAAAAATATAGATAAGACATTTCTTCAATCCAAGATGCTGAACAAATCTAAAGGACCTGCTATCCATTCTCTTCGTGCCCAGGCAGATAAACTTGAGTATTCCAAGACCATGAGAAGAATTTTGGAAAACCAGAAAAATCTTACAATAAAGCAATCTGAAATTTCAGAAATTCTTTTTGAAGATATATCAGATGATGAACTTAAAAAAGAAGGCTATGAGAAAATTATTAAAGGTGTTAAGACAGTTACCGGTCTTGAATATTTAGGTAAGTCTGTAATTCTTTGTACAGGAACTTATCTTAAAAGCAGATGTCTTTGCGGTGAATCAATTCAGTATACAGGACCTAACGGTTTACAGCCTTCAAACCTTTTATCAGATTCACTTATAAAAGCCGGAATAAATTTAAGAAGATTTAAAACAGGAACTCCAGCTAGAATGGATGGAAATACAATCGATTATTCCAAGATGGAAGTTCAGACAGGAGATACACCTGTAATACCTTTTTCATTTGATACGGATCCTGATTCTATCCAGAAGGAACAGCATAATTGCTACCTCACTTATACAAATGAAAAAACACATGAAATAATACGAAATAACATAAATAGATCACCTATATATGCAGGAGTAATTGAAGGAATTGGACCGAGATATTGTCCTTCAATTGAGGATAAAGTAATAAAGTTCCCTGACAAGATAAGACATCAGGTTTTCATCGAGCCCGAAGGAACTCATACAAATGAAATGTATGTTGATGGAATGAGTTCTTCAATGCCTGAAGATGTACAGCTCCAGATGTATAGAACTGTTCCCGGACTTGAAAATTGTGTAATCGTTAAAAATGCGTATGCTATTGAATACGACTGCTTATGTTCTGGTGAACTTCATCCTACACTTGAGATAAAAAAAGTAAGAGGACTTTTCAGTGCAGGACAGTTTAATGGTAGCAGTGGTTATGAAGAAGCTGCAGCTCAGGGATTATTCGCAAGTATAAATGCATGTATGCAAATCCTTGGAAAACCTTATCTTTCAATAGACAGATCAGAAGGCTACATTGGTGTCTTGGTTGATGACCTTGTTACAAAGGATAATCTTGAGCCATACAGAATGATGACTTCAAGAGCTGAGTACAGACTTTTACTCAGACAGGATAATGCAGATATAAGACTTCGTAAAAAAGGTTATGAAGTAGGACTAATTTCTGAAGAGAAATATAATGCTCTTATCTTAAAAGAAAAACAGATTCAGGAAGAGACCGAAAGACTTAAGAGTATAAAGGTTGGTGCCAATGCAACTATCCAGAAATTCATGGATAAGCATGAATCACCGAGATTAAAAACTGCTGTATCTCTTGCTGAACTTATCTGCAGACCTGAACTTAATTATCAGAACATAAGTGATATTGATCCCGACAGACCGGACCTTCCTTTAGATGTAATCGAACAGGTTGAAATCAATATCAAGTATGAGGGATATATAGAAAGACAGCAAAGACAGGTCGACAAATTTAAGAAGACGGAGAAAAAAATAATTCCGGTTGATATAGATTATGATGATGTAATTAGTCTAAGATTAGAAGCAAGACAGAATCTTAAAAAGTTCAGACCCGTAAATGTTGGACAGGCATCAAGAATAAGTGGAGTAAATCCTGCTGACATTTCAGTATTATTAGTTTATCTTGAAAACTATAAAAGAGGAACAAAATCTGAATAACTACTAATTGTATATAATGTTTCACGTGAAACACTATATATTGTATTTTTAAGGAGATATTTAAATGCATAGTTTTGATACTATGATAGAAGACTTTAAATCCTTTGGCATTATTCTTTCAGAAAAACAACTTAATCAGTTTGATAAATATTTTGAAATGTTGGTGGATTGGAATACCAGAATGAATCTTACCGGCATAACAGAATTTGATGAAGTATGTAAATTACATTTTACTGATAGTATTTCATCAGCAAAGTATTTTGATTTTACTAAAAAGGATCTATCACTTATTGATGTTGGAACAGGTGCCGGCTTTCCCGGAATTGTTCTGAAGATTGTTTTTCCTGAATTACATGTTACCTTATTGGATTCACTTCAAAAGAGATTGATCTTCCTTGATGAAGTGATAAAAGAACTTGATCTAAATAGTGCCGGATCAATAACTACTGTACATGGAAGAGCAGAAGATTATTCTGATTATAAGACCGGTGAACTCAGAGAAAAATTTGATATATGCGTTTCAAGAGCAGTTGCAAGGTTTTCTACTTTATGTGAATATTGCCTTCCATACATAAAGGTTGATGGAGCTTTTATTTCATATAAAGGAGACAAAGCAAAAGAAGAAATTGATGAAGCTTCCAATGCTATATTTATACTTGGTGGTAAGACTGATTCTGTGGAAGAATTCAATCTCCCGGGTACTGATGTGAAAAGAACTATCTGTATAATCAAGAAGAGACAAAACACTCCACATAAGTATCCAAGAAAAGCAGGTACTCCACAGAAGAAACCTTTATAAAAAAGTTTCACGTGAAACATTACAATTTGAAAATATTTTCTCACAAGTAATTGTTTCACGTGAAACATTGTAACCCAATATATAGTTGTTTTTATTTGTGAAACATTAATTACTAGAAAATTGAGTACATAATTTAAACAATTTGCCAATAAAATAATTCTATAATTATGATATAATACAAAATTGAGTTTAATAATAAGAGGGAGATATAGCAATATGGGAAGAGCAATTGCAATCGCCAATCAGAAAGGCGGAGTTGGTAAGACAACTACATCTATTAATCTATCTGCTACCCTGGCAGAAAAAGGAAAAAAAGTTCTGGTTATTGATACAGATCCTCAGGGAAATACCACCAGTGGTTTTGGACTTGATAAGAATGAATTAGAAAATACTATTTATGAATTACTTATAGGACAGGCCGATGTCGAAGATGTTCTTATTAAGAATGTAGTAGACGGACTTGATATTATTCCTGCCAATGTTGATCTCGCTGCTGTTGAGATCGAACTTATTGATATGGAAGAGAAGGAATATATCTTAAAGAATGCAATTGAGAAAATCAGAGACAACTATGATTTTATTATAATCGATTGTCCTCCTTCACTTAGTATGCTTACTATAAATGCAATGACTACTGCAAATACAGTTCTTGTTCCTATCCAGTGTGAGTACTACGCTTTGGAAGGACTTAGTCAGTTAGTACGTACAGTTAATCTTGTAAAGGACAGACTGAATAATGATCTTGAGATGGAAGGCGTAATCTTTACCATGTACGATTCCAGAACAAATCTTTCATTGCAGGTTGTTGAGAATGTAAAAGATCATATCAATGAGAATGTTTATAAGACAATCATTCCCAGAAATATCAGACTTGCAGAAGCACCCAGCTATGGAATACCGATTAACCTTTATGATACTAAGTCAGCTGGTGCTGTAGCATACAGACTTTTAGCAGATGAAGTTATCGGAAGAAAATTTTAATTAATTACAACTATTAGTGTTTCACGTGAAACATTATACTAAATATAGAGGAGATGAATTATGCCACCTAAAAATGCAAAGCGCGGACTTGGAAAAGGACTTGATGCTCTTATAGCACCGGCACCTAAGTCTGCATCAAAGACAAATACTTCCGAGACTCCTGAAGAGGGACAGGTTACAACAGTAAATATTACAAAGGTTGAACCTAACAGAGATCAGCCCAGAAAAACTTTTGATGAAGATAAACTCATCGAGCTTTCTGATTCAATCAAACAGCATGGAATAATAAATCCTCTTATTGTTCAGGATAGAGGTGATCACTATGAGATCATCGGAGGAGAGAGAAGATGGAGAGCTGCTAAGAAGGCAGGTCTTAAAGAAGTTCCTGTAATCATAAAGAATCTCACTGAGGAAGAAATTGCAGAGTATGCTCTTATTGATAACCTCCAGAGAGATGACCTCAATCCTATTGAAGAAGCTCTTGCATATAAGAGATTCATCGATGAGTTTGGTTATACCCAGGACGTTGTTGCTGAGAAAGTTTCAAAGAGTCGAGTTACTATTACGAACTCTCTCAGACTTTTGAAGCTTTGCGATGAAGTAAGACAGATGCTTATAGATGAGAAGCTTAGCATGGGACATGCAAGAGCACTTATATCTATCGAGAATCCGGAAGAGCAGCTTCAGATTGCTGAGGAAGTTTTTGATAAAAAGCTTAATGTAAGAGAAACAGAGAAGCTTGTTAAGAATCTTGGTAAGCCGGATAAAAAGAAGAAAAAATCTGTTCTCAAAAATGAAAGTGTTGAGTCAGCTTACAGAGAACTTGAAGAGAGATGTAAGCAGGCAATTGGAACAAAGGTAGAGATTGTTTCCAAGGGAGAAGGAACCGGTAAGATTGAGATAGAGTTCTACAGCACAGATGATTTAGAGAGAATCGCAGAAAAACTTTACAAATAAAAATGGGGTAGGGGAAATAAATGAACAGTAACTTATTAGATTCAATGGGAATCAGCCTGGATATTACCTATGTACTTATAGCAAATATCCTCTTGATAATAATCCTGTTTGTCATCATAATAATGCAGGGAAAAAAGATAAAGAGTATCAAGGTGCAGATATCCAAATTCATGAAGGGTAAAGAAGCCGCTTCACTTGAGGATGAAATAGTTGCTCTTTTTGAAGATAATGAGATTATCAAAAAAGCGACACAAAAGAATCAAAAAGACATAAATAATATTTACAACAGATTGGCATACTGTTTCCAGAAAATCGGTATTATTAAATATGATGCCTTCAATCAGATGGGCGGAAAGCTAAGTTATGCACTTGCACTTCTCGATGAAGACAACAATGGTTTCTTATTAAACTCTGTTCACAGCACAGATGGTAACTACACATATTCAAAGGAAATCAAAAACGGAAAATGTGATCTTGAACTTGGTGAAGAAGAACAGATAGCTTTGGATGAAGCCATGAACTATAGATAAATTTTTTTAGTCAGAAAAATTAAGCATAATAAGGAGATGCAAAAATGATAGATATCAAATTTTTAAGAGAAAATCCTGAAGTAGTAAAAGAAAACATTAAGAAGAAGTTCCAGGATGAAAAGCTTCCTCTTGTAGATGAGGTTATCGCACTTGATAACGAGAGAAGAGCAAATCAGCAGGAAGCAGATGATCTCCGCGCAAGCAGAAATAAGATTTCTAAAGAGATTGGAGCTTTAATGGCTCAGGGCAAAAAAGAAGAGGCTGAAGCAAAGAAGGCTGAGGTTGCAGCTAATGCAAAAAGACTCTCTGAGCTTGAGGAAAACCAGAAGGTTGTTGATGAGAAGGTTCTCAAGATCATGATGGTAATTCCTCAGATCATTGATGAGAGTGTCCCGATTGGAAAAGATGATTCCGAGAATGTTGAGATTGAAAAGTTTGGCGATCCTGTAGTTCCGGATTTCGAAATTCCTTATCACACAGATATAATGGAAAGATTTAACGGTATAGATTTTGAAGCCGCAAGAAGAGTTGCAGGTAATGGCTTCTATTATCTTATGGGTGATATCGCAAGACTTCACTCTGCAGTTATTTCTTATGCAAGAGATTTCATGATTGACAGAGGATTTACATACTGCGTTCCTCCTTTCATGATTCACGGCAATGTTGTAGAAGGTGTTATGAGTTTCCCTGAGATGGAAGCTATGATGTACAAGATTGAAGGTGAAGATCTCTATCTTATCGGTACAAGTGAGCATTCAATGATCGGTAAGTTCAAGGAGCAGATCATTGAAGAAGCTGATATTCCTCAGACTCTTACAAGCTACTCACCCTGCTTCCGTAAAGAGAAGGGTGCACACGGCATCGAAGAGAGAGGTGTTTACAGAATTCATCAGTTTGAAAAGCAGGAGATGATCGTAGTTTGTAAGCCTGAAGAGTCAAAGATGTGGTATGACAAGCTTTGGCAGAACACTGTTGATCTTTTCCGTTCAATGGATATTCCTGTTCGTACACTTGAGTGCTGCTCAGGAGATCTTGCAGATCTTAAGTGCAAGTCCTGCGACGTTGAAGCATGGTCACCCAGACAGAAGAAGTACTTCGAAGTAGGAAGCTGCTCTAACCTTGGTGATGCTCAGGCAAGAAGACTTAAGATCAGAATCAAGGGCAAAGATGGAAACTATCTTGCTCACACACTTAACAACACAGTAGTTGCTCCGCCTCGTATGCTTATCGCATTCCTTGAGAATAACCTCAATGAAGACGGAACAGTTAATATTCCTGTTGCACTTAGACCTTACATGGGTGGAAAAGAAAAACTCATCCCTGTAAAATAAGACTATAGATATTTTTAGAAAAAATGAAAGGAGGTGAAATCCATGCATAATTATTTACGGGCAATAGGCTTTGAAAATATAAAAAGCAGAGAAGACATACAGAATTTGATAGCAATGACAGTGCAGAAAGCAGATTCAAGATCCTATGTTACTAAGGATGGCGATAAGTTGCTCGGAGAATTCTGCAAGGATTTCGCTGATGGTATAGGAATTTGTGTCTGCGGCGAGTTTAATGAGCAGGACAAATTCATGTACGACTACTATTATCCATATATCAGAGGTACCGGCATAACTACAGAAGAAGACATCACAGTTTCTCGTCACGCTTCAAGAGAATCCTATGCCGGTGTCTGTGATGATCTTCGTGTGGGAGTTACCATTATTTTTTATCTGCAAAATATGATTCCTTATATTAAGGTGCAGAATGAAAATAAATTCCCCATACGAGGAACTACACTTACTATGTCAGCTCTTTCCACAAATGGAACTGTCGTAATGCCTATTGCTAAAACAGACAGCGACAAGAAGTTTGTCAGAAAGAGAACAAGGGAGAGAGAGAAGCTGATGCACAAAGCCAGGAAAGGCGATGAGTCAGCAATGGAATCCTTGTCCATAGAGGATATGGATACCTACAGTGCACTTTCTAAGCAGATAAAGACCACTGATATCTACACTCTTGTAGACAATTACTTTATGCCCTACGGAGTAGAAAGTGATCAGTATTCTGTCATGGGAGAAATCATGGATTGTCACGAGGAGACAAACAGACTTACAGGTCAGACACTTGTGGTTATGACAATAAATTGTAACGAGCTTGTATTTGATGTTTGCATTAACAGAAAGGATCTTCTCGGAGAGCCAATGCCAGGTAGAAGATTTAAGGGGAATATCTGGATGCAGGGCTATGTCAATTACGCAGAGGATTGATATTAGCTTACCGGATCGTGCACATGAAAAAATCAGGGGAAATCAAAAATTATCATGAATAAAAAACGCATATTTTTTGCATTGATCATTTTATTAGAAATCATCCTTCTAGGAGTACATACCATGTCATTCAACAGACAAATGGCATCGGACATCCTTCAGGATGATCTTCTGTTATATATGGGAAAAGATAACGGTTATGAGAAGGGTGCCTATTGTGACCACTCCTATCATAACGGCCAGATGATTACCACAGAAAACATTTATCTGGAAAAAGGTATCTATGATATCAGCTACACCTACGATACCAATAACGTTTATGAGGATTCCAAAAAGGATGTTTATTCCGAGATTGAATCGGTAGATGATTTTTCCGGAAACAAGGGTGCAGATAATGTAGTATCCGATGTTATCGGAATCTATAATACTGAGAATAAAACAGGAAGACATCTTGCGTATATCAACAGATCCGGGAATTTCAGAGTAAATTTTCCTGTTGTTGCAGATGAAGATTACATCATGGTAGGAGATATTCACATTGAATATCTTAGAGGCAAAACAATACTTCACGAGTTCACCATTTGGCTGTTCATTTTTGTAATAATTGATCTTCTCATAGCAGCCTTCGTTTTCAATAAAGAAAAAACAGATAAATGGCTTAAGGAAAATGCCACAATTGCAGCACTTCTTTTAGGAATAGTTGCACTTTCAAGTTATCCTCTTGTTCATAAGGGTGTATATTTTGGAGATGACTTAAACTATCATCTCACCAGATTCTGCGCTATAGCTGATGGAATTAAAAGCGGCATTTTTCCTGTAAAAATACATCCCTTATGGTGTAACGGCTATGGCTATGCTGACGGAGTAGGGTATGGATCAATGTTCCTCTATCCTTCTGCAGTACTCATAGTTCTTGGTTTTTCACTGGCTTTTGCATATAAGTTCTACATTCTGATGATGAATGTTATTGCAGTACTTATCTCATACAAAGTCTTTGGAAACATCACAAATAAAAAGTATCTTGGCGTTGCAGGTGCTGCACTTTACTCACTTATGGGTTTCCATCTTCACAGCATTTATTCAGGTGCCCTTGTTGGAGAGCTTGCAGCATACGCATTTTTGCCACTTATCCTGCTTGGAATGTGGGATATATATACAGATAACGAGAAGCTTTCCGGAAATATCGGCATAATTGAGATGGCTGTTGGAATCGATATGACTATCGAGACCCATGTTCACTCAACCTTTATACTGGCGATGGTTATTCCGGTTATCTGCCTTGTATTTTTTAAGCTGACATTTTCCAAAAAGATATTTATAAAGCTCCTTAAGACACTGGGACTTACGATTCTTCTTGGATTACACTTCATGCTTCCAGTTGTGGACTACCTTATAAACGTGCCGATGCTTATGGGTGAGCATGGATATATCCTTTGGGGCAATGCCACAGAGCCGGAATATCTTTTCATGACAAAACCTGATAGCATGCAGTATACGGCAGGCTGGGCAGCACTTGGCTTTTCATCACTTGTAGCGCTTTTCATCTGCGCAGCAGTTCTTGGAAAAGGCTATTTTGGAAAACTGAAAAATACGGTAGTAAAGCTTCTTTTATGCACAGTTGTACTTCTTATAATGTGCACAAAGTGGTTCCCATACTATGATGTTTACAGGCTTCTTCCGGAAAAATTGTACTCAGCTCTTGAGATACTTCAGTTTCCATGGCATTTCCTTGGAGTGATATGTGTACTCGTGGTGCTGCTTACAGTACTTTCCCTTGGTGCATTGGAGGATAACCTTGTAAAAGAAGGAAAAGCCTTTGGCATGGAGCTTGCTGCTATCATAGCATTTTGTCTGACCATTCTTACAATAGGTCAGGATCTTACTTACTATGATGAGGTATTTAGAGTTGCTCATACCGTTTCTGCAATTGATTCAGGAAAATGCTATTTCGATGGTCTTGATGAATTTGGAATTATAGGAGCCCAGGCAAGTCTTGCCTACAGAGAATCAGAGCTTTCACTTCCTGAAGTAGAGGGTGTGTCAGGCAGCATCAAACAGAGAAAGGCAACAACCATCATCGCCGAAATAAATAATGAGAGCGGACAGGATATAACAGCAGAGTTCCCTCTTTGGAGCTATAAAAAATATAAGGCAAAGAGCGATGGTAAATCACTTGCTGTGACAGAGTCTGAATCAAAACGCGTGGCAGTCGAGATTCCCGCAGGCTTTAGCGGAAATGTGAAGGTTTACTTTAGCGAGCCCTTTACCTGGAGACTTTCTCAGATCATATCTCTTGCAACAGCAATTGCAATTCTGATCTTTTGCTGCAAGCGAAAAGGGAACCCTAAGGCGTAAAGCTAAAAGCACAGTTGAACAATAAAAACTGCTGTGATAAAATAACTAAGCGCGTATAAATAGCGCTTAGTGAGTTCTCGTAGCTCAGCTGGATAGAGCGTCCGCCTCCTAAGCGGAAGGTCGTGTGTTCGAATCACATCGGGAACGTTTGGTAGATAAGCGGAAGGTCGTGTGTTCGATCTCCGTTCCACTTCGGTCGGTGCTAAGCGCACATCCCCCGGATGTGCAGCACCACATCGGGAACGTCTGTAGAGGAAGCCAAAAGGCTTCCTCGTTTTGTATACGTAGATATTTGATAAACGAGGTCTTTTAATGATTTCAAATTTTTTTAATAAGGCAGGCAAAATACTATTATCCATGATAATTGCATTTTGCGTATTAACTGCTTTTTGCTTTTTCTATTCTAATACACCGGTACATTATGATGACCCTGATGGTGCCACTGATTACAGATGGGAACCCAAAACCTTCCATTCACAGATGACTGAAGGTTTTTCCTATGGCAAGACCAATAATGAGGGGTACTATGATACTACAGATTATGTAGAGGGAGAGGATATAGATATCCTCATAATGGGTTCTTCTCAGATGGAGGCATCCAATGTCCCTTCCGGATATTCCTCTGCAGCGCTGCTGTCAGAAAGTCTGCCGGATCTTAGAATCTATGACATAGGCGTGTCAGGCCACTACTTTGCAACCTGCGTTAATAACTTTGATGCGGCCATGGACAAATATAAGCCTTCAAAATATGTGGTAATTGAGACGGGTTATCTTCACTTCACAGACGAAGAGCTTAATCAGATACTTGATGGCACTGTAGAAACCATAGGCTCCCACGCAGATGGCATAATAGGTGCGCTTCAGAAAAATCCTTTCCTCAGGCAGATGTATTATCAGCTTGAGAGCTTCAAGGAGATAATAGGACCAAGCGAAATAAAGGATAAAATAATATCTTTTGAAAAAGCAGGCGCTGCCGCAGAGACAGTAATCGAAGAGAAAAAAGAAGATGATCTTTGCAATGAAGAACTTCTAAGAAAAGTACTTTCCAAGATAAAAACGAAGGCGGATGAGAATGGTGCTCATATAATAATTATTTTCCATCCCACAATGAGACTTGATCACGAGGGCGTCCTTACATACGACAATACAGACAATGACAGCCTTCAGTATGAAAGACTTTGCGATGAAGTCGGAATAAGCTACATCGATATGTCAGAGCGATTTGCTTCGGAGTACTATGATAACAACACTCTCGCCTACGGTTTTACAAATACCTCCGTGGGCTTGGGACACCTTAATAAAAAGGGACAAAAAATGATGGCAGATGAACTTTATAAATACATAGAGGAGAACAAATGACATTTTCATCAATAGATTTTTTAATATTCTTCTCTTTAGTACTTGCCGGAACGGCTTTTATAGAGCGTTTTTTTAAACAGAGAGTAAAAGAAATATTCCTTCTTTTGGCCAGCTTCTTTTTCTATGGCTACTGGGATTATCGATTCTGCTTCCTGCTTTTGTTTGTGATAGTTGTGTCATATATTTCTGCGCAGCACACAGACAAAAAGCCCGCATTTGTGGCAGGTATTTTGGTACCATTATCGGTTCTTGGAATATTTAAGTATCTTGGATTTTTCATGGATACCTTTGAAGCCATGATAGGAAGGGACCTTGGTACACTCAGAATAATCCTGCCTGTTGGTATTTCATTTTATACCTTCCAGGCTCTTAGCTATGTTATAGATGTAAAAAGAGGAAAAATCCCTGTTGAAAAGGACTTTATAAAGCTCGCTTTATATGTAAGCTTTTTCCCTCAGCTGGTTGCAGGCCCTATTGTTCGTGCATCCGAGTTTTTGCCACAGCTCCGTGAAAAGAGATGCGTCAACTGGCAAAATCTTCAGTGGGGATTTCAGGTTTTTGCTTTTGGACTTTTCAAGAAAATAGTCCTTGCGGATCACATGTCCGTATTTGTTGATGATGTTTATTCAAAGCCTGCAGCTTTCAGTGCATTTTCACTGTTTTTTGCTACCATTACATATACCGTTCAGATTTACTTTGATTTTTCCGGATATTCAGACATGGCTATAGGCTGTGCAAAGTGCCTTGGATATGACTTTAGCAGGAACTTCAACATACCCTATATGTCCAGATCCATTTCAGAGCTTTGGAGAAGATGGCACATAAGCCTCTCCACATGGCTTAAGGAATATGTTTACATCCCCCTTGGCGGAAACAGAAAAGGACTGTACAGACAATGCCTTAATCTTTTCCTTACTATGCTGGTTGGTGGATTGTGGCATGGTGCTGCTTGGAAATATGTTTTTTGGGGCGGACTTCACGGAATCATGCTTTGCGTTGATAAGTTTGTTCCAAGGAAAAGTGAAAATGAGGTTGTGAGGGCGCTTAATATAGTAGATGTCTTTTTGTTTAACTCACTTTCATTTATTTTTTTCAGATCAGAGAAATTCTCAGATGCAATTCTTATAATAAAGAGGATCGTTACCTTCCAGAAGGGTATAAACCAGCCCTTTGCCTGGTCCTTTATAGGATTTGCTGTACTCATTATTGCATCGATTATTGCAGACAGAAAAGCGAAAAAAGAAAACCGCCCTGTAAGCGGATTTTATCCTATACTTGACCTTAGTACAGTTAAGGGAATGACATTGTTCTTTATTGAGCTTGGACTTATACTGACTCTTGCCTACACAGGTGAGAATCCATTCGTATACTTCCAGTTCTAAATCGGGGGAAATAAAAACTTTAAATGGAGGAAAACAATATGCAGGACAGATTACCAAAGAGATCCGAAGTTGCAGCAGAGCTTACATGGCGACTTGAGGATATTTACGAGAACGAAGCAGACTGGCAGAAGGAAGTTGATAAAGCAATAGAGCTTTCAGGAGAGCTTGCAAAATACAGCGGAAAGCTCACTGAGAGTGCAAAGGATTTATTTGAAGCATTAAATCTCTATGAGCAGATCGAGCTTTTAGAGAGCAGATTCCATGCCTATGCACACATGAGACATGATGAGGATACAGCTAATTCCAAATATAACGGAATGAACCAGAAATCCACATCTGCTCTTGTGGCTGTAAGCGAGAAGACATCATTTGTTGAGCCTGAAATTCTTGGGCTTTCAGATGAGAAGCTTGAAGCCTTCTACAGCGAAGAGCCTTCACTTAAGCAGTATGAGATTAAGATCAAAGAGATGAGAAGACTTAAGGACCACATCTTAAGTAAAGAGATGGAGCAGCTCCTTGCATCAACAGGCGAGATGGCAAACACTCCCTACACAGGCTTTAACATGCTCTCAGATGCAGACCTTAAATTCCCCAGTGTAGAGGATTCAGAAGGAAAAGAAGTTGTTCTTTCAAACGGAAGATTCGTTCCTGTTCAGATGTCCAAGGACAGGGAGCTTAGAAAAAGAGCATTCGAAGCATTCTATGGTAGATATGAGGAGTTCAAGAACACCTGGGCTGCCCTCTATGACGGTGAAGTAAAGGCCAGAATCTTCAATTCAAAGGCAAGAAAATATAACTCAAACTTTGAAGCAGCAGTTGATGGAAATAATGTTGATCCTAAGGTTTGCGATATGCTTATCGAGTCAATCCACAAAGGATTTGATAAGATGCATCGCTACGTGTCCCTTAGGAAAAAGCTACTTGGCGTTGATGAACTTCACATGTATGACGTATATGTTTCAATGATCAAGGACTTCAACATGGAGGTTGATTACGAGACAGCTAAGGAGATTTCCTTGAAGGCTCTTGCACCTCTTGGTGAAGAGTATCTTTCAATTGTGAAAAAAGCTTATGAAGATCGCTGGATCGATGTGGTTGAGAACGAAGGAAAGAGAAGCGGTGCTTACAGTAGCGGCGCTTATGGCGTACATCCCTATATGCTTCTTAACTACAACAACACTTTAGAAGATGTATTTACACTCGTACATGAGATGGGACACTCAATGCACACCTGGTATTCAGACCATGCACAGAGCATCTTTAACGCAGATTACAAGATCTTCGTTGCTGAGGTTGCATCCACAACTAACGAGGTTCTTCTTTATCACTACCTGAAGGACAATGCAAAGTCCAAGGAAGAGAAGGCATACATTATCAATCATTTCCTTGAAAGCTTCAAGGGTACAATGTATCGTCAGACCATGTTTGAGGAATTCGAGAGAAAGACCAATGAAATGGCTGAGAAGGGCGAGCCTCTGACAGCAGAGTCACTTTCAAATGTATACTATGAGCTTAATAAGCAGTACTTTGGCGAGGATATGGTTTCAGATCCTCAGATTGCATGGGAGTGGTGCAGAATACCTCACTTCTATTACAACTTCTATGTTTATCAGTACGCTACAAGCTTTGCTGCTTCAGTTGCTATTGCAAGCCGCATCCTCAAAGAGGGCGAGAGCGCAGTAGAGCAGTATAAGAACTTCTTAAAGAGCGGCTGCACAGACGATCCGGTTAGTCTTCTTAAGATTGCTGGAGTTGATCTTACTACTTCTAAGCCCATCGATGATGCACTTGAAGTATTTGGCGAAGCACTTAAAGAAATGGAAGAACTCTATAAGTAAAATAATACGCTCACATCCGTTAATGGGTGTGAGCGATTTTTATGGCATAAACTAATATAGAATAAACGAAAAGGTCTTGTTTTTTGATAAGCAGGATTCTATGACTTCTTTTTAGCATACTGTTCAAAGGCAGCCACAGGAATTGGTTTTGAAAAATAGAAGCCCTGGAATACATCACAGCCAAGCTCAGATAAGTTATTTAGCTGATCCTTTGTTTCTATTCCTTCTGAGATAACTTCCATATGAAGCTTTTTTGCCATATCTATCACAGATTCCAAAATGACATTGCTTCTGTCATCATCGCTGCATCTTTGAATAAAGCGCATATCAATTTTCAGAACGTCAGCCTTTAAATCCTTCAAGAGTCCAAGGGATGACGAACCTTTTCCAAAGTCATCAATTTCAACAGTAAAGCCATTTGCCTGAAGTTTCTCCATTGTTGCCATATTTCCGGACATTTCATCTGCAATGGCGGTCTCAGTAATTTCTATATGAAGCTTTGAAGGTGATATATCATACTTCTTGCAAAGAGAAGGAAAAATCTCGGCAATATCAAGGTAATAAAAATCCTTTGGCGATACATTTACTGAGAGGTAGAGATTATCAAATTCAGTTCCTTTCCATTTGGATAGCTGGTATGCAGCAAGATCCCACACATATTCATCAAGGGATCCTATAAGACCTACCTGCTCCAAAATCTCAATAAATTCCATCGGAGGAAGTATATCACCTGATGGAAGACACCACCTTACGAGACATTCGGCACCTTCGATCACTCCTTCTTTTGTAACCTGAGGCTGCAGATAAATTATGAACTGACCGCTTTTTAGATTTGATTTAAACTCGTTTATAATCTTCTGTTCATGGACTGCCTTCTCTAAAAGCTCATCCGTAAAGTATGCATAAAATACACTTTCGTCAGTCTTTATGGACTCAAGAGCCATATAGGAGCGGTCATACATTATGGAAATAGGGAGGTTCTGATTCTCTACATCAAAAATACCAAAATGCATAGTCAGTGTAAATGAAGGTGAATAGATAAGCTCTGCAACCTTTGAAGACAGCTCGGAAAGCCACTTCTCTAGATCATCTTTTTCATCTATGCACAGCGCAAAGTTTACGCCGCCGCATCTTCCGGCAACTCCGGTGCTTCCGCTCATTTCCTCTAATATTTTGGCAATGCCTATAAGAACTTCATTTCCTTTACTGTTTCCAAAAAGAGTGTTAACCAGTCTGAAATTATCAACATCAGCAGAAATAACCAGATGCTTTTTTTCCGGATTATTGCTGATTAAATTACGGGCTCCCTTACAGAAGCCGTCCCAGTTAAGAATACCTGTAAGAGTATCATGGGTAGAAAGATACCCGCTTGTTTCCCATTTTGTTTTCTCTTCGTGGTAAGCTGCTTCAACAGCATCATCGCTAAAGGATATAAGCTCTAAATTACAGCAGTAGGGAGATTCGTCCTTTAAAGTCAGAATGATGGGAACTGATTGAATCTGGAAGGTCTTGCCGTTAAAATACTCGACACGGGTCTTTTTGGAGTGAGTGTGGCATGCTTGAAAACTGGTACAGTTGGCACACCTGTGATCTGCATTCCAAACGGCATAGCATTCCTTGCCAAAGCATAGCACGCCCTCAGCAGAAACTGAGACTTCACGGCATTCTTCAGCATCAACAAGCCTTACGATGTCAAACATGACACGCATGGAATCCATGGCTATATTTATTTCTTTATATGAATATGTTTTGACCTGTTCAGTGTTTTCGTTAGTCATATTCTGTATCCTCGAAACAATTCTATATTAAATTATAAATCACATATTTTGGAAAAAACTGATATTAAGGGTTTTTTAATGGAATTTTAATAAAGGAGTTTGGTATGGAGGTTAACACGATTAAAAACAAAAAAGAGCGATAAGTAGTACAATATGATAGAATGGAAAAAAATATATCCGACTATATGGGAGGGCATAATGGCGGAACCAGTAAGAAGAAAGAAAAATATAGAAGAAGGCGGAAATGGCGTCCACGTAAGAGGTGATGGTCTTGGAACAGGACCCGTTGGATCATCAGATGGATATAAAGGAAAAGGGTCAGGCGGCGGATCAAATGGCGGCGGGCCAAAGAGAAGCGGAGGCATAAGTCCTCTTTCAATAGTAGTTGTACTGGTGATACTTTTGCTTGGCGGAGGCGGCGGCCTTTCATCACTTTTTGGCGATTCACCGGAAACCACTGACACCGGTTCATATACGCAGACTACTACAACCGGCAATGTGGCTACAACTACAGATACAACAACCCAGCAGACAACAGATAACGCCTATTCAAATACTACTCAGAGTAGTACTGCATCCTCATCTTCTCAGATGGGATCACTTCTTGGTTCTCTCCTTGGAGGCGGCACAGGATATTATGGCTCAGCTTCAAGTGCATGGGCAGAGGAGCCAAATACAGGAGTTCTCAATAAAGAAGTTATCGATGGTGCAAGAGCTAAGCGCACGGTTATAAAAGGTGATGGCAGCGATGTGACCACCATCATGGTATACATGTGCGGAACAGATCTTGAGAGCAGAAGCGCCATGGCCACCAAGGACCTTCAGGAAATGATGGCTGCAGATCTCTCAGATCAGATAAACATCATTGTTTACACAGGTGGATGTAAAAACTGGCAGAACAATGTAATATCCAGCTCAGTAAACCAGATTTACAAGGTTGAAAAGGGCGGCCTGAGAGTCCTTAATGACAACGCAGGTCAAAAGCCCATGACAGATCCTGACAATCTGGCATCCTTCATTAAATGGACTGCGGATAAATATCCTGCTGACAGATATGATCTGATTTTCTGGGATCATGGCGGCGGCTCCGTAAGCGGCTATGGATATGATGAGAAAAATGCTCAGTCTGGTTCGATGGGACTTTCTGGAATAAACAGAGCTCTTAAGGGCGGAGGAGTAACCTTTGATTTTATTGGCTTTGATGCATGCCTTATGGCTACTGTTGAGACAGCCCTTATGACTGCTTCCTACGGTGACTATCTCATCGCTTCAGAAGAGACAGAACCCGGTGTTGGCTGGTATTACACCGACTGGCTTAACGCATATTCAGCCAATCCCTCCATGGATACTCTTGAAATCGGTAAAAACATAATTGATGGATTTACCAAAACCTGTGAGAGTACCTGCCGAGGCCAAAAGACAACACTTTCACTTATAGATCTTGCAGAGCTTGAGAAAACTGTTCCTGATGAGCTTAAGGGCTTTGCCCAGTCCACATCTGATCTTGTTTCAGATAAAAACTATAAGACAGTTGCAAATGCCAGAGCACAGACAAGAGAATTTGCAGCTTCAACAAAGATCGATCAGGTTGACCTTGTTCATCTTGCTTATAATATGGGCACAGATGAAGGTAAAGAACTTGCAGATGCCATCAAGGGCTGCGTTAAGTATAATCGCACAAGCCAGGGTATGACCAATGCTTACGGTCTTTCCATGTACTTCCCTTACAGGAAATCCTCTAAGGTTGACAGCATGGTCAGCACCAGTGAAGCTATAGGAATGGATGAGAGCTATTCTGAATGTATTCAGAAAGTTGCTTCCATGCAGGTTGCAGGTCAGATGGCAGCAGGCGGAACGCAGACTCCGGCAGGAAGCCTTTTTGGCGAGCTTTCGGGTTCATCCTCATCAGCAAGCGGTGATGCCCTTATGCAGCTCTTTACCACAATGCTTTCAGGAAGCTATAGCGGAATTTCAGGACTTGATGCATCCAATACACAGTTCTTTGGAAAAGGTCTTGATCCACAGGATATGGCAGATTATGTATCAGCCAACCAGTTTGATGAAAACGCCCTTATGTTTGTGAAAAATGATGAGGACGGCGATGTAATTCAGATGTCAGCTGACCAGTGGGATCTTGTACAGGATCTTGAGGTCAATATTTTCTATGATGACGGAACAAGATATGTGGACCTGGGTCTTGATAACTCCTATGATATTGACGCTGATGGCAATCCAGTTGCACCTTCTGACAGAACATGGCTCTATATTGATGATCAGATAGTTTCCTACTATCATATTGATACTCAGGGAGATTCCGATAACTACGCTATTATGGGAAGAGTTCCTGTTATGCTGAATGATCAGAGAGCTGACCTTATCCTTATCTTTGATTCAGAGAATGAAGATGGATATGTGGCAGGCGTAACCTACGACTATGTAAATGGTGAGACAGATACGGTTGCTAAAAATCTGACAGAGCTGTCAGAGGGTGATAAGCTTGAATATATCTGCGACTGCTACGCATACGATAAGACCTACACAGATACCTACTTCCTTGGAGATCCCGTAATAGTTGAGGGCAGCATGGAAGATATGCATATCTCCAACAGAAGCGTGGGAGATGGAGAAATACTCGTATCCTTTAAATTTACAGATATTTACGGACAGGAACACTGGTCACAATCGCTTAAATACTAAAGAAAGACAGTAATAATTTATGGGAAACTATATTGTTTTTGATCTTGAATGGAATCAGGGGAAATCAGTTAAAGAAAGGAACGGGAAATCGCTGCCCTTCGAAATTATCGAAATAGGTGCGATCCGCCTTGATGAAAACATGAAAAGAACAGGTGAGTTTAACAGACTCATCTGTCCCCAGATTTATAAAAAAATGCACAAGATAACAGAGAATCTCATTCACATCACAATGGATGATCTTAAGAGCGGTGATGATTTTGTAACCGTAGTAAATGATTTTCTTAACTGGTGCGGTGAGGATCCCATATTCTGCACCTGGGGACCCCTTGATCTTACAGAGCTTCAGCGTAATATGGACTTTTTTGATATGAAGCTTTTATCGGACAGACCGCTTCCATTTTATGATGTGCAAAAGCTCTATAGTATCATGTATGAAGATGGAAAAATGAGACGTTCTCTTGAGCACGCTACGGACAGTCTTGGAATGGAGAAGGACAGTGCTTTTCACAGAGCCCTTTCAGATGCGGACTACACCGCAAGGATTTTTGTGGAGCTTGATAAAAAGGTTCTCTATAACTATTCCTTCGATAATTACGTGACTCCCAAGACCAAGGATCAGGAAGTTCATATTGTTTTTGATCACTATGCAAAATACATTTCCAGGGAATTTAAGACCAAGGAAGAACTCCTTGCTGATCCTGAAGTAATGGGCACAAAGTGTTATCTTTGTAATCACCCTTTAAGACGAAAGATTAAATGGTTTTCCATTAACGGCAAGCACTTCTACAGCGTATCCATCTGTAAGGAGCATGGCTATATGAAGGCCAAGGTCCGTGTTAAAAAGACAGAACGTGACAGGTACTATGCCGTTAAGACCCTTAAGTTTATTACAGAAAAGGAGATGCGCGAAGTAAAAGCAAAATCCGAGAAAAAGAAATATTAAAATCTCGGACCGCTTCTCTTTCTGGCTTCCTTCTTTCTCCTTGAAAGACGCTTTCTGTCCTCGCGGCTTCCACCGAAGCTGTAGGTTGAAATGAGAGCGCTGATATATATTGATAAAAGCAGCAGTCCTCCGGCTACCAAAATGCCGGAAAGGACTGTTTTTATATTAATGTAAATAGTCTTTTCAGGATCAGATTTATCAGAATCAGAGGAAGCCCCTGAATTTACCACAATATGTCCGTTTCCAATAGGAACTCCGCTGAAAAAATATTCGATGGTTGCTACAGATTCAGGTGAATTCTCATCATTTGTGTATAGAATCTTGGATGTGGCATCCGATAATTCAGCAGTCAAAGGAAGACAGACATAATCATTTTTGGTGAATTCAAGAGAAGCTCCCTTTATGTTGAAAATATCCTCACCCTGTGAGAAAAAGGAGTTGTCCTTAGGGATATATCCTGTCTCTTCGCTTTTTACATTGACTGCCTTAAAGTTATTAAAGCCATAATCAAAGAGCTGAACGGTATCTGTAAACTGCGCAGGAGATTCTTCCTTCAAAATAACGCAGACAAGCTTCATGTTACCGCGCTCAGCACAGGTTACAAGAGTCTCTCTTGCAAGATCTGTGTATCCTGTTTTTCCTCCGATAATTCCTGTGTAAGGTATCTCGCCGCTTATAAGTTTGTGCTTATTGTTTAGATAAAAATCATCAGGCTGCCCTGCACTTGGCTCAAAGTGATAGCGTGGAGTATTTCCAACTCTGCACAAAAGCTCATTTGAGAAAAATTCGCAGCCGATAAGAGCAAGGTCATAGGCGCTTGTGTAGTGGTCGGAATCCTGAAGTCCATTGGTATTAACAAAATGAGTATTGGTGCAGCCAAGAGACTTGGCCTTTTCATTCATAAGATCAACAAATCCCTGGATTGATCCGCAAAGATTCTCTGCTACAGCATTTGCAACTTCATTGGCACTACCAACCATAATTCCGTAAAGGCATTCTTCAAGAGAGAGGTATTCTCCTGCATCCATACCGATATTTGATCCATCGGCAGGAACGGAATGAATGGCGTCATAAGTGAAATTAATAGTATCCGACAAATTCCCCTTCTCAACCGCAAGAAGACAGGTCATGATCTTGGTGGTACTTGCAGGATAAAGCTCCTCATGTATGTTCTTGGAGTACAAAATTGTTCCTGTATTGACCTCCATGAGAATAGCAGCCTCAGCGCCGATCTCAGGACCTTCCGGCCAGCCGGCAATGGAGTTACTCTCAATAGGAAGAAGCTTTCTCTCATTAGCAGCTTCCTCAAGAGTCTCTGCCATAACAAAAATGCCGGAGTTTACAAATATAAGCACTGCAAGAAGCATTATTGATATTGTTTGTAATTTTCTAAATTTCAATTTATTTTGCTCCAAATACAGATAAAAATATGAAAAATTTCTTATTTTTCAGTCAAACAGTATAAAGTTTCTGCCCATTTATGATACACTAAAAGAGAAGGAAAATGAAAGGTAAATGTTTTAATGCGTTTAAGAAATATCTCCGGATCCAGAGAGCGAATTGCGGAGTCACCCTTCGCTATAGATAATCCCGAAGAGCACAAAGGGAAATGGAAAGAAGTATTTGGAAATGACAATCCTGTCCGTATCGAGGTTGGAACAGGTAAGGGCAGATTTATAATGGATCTGGCAGCAGCCAATCCTGATATAAATTATGTAGGAATTGAGAAGTACTCAAGTGTACTTTTAAGAGCTATTCAGAAGCAGACAGAGCTTGAACTTAAGAATGTCAGATTTATCCGTATGGAAGCTGAGATTTTAACAGAGGTTTTTGATAAGGGTGAAGTGGATAGGATTTATCTTAATTTTTCCGATCCCTGGCCCAAAGAAAGACACGCACAGAGACGACTTACATCTAGTACCTTCCTTAACAGATATGATCATATTTTAAAAGAGGATGGACAGCTTGAGTTTAAGACAGATAACAAGGAGCTGTTTGATTTTTCACTGATGGAGCTCAATACTGCAGGCTGGCACGCAGAGGCAGTGACCTTCGATCTTCATAACGACGCAGCTATGAACGAAGGCAACATAATGACAGAATATGAGGAACGGTTTTCTGCAAAGGGCAATCCGATCTTCAAATATATTATTAAAAGGTAAGTACTTTAAAATCTAACACAGCGATATGAGGGATATCGCGGAAAGAGGTGGACAATGGCGGAGTATACTTTTACTACAAAGAACTTTGAAGAAGAAGTTCTCAACAGCAAGATTCCGGTTCTTATCGACTTCATGGCTGATTGGTGCGGTCCTTGTAAGATGATGGCACCCATGATCGATGAGTTTGCCAAGGAGTACGATGGGGAGCTTAAGGTTGGCAAGATCAACGTTGATGAGCAGCCTGAGATTGCTCAGAAATACGGAGTAATGTCAATTCCCATGTTTGCCTTTATTAAAGACGGTGAGCTTGTAGACTCTGCAGTTGGTGCTCAGAGTAAGGCTAAGCTCCAGAACATGATCGACAAGATCGTTTCATAATTATAATGATTTTCATGGCCTCTCCGTAAAAGGAGAGGCTTTTTCTTTGCCCGGGATGAAGATGATATTGTTTTGTGATAAAATATCTTTTGATTTAAGTAAATGCCTTTTGATTTTGATAAAAAGAGCTTTGCTTATTTCAGGGGGAGATATTAGCCTGAAGAATTCGGAGGAGAGCTTTTGGCAGATAATATCAGAAATTTTAATGATTATAGGAAAAAAGTAAATATAGAAAATCAGGATACTGAGGAGATAAATATCGAGATTCAGGATCCCTTAGACTTTTTGTCAGCAAGTGAACGTGAAGAGTACTACAGAACTCAGCATGAAGCCATGGACAGGGAAAGGGAGAGCTTAGATGAGGATTCTTCTGAGTTCTACTTTGATGACGAGCCTCCAAAACAGCAGAGGGATGAGACCGGATACCAGGTAAGGGAAGAGCAGGAAGATATAGAGGACTATGAATATGAAGAAAGACCTGCTCGCCGCCCTGTAAGAGAACCTGCAAGGAAGCCTTCCCGCAAAGCAGAAAAGAAGGTTTCACGAAAAGAAGAAAAGAAAACTTCTCGAAAAGTTGTGAAGGAAACCTCCCGTGACAGGGGCAGAAGAGGCCGAGATGAAGATGACTGGTTCGATGAGGATGAAGATATGGGAGGCGGCATCAATCCATATGTTGTTGTAAGGATTGCTTCTGCTCTTACAGGAATTTTCATTCTTATCCTTATGGGAATGATATTTAAGGTTAAGGTCTATGATGTTTATCTAAAGCCGGACCCGGATGAAGTGCGAGGAACCGTGCAGGTAGGTCAGGTTGCAGGATATACCTACACAGACGATAAGGTTGTGACTACCACAGAGCTTAATCTCAGGAATACTCCCAGCACAGTGTCGGATGACTTTATTGAGGTGCAGGTTCCTGAGGGTACTGTTCTTGACAGAATAGCCGTAAGTGATGATGGAGTTTGGGCTCAGGTAGAGTACGAAGATAAAGTCCTCTACTGCGTTATGAAATATCTAAGGGTGGAAGAATAAAGAGCTTCGATTGTTTCTTACAGGCATAGCAGCGCTGTGAGAAATAAAGCAAAGAAAAAGCTGCTCCTTACGAGAAGGAATGCAGCCATGAATAAAATGGATCAAGAGCTTCTGACAGTTCATCATATCTGTCTGCAAGCTCTTCGATTTTGTCAAAGATCTGCGCCGATGCTATTTTGCCATCCATTGCGGCAACCAGCCTCTGTGAGCTTTTTGATTCAAGAGAGCGAATGTCCATATGTATAAGGATTTCTTCATGCAGATCAGATACTGCTTCAAAGAGTGCAGGATACTTCTTTTTTACATAAGAGAGCTCATCAAGCAGAGTCTCACGCCTTTGCAGGAAAAAGAGGATGTATACAGGCTCCACAATCTCTCTGGGCTCTATCTCCTCAATGTATGAACCATCCTCATAATCCCTTGAGGATGCATAGTACTCACAGATTTCCTGGATAAAGGGGCTTACGCGCTCATCGTCATATAATTTTTGTAATTCGTTAGTGTAAGATTCTTTCATGGTTATGCCTAATAAGTGATATAGTAAAATAAATATTTTCTTTAACTACTATACAACAACGAGGATAGATATGAGAATAGGAATTTTTGATTCTGGTATGGGAGGCCTTTCTGTTTTACATGAAGCCTACCATCTTCTTTCAGATCAGGAATATATATTTTATGCGGACACAGAGCATGTACCCTACGGCCTTAAGACAGAGGAAGAGATAAAGGGATATGTTGATGAGATAGTCCGCTTTCTTATGGAAAAGGGAGTAGATGCCATAGTTATCGCCTGCAATACTGCCACAAGCGTTGCGGCTTCCTATGTCAGAGGAAAATATGACATTCCCATACTTGGCATGGAACCCGCAGTTAAGCCTGCCGTTGAAAATACCAGCGATGAGAGCAGAATTCTTGTTATGGCTACACCGGTTACTCTAAGGGAAGAGAAGCTGGCAAGCCTTCTAAGCCGAGTCGACAATCTTCACAGGGTTGATCTTCTTGAAATGCCAATGCTTGTTACCTATGCAGAGAGAGAAGAGTTTGATTCAGAGGAAGTAAAAGAATATCTAAAGAAGCAGTTTTCTTCTTTTGACATATCAAAATACAGTGCACTGGTTCTTGGTTGTACTCACTTTAACTACTTCAAACCGCTGTACAGAGAGATCCTGGGAGACAGCATAGAACTGGTGGATGGTAACTATGGAACCATCAGACATCTGGGTGATGTAATGGGGATTAATGTTAAAAACGATTCGAATTGTACGATGAAATTTAACGCACCACAAGATATTGTGGTTAATCATAATACTACATACTACGAGTCGGGATACGAAATTACGGATAACAATAGATTGTCAAAGTACCTCAGAATGCTGAACCGCCTTGAACTTATGCGAAATTTTTAATATCGATAAATTGTCACTTGATTTATACAACATAATGTATTATAGTTTAATTGTAGCCACAAGATATAGTTTTCGTGTGGCTATAATCATCTAAATCTAGTACGGGATCGGGTACATAGGGGGTGCCTGATTGTTGTAGAAATCATAGGGGGTTCACCAGTGAAAATTATCAAGAGAAGCGGAAAAGAAGTCACTTTTGACGGCGCGAAGATCCTTGCAGCAATAGAGAAGGCTAATAAGGAAGTTACACCGGATAAAAGCTTGTCTGCGGATCAGATCAAGAACATAGAGGCAAAGGTAGAGGAGAAGTGCGGCCTTCTCACAAGAGCAGCAAACGTGGAGGAGATCCAGGATATGGTCGAGGACGGCCTTATGGAATCCGGCAAGTTTGAGGTTGCACGTAAGTACATTACCTACCGTTATCGTCATGCCCTGGTGCGTAAATCAAACACCACCGATGAGCAGATTATGTCTCTTATCGAATGCAATAACGAAGAAGTAAAACAGGAGAACTCCAATAAGAATCCCACAGTAAACAGTGTGCAGAGAGACTACATGGCAGGCGAAGTAAGCCGTGATATTACACGTAGATTCCTTCTCCCTGAGGACGTTGTTAAGGCTCACCAGGAGGGAATCATTCATTTCCATGATTCAGATTACTTTGCTCAGCACATGCACAATTGCTGTCTTGTTAACCTCGAAGATATGCTCCAGAATGGCACAGTTATTTCTGAGACCATGATCGAGCGTCCTAAGAGCTTTTCAACAGCTTGTAATATTGCAACACAGGCAATCGCACAGATAGCAAGTTCACAGTATGGTGGACAGAGTATTACTTTGTCACATCTTGTGCCTTTTGTAGATGTAAGCAGACAGAAATTCCGCAGAGAAGTACGTAAGGAATTTGAGGATGCAGGAATGCAGGCATCCGATGATCAGATAAATGAGATAGCCGAGATGCGTGTACGCAAGGAGATCGAGCGAGGAGTTCAGGTTATCCAGTATCAGGTCATTACTCTTATGACTACAAATGGTCAGGCTCCTTTCATTACTGTTTTCATGTACCTCGACGAAGTACCGGAGGGACAGCTTCGTGACGACCTTGCGCTTGTTATTGAGGAGATGCTCAAGCAGCGTATCATCGGCGTTAAGAATGAGAAGGGTGTTTATATCACACCTGCTTTCCCGAAGCTGATCTACGTCCTTGACGAGGATAATATCCATGAGGGTACACCTTACTGGTATTTGACACAGCTTGCAGCAAAATGTACAGCAAAGAGAATGGTTCCTGATTACATCTCTGCCAAGAAGATGAAGGAATATAAGAACGGCGACGTTTATCCCTGCATGGGTTGCAGAAGCTTCCTTACTCCCGATAACAAGGGACTTGGAGAGAATAAAGAGCACAAGTATTACGGACGTTTCAATCAGGGCGTTGTTACCATCAACCTTGTTGACGTTGCCTGCTCTTCAGGAAAAGATGAGAATAAGTTCTGGGAACTGATGGAAGAGCGTACAGAGCTCTGCAAAAAGGCTCTTATGTGCAGACACAACCGTCTCCTTGGAACACCTTCAGATGTAGCACCTATTTTATGGCAGTTCGGAGCACTTGCAAGACTTAAGAAGGGTGAGAAGATCGACAAATTATTGTTTGATAACTATTCCACAATCTCACTCGGCTATGCAGGACTTTGCGAGTGTACCAAATACATGAAGGGCGTTACACATACAGATCCTTCAGGAAAAGACTTTGCACTTCGTGTTATGCAGTTCATGAACGATAAGTGTGCTAAGTGGAGAGAAGAGACCAACATCTCCTTCAGCCTTTACGGAACTCCCCTTGAGTCAACAACTTATAAGTTCGCAAGAGCACTTCAGAAGCGCTTTGGCATGATCGAAGGCGTTACTGATAAGAACTACATCACAAACAGCTATCACGTTCATGTAACAGAGAAGATTGATGCCTTCACCAAGCTCAAGTTTGAGTCTGAGTTCCAGGCACTTTCACCGGGCGGAGCTATCAGCTATGTTGAAGTTCCCAACATGAACAACAACATCGAGGCTGTTCTTGCAGTTATGCAGTACATTTATGAGAACATCATGTATGCTGAGCTGAACACCAAGAGTGATTACTGTCAGTGCTGCGGTTACAACGGCGAGATTCAGATTGAAAATGACACAGACGGCAAGCTTATCTGGGTATGCCCGAATTGTGGAAACAAAGATCAGACCAAGATGAACGTAGCAAGACGTACCTGTGGATATATCGGAACCCAGTATTGGAACCAGGGACGTACACAGGAGATTAAAGAGCGCGTACTGCATCTTTGATGCATGTTGCCATAGAATCCCTTTTGATCCGGAGCGGCCGAGTATTTCGGTGGATCAGGGAGGAGTAAAGGTATATAAAAAATGGGGAGAAGGAGCTATCTTAGGGTAGCTCCTTTCTAAACCTTAAAATATGTAGTAGAAATAAGAGGAAATTTATGAATTACGGCGAAATTAAAACCACTGATATTGCAAACGGAGTAGGTGTAAGAACATCACTTTTTGTTTCAGGATGCACCCACCACTGTAAGGGCTGCTTCAACGAGGAGACCTGGGACTTTAACTTTGGTAAGCCTTTCACAAAGGAAGTAGAGGATGAGATCATTGAATCACTTCGTCCCGTCTATGTGACCGGCCTTACAATCCTTGGAGGCGAACCCATGGAGGTTGTTAATCAGAAGGCTCTTCGCCCTTTCATCGAGCGCATCAAAAAAGAGCTTCCCGGTAAAACTATCTGGGTTTACTCAGGCTATGTATGGGAGGAACTCACAGATGTGAATAATTCCCGCTGCCACGGCGATGACACAGATGCCATTCTTTCAATGATAGACGTTCTTGTGGACGGCGAGTTCAAGCTTGATCTTAAGAACATTTCCCTTAAGTTCAGAGGATCATCTAACCAGAGAATCATTGATGTGCCCAAGACTCTTGAAGAGGGCAGCATTGTTCTTTCAGAGCATAATGATGATTGAGTTAAGAAATACTTGTATAGAAACCGGGAGCTGGTCTCTCGGTTTTTCCTTTTATACGTAACTATCGGTTATAGTGTATAATGAGTATTGATAATAAACTCGATTAGTAATGGAGATACTATATGCCAACACTTGGATGTGCGTCCGGAACAAGGGCGGTTATAGAAAAATACAACCTGAGCATACAAAAGAAATTTGGTCAGAATTTCCTTATTGATGACAGTGCCCTCAGCAAAACCGTTGAGGCAGCAGGCGTCACAAAGGAAGATACTGTTCTTGAAATCGGCCCTGGAATCGGAACCATGACCCAGTACATAGCTGAGAGCGCAGGAAAAGTCATAGCTGTTGAAATTGATAGAATGCTTATTCCGATTCTGGAGGATACTTTGTCTGACTACGATAATGTTAAGGTTATCAATCAGGATATCCTGAAGGTCGACATTGAGAGCATAGTTCAGGAAGAAAACGGTGGAAAGCCCATCAAGGTAGTAGCCAATCTTCCCTACTATATTACGACACCAATTTTGATGCGACTTCTTGAGAGTGAACTTCCTATAGATAGCATAACCGTAATGGTTCAGAAGGAAGTTGCTGACAGAATGGCAGAAAAGCCGGGCTCTAAGGACTACGGCGCACTTTCTTTAGCGGTCCAGTATTACACTGAGCCATCACTTGTGCAGGTTGTGCCCCCAAGTTCATTTATTCCGCAGCCGGGGGTGGACTCTGCGGTAATACATTTAAAGTGCCACAAAGAGCCCCCTGTGGAAGTAGCTGATTCCAAATTCATGTTTTCAGTTATCCGCTCAGCTTTTGCCCAGAGAAGAAAGACTCTTTCCAATGGCGTAGCCAACGGAAACATAGGCATTAACAGAGAGCAGGTTACAGACGCTCTCTCCAAGATGGGACTTAACCCTTCAGTAAGAGGCGAGAAGCTAAGCCTTGCAGAATTTGCAGAGCTTTCGAACCTCTTATATCCACTAGTAAATAAGACCGGAGATAAATAATGATTTTTGAAACCCACGCCCATTATGATGATGAGGCATTTGATACAGACAGGGATGAGCTCTTATCATCCATGAATGATAACGGAATTGGCATAATCGTAAATGCCACAGCCAGCAAAAGGACCGTAGAGCAGTCCCTTGAACTTTGTAAAAAATATCCATTCATATATACCACAATCGGTGTTCACCCAAGTGACTGCGCAGAGATGGATGAAGATGAGCTTTTATGGCTAAAAGAGCAGTGCTCCTATGAGAAGGCAGTTGCAGTTGGTGAGATCGGACTTGACTACCACTACGACGAACCCCCAAAGGATGTACAGAAAAAGTGGTTTGAAGCTCAGCTTCAGATGGCTAGGGATGTAAAGCTTCCCGTGATCATTCACTCAAGGGATGCTGCAAAGGATACCTTAGATATCATGAAGGCCATGAAGGCGGAGGAGATAGGCGGTGACATTCACTGTTTTTCATACTCTGTGGAAATGGCAAGAGAGTACCTTAACATGGGATTTTTCATCGGAGTCGGCGGAGTTATTACCTTCAAGAATGGCAAAAAGCTTCGTGAAGTCGTAGAATATGCACCCATTGAACAGATAGTAATAGAAACAGATTCGCCATACCTTGCACCGGAGCCCTACAGAGGAAAGCGAAACTCCTCACTGTACCTGCCTTATGTGGTTGAAAAGATCGCAGAAATTAAGGGATTAACCCCGGATGAAGTTATGGATATAACAACATCAAACGCCAAGCGACTTTATAGAATATAAAATCATTAAAACCCGCGTATTTTCGCGGGTTTTTCGCTATACTTTTTTGACATCAAAAGTATGCTATGCTAAAATTTACACTAGATATAGTATGAAAAAGTTTTAGAGGGCAATATTTTGGATAAAACAGAATATAAAATCAGAGCTGAGGAGATTAAATCGCTAATAAAAGCACAGCGTTATGCTGATGCCGTTAAGATAGCCGACACAATTGACTGGAAGAGGGTTAAGAGTGTCGGTATGCTTTGTGCCATAAGCGATCTGTACAAAGTAAACAGACGCCTGGAAGAGAGTAGAGATATTCTGCTTCTTGCTTATGACAGAAGTCCTACACGAAGAGAGATTGTTTATTCTTTGTGTGAGCTTGCTATTGCCATGGGCGAATTTGTTCAGGCTGTAGAATATTATAAAGAATTCGTAAGACTTGCTCCCAGGAACACTGCCAGATACATATTACAGTACAAGCTTTACGAGGCACAGGAAGTTAGTCTTGAAGAGCGAATTGCAGTTCTTGAGGAGTATAAAAAGCACGATTATAACGAAAAGTGGGCTTACGAGCTGGCATACCTTTACCACAGAGTAGGTCTTACCACTGAATGTATAGAAGAGTGCGACGAGCTTTTTGTTTACATGAGGGAAGGAAGATATGTAATCAAAGCCCTTGAGCTTAAGGCTCTCCATGAGCCACTTTCACCCCAACAGAAGGCAGTCTACGCACAGTATAAGGCAGCAACAGGCGGCACCATAAGTGCTCCCGAGATGCGTTCAGCCGAGATGGGCCGTGATGTTCAGGAAGGCACCAAGACGCCTACCAAAGAGCTTCCACAGGTTCCGGAAGACTTTGAAGCAGGCGACCTTGCAAAAGCTGATACCACTGAGATTAGAGCTGATGAAGTAAACGAAGCTGTGGGTGATGGTTATCAATATGAGCAGGAGTATACTGCCGAGAGCGATATTAATGACAGTCCTACCCAGATAATCGGAGAGGCAGTTCCCTATACAGAGCAGGCTGTAGATTCAGGGGCTGAAAGTGTTTACAATCAGGAGACCCAGCTTTGGGGCGCTGAGGAAGTTCAGCAGCAGATTGATAACACACAGGAAGAGAGAGCTGAATATGAGGTTCCTACCGTTAATGTAGGTGACTACAACACAGTTGACCTTCAAAAGGAGATTGCAGAGAACCTTAAAGAGGTACTTATTGCAAGTCCTGAGGCAGCGCTTTTTGCTGATGCAAATGGTCCCAAGGTAGATCACGAATCCCAGGATGCAGAAGACTCCGGCGAGATGTATGATACGACTGATACCATAGACATCCAGGCTACGCCTTCAATGTCTGAGGTATTTTACGAGGATAAGACCAGCGATATTAATCCGGAGGCTGTAAATGAGGAATTACCTGTAGAAGAGTCTGTGGATTCAGAAGAATCCATGGAAATGCAGGATGAAGCTATAGAGCCTGCAGAGGAAGAAACACCTTATGCTGAGCCAACAGCCCAGACTTCAGGAGAGCCCATAAAGAAGCCTTCTCTTGCAGAAGAGCTTAAGGATAAGGAAATTGCTGCAAACATTGCGGCAGCTACTTTGAACGAGCATGCTTTATACAAGGGCGCTGTTTTCACAGATGAACCGCTTCAGGATGAAGTTCCAGGCGCAGTAATAAAGCCCAACGTACGTTATCAGATAAACAATCATTTCGATAAGATGCTTTCTCAGGAATATGATGGTCAGATCAGTATGGCCATTGATGAGCAGAAGCAGGTTGAGCAGCAGATAACAGGTCAGATCAGCATTGGCGATTTCATGACCGACTGGGAGAGCTACAAGAAGGATCAGCAGCAAAAGCAACTTGATAATGTGAAAAAGCTTGTGGCATCTGAGACCGGTGAGCTGTTTAAGGATTTTGATGAGACAGCAGCAAAGCCTCTTCTTGAGGAAGAGCTTGAGGAAATTGAAGAGCCTAAGATAAAAGAGGTTCTTATGCCTGAGCCTGAGATTCCTGCTGTAAGTCAGGATATAGTTCCCATGGAAGATCTGCAGAATACTCAGTCCATGGTACAGATAACAGGCGAAGACCTTGAATTTGCCAGCACTATTTCCGAGCAGGAGGAAGTACCTCAGGAAACAGAAGAGCTTCCTGTAGAGGACGATGAGTACTACAGCGAAGAAGAGCCTTATAGCGAAGAAGAACTCATGGAAGATTATCCTGATGATGAGGATATTTCTGAAGATGAGTATCCGGAGGAGGATATTCCTGAAGAACCCGTTTCAGAAAATGGCCTTCACGAGCTTGTTTATACTCCCGAAGAGGAAGTTGATGCAGCGGAAGTAGATCTTGGCGAAACCACTGAGATTGAAAGTGCTGAAGTAGAAAACATAATAAATGAGCTTGAAACAGAAGAAGTAGAAAGTCAGCCTGAAGAAGTTGCAGATACATCTGAACCTGAGATTTCAGAAGAAACTGAAATTATAGATGAGCCTGAGACCACAGAGGAAGAGATAACTTCAGACGAACCTGAAGATTTGCAAGAGACTGAAACATCAGAAGATTCCTTGGAAGAGGAAGAACCACAAGAAGAGGAACTTCCCGAAGAGACTGAAAAGGCATCTTCTAAACCTGACAAAAAGGTGAAGGAAGAAGAGGAAGATACTGATGAGAAGGAGGATAAGGCTCTCGAAACAAGAGTCAGAGTCATGACTCCCGAAGAGAAAGAGCTCTTTGGTCCTTACATTCAGCATCGTAAGTCCCGCAAGCAGATCATTGAAGCCATCGATAACCTCAGCATGGCAGCATATACCAACAACGCCATAGTTACAGGCGAAGAAGGGGCAGGAACCGTTAATCTTGCAAAGGGTCTTATTAAGGCAGTGCAGGCAACGGATTCCAACTTCTCCGGTAAGGTTGCAATGATCAGTGCAATAACTCTTAATAAGAAATCCGTAAGTACTATTTTTGATAAGATAGTAAACGGTGCTCTTATTATCAGAAGGGCAGCAGATCTTAAAGAGGATACAGTTGCTACAATCCTTAAGCAGCTGCAGATTGAAAACAAGGGATATATTGTAATCATTGAAGATACTAAGGATGATATTGACAGACTTCTCGATAAATATCCGGATCTTAAGAAGTGCTTTAATGTTCGCGTTGACATAGAAGCTCTTGATGATGATTCTCTTGTTGCTTATGCAAAGCAGTATGCGCTTGAAAAAGAGCACGTAATAGATAACCTTGGAATCCTTGCTCTTCACCAGAAGATCAGTGAGAGACAGACTGTAGATCATGAAGTAACCGTCACAGAAGTAAAGGAAATGGTTGATGATGCGATCTACTATGCTGACAAGGCTTCTGTTGGTCATGTAGTGGATGTAATTTTCAGAAAACGTTTTGATGAAGACGACATGATCATACTTAGAGAAAAAGATTTCCTTCATTAAATTCAAAAAGGGCAGCCATTAATGTGGTCTGCCCTTAATTTGTGCTATAATGTAAAACAAATAAACTTATCAAGGGGAAATATATATGGGTCAGACAGTTTTTATTTCCGAAGCAGATGAATATCTCTTCGGTCAGGGAACACATTACGATATTTATAAAAAGCTTGGTGCACATGTTTCTGAAGAGAACGGGGTCAAAGGAATGTTCTTTGCTGTTTGGGCTCCCAATGCAGCAGCTGTCCATGTTATCGGATCATTCAATGGATGGGATGAGGATATGTATCCGATGCAGCGCATTGGAAATATGGGCATTTATCAGTTATTTATTCCTGGTGTAGGAACAGGTGAGCTTTACAAATATCTCATTTACACACCGGATGGAAGGAAGCTGTACAAAGCTGATCCATATGCTAACTATGCCGAGCTTCGCCCGGGCAATGCTTCCAGAACAACAGATCTTTCCAAATTTAAATGGAGTGATGAGAAATGGTTTGACTCCATTAAGGGCAAGGATATTAATAGAGAGCCTGTTGCAATCTATGAATGTCACATCGGATCATGGATGAAGCATCCCGACGGTACAGAAGACGGCTTCTATAACTACAGGCAGTTCGCAGACAGAATCGTCGAATATCTCAAGGAGATGAAATATACACATATTGAGCTTATCGGAATCGCCGAGCATCCTTTTGACGGATCATGGGGATATCAGGTAACGGGGTACTATGCACCTACAGCACGCTACGGTGAGCCTACGGATTTCATGTATCTTGTTAATCTGCTCCACAAAAACAACATCGGCGTAATCCTTGACTGGGTACCGGCACACTTCTGCCCCGATGAGTTCGGTCTTGGCTGCTTTGACGGAACCTGCATCTATGAAGATCCGGATCCGAGAAAGGGTGAGCATCCCGACTGGGGTACCAAGATATTCAACCTTGGCAAACATGAGGTTAAGAATTTCCTTATTGCCAATGCACTTTTCTGGATAAAGGAGTTCCACATTGACGGCCTTAGAGTAGATGCCGTTGCTTCCATGCTTTATCTTGATTATGGTAAGAGAGATGGACAGTGGGTTCCCAACAAGGACGGCGGCAATAAGAATTACGAAGCTATCGAGTTTTTCAAGCATCTTAACAGCGTAATCAGAGGAACCTATCCTCAGGTTATGATGATCGCTGAGGAGTCCACAGCATGGCCTAAGATCACAGCACCTGTTGAGGAGGATGGTCTTAACTTCACATTTAAGTGGAACATGGGATGGATGCATGATTTCTGTGAATACATGAAGCTTGATCCCTATTTCAGAAAAGGCGCTCATCACATGATGACCTTTGCCATGAGCTACAATAATGCTGAGAATTATATCCTGCCTCTTTCACATGATGAGGTTGTACATCTTAAGTGCTCAATGCTTGAGAAGATGCCCGGATATAAGGTTGATAAATACGCTAATCTCCGTGCCGGATATGCATATATGTTTGGTCATAGCGGCAAGAAGCTCCTTTTCATGGGACAGGACTTTGGTCAGGAGCGCGAGTGGAGTGAGAAGAGAGAACTTGACTGGTTCCTTCTTGCAGAGGACTTAAACCGCGGAATGAAGGATTTTGTAAGAGACCTTCTTGAGATTTACAGAAAATATCCTGCTCTTTATGAGATTGATAATGACTGGGGCGGATTTGAATGGATAAATGCTGACGATTCAGATCACAGCGTATTCAGCTTTTACAGAAGAGCCAGCAACGGCAGGGATAACGTTTTGTTTGTAATCAACTTTACTCCCATGGAGATTCAGAATTACAAGGTAGGCGTTCCCTTCGAAGGCATATACAAGCACATTTTGGACAGCGCTGATAAGAAATATGCAGGTTGTGGAAGCGGTATTCCTGATAAGATCAAGGCAGAGCCCGGTCTTTGCGATTACAAGGATTACAGTATTACAATGACACTTCCGCCTTATGGCGCAGAGCTTTTCGTTTTCCAGAATCCTGATGCTAAGCCTGAACCCAAAAAAGAAGTAAAAAAGGAAGCTAAGGTTGAAGAGAAAAAGGAAGAAAAGCCTGTAAAGAAGGCTCCTGCCAAGAAAACAGCAGCTAAAAAGCCGGCAGCAAAGACTACTACCAAAAAGAAGAAATAATGGTTCTTTAGAAATTAAATAATTATTCCGAAATAAAAGGTGATGGATTATGTCTGTCACCTTTTTACTTTTTTATGGACCTGCATTCGGAGGATATATGAACATAAGTATAAATGCATTGTCCGGAACGGAATCCGATTTTGAAAAAGCTACAGTCAGCATGGAAGCAGGCTTTCAGTTTAACAATCAGAAGGTAAATAAAACACAGAGTGCCGCCGTGGTTGATCTTGGCAGTAGTCTGTTTAGTAATAACGCTTATGGCGAAGGCGCAAAGACCAAAAATGATATTATGGCACAGGCGCAAAACACAGAAATGTCCGTTCGCCACAATTATATGTCAGTAATGGCAAACACCTTATCTCCTGAGGACTATGCCAAGGCAGCAGAGGAGGGCTTTGATCTTTCAAGGACTTCTTCCGATGAAATCGTAACTATTATTGATAAGATAAAGGCGGTTCTTGCCCAGTCAGGTGAAGAGATTATCGGCTATACAGATGATCTTTCAGAAAGTGAGCTTAAAAAGATAACAGGAAGTGAGGGTCTTGCCAATCAGATAGCATCATCTTTTCATGAAAATGATATCCCGCTTACAAAAGAAAATGTTAAGGAAGTGGCAGAGACTGTAAGGCAAATGTCTGAAATAGACAGCTTGTCAGAGGGCTCTGTAAAATTCATGGTTACAAATAATCTTGATGCGACCATGGATAACATTTACATGGCAGAGCATGCAACAAATGGCCAAAATGCAAAGAGCCGCGGCTTTATCGCTCTTGAAACAGGTGGATATTATGCCCAGAAGGCAGACAAAATCGAATGGGATTCATTAAGAGATCAGGCCCTTAGAATTATCGATGAGGCCGGACTTGAAGCCTCAGAAGAAAACGAAAATCTTGCAAAGTGGATGGTTGAGCAGTCTATACCACTTACAACAGATAATCTCAAAAAAGCAGATGAGCTAAAGTGCATAAAGCTTCCCATGACTGAAGAAGCTATAGTTGACAGTGCTGTCAAGTCCATAGCCAATAAGAATACTGCGGCAGCAGGTGCTGTTTCAGGCGAGGAAAATCATCTCGAAAAAGCAGTAGCAATAAATAAAAAGACAAGGCTCATCACAGACGCCGATTTAGAAGAAGCAGTAAAGAGAGGCGAAAAGATAAATCTCAAGACCCTCTTTGATGTCCATGAAGAAAAGGGGCAGCAAACTGAGGTTAGTGAGTCTTCAAAAAATCAGGATGTTAATTTTCTTACAGCAAGAAAGCAGCTTGAGGAAGTAAGGCTTTCAATGTCAGTTACAGCAAATCTTCGTCTCATCGATAAAGGTTTTTCTATAGATACAGCTCCCATGGAGGAGCTCATAACAAACCTCAATAATGAAATAGAAGAAATAGGTAAAAGTCTTTTTGGCAGGACTCCTGATATCACAGGAAAAGAATGCGCAGAGAAGCTTAGACTTTTTGATAGCACGCAGGAAAAGATAAGTGAATTCAGATCCTATCCTGTAGCTCTTGTTGGAAGAATAGATCCTGAAAAAAATGACAGCCTTGACAGTATTATCGAGTCAGGTTACAAGCTAAAGCTCAGATATGAAAAGGCCGGTGCAACCTATGAAGCAGTTGGAACCCAGGTTAGATCAGATCTTGGAGATAACATTAAGAAAGCCTTCAGGAATGTTGATGATATTCTAAGAGATCTTAAGGAAGACATTAATGATGAAAACAGGCGCGTTGTAAGAATTCTTGGATACAACCGCATGGAGATATCACCTGAGAATATCGAGAAGGTAAGAGCTGTGGATGAAAAGCTTATGAATACAATAGATAAGCTTAAGCCCCAGGCAGTTTTGAACCTTATAAGAGAAGGCAAAAATCCTTTAAACATGACGTTAGATGAGCTATCAAATAACTTATCTGATGGGGACAAAGACAGATCAGGGAGAGAAGAAAAGTATGCAAAATTCCTTTATAAACTCGAGAAAAATGCCGAAATATCACCTGAAGAGAGAGAAAGCTACATTGGTATTTACAGACTTTTCCATACACTTAAAAAGACAGACAATGCAGCAATTGGTGCCGTTCTTGAAACAAGAGCGCCCATGACTCTTGAAAATCTCCTTAGTGCCACAAGAACCTTAAAGACAGAAAAAAGAGGTCTTGATTATAAGGTTGATGAAAGCTTTGCAGGCGCAGATGCAGGAGAGAGGATTACAAAATCAATAGACAGCCAGATAGAAGCAGCATTTAAGTATTACAGCGAAAAGGCCGATATTGTATATCAGAATCTCGATCCCGAGAAACTGAACAGGCTTAAGCCAAAAGAAGATACTCTACTTGATAAGATGGCTGATAAATTATCTGCAATGCAGGAGAGTGCTCTGTCACAAGAAGCAGAAAAAGCATATTATTCTGAGGAAACAAGAAGGATCAGGAACATCATAGATGTGGCAGATGACACCGATGTGGCAGAAGAGCTTATAAGAAATGAAATAGAAGTAAATGTTTCTAACTTAGAAGCACTTATTAATCTAAGGGCCGGAAGACGAGGCAGGAACGGGCTGTTTAATCAGGCAGAAAAGCTTTCCAATCTTTCGTTTAAGGAAAAGGAAGCGGAGATTCTCGATGAGCTTGCAGGCGGCATAGAATTCAAGGAAGCCTATGAAGAACACCTTGAAGAATTGTCACAAAGCCTCGACGATATGCTGATAGAAGAGACTCAGACCCAATCATTTATTGATGTTAAAGCAATACAGCTAATGCAAAAGCAGATTTACGTAGCTGTTAAGATGGCTGACAGAGGAAGCTTTGAAGTTCCAGTAGAAGTGGATGGAAGAACGGTATCCATGCACGTAACTCTAAAGGACAGTGATAACGAAGGCTCCAAAATGGAAGCCAGTGTTGAGAGCAGCTTCTATGGAAGAATCTCATTTGCAGCAACCATAGAAAACGGGCAGCTTAGAGGCGCATTTGCATCTTCTCTTACCCAGGCACCTGATGTCAGTGAATATATGGAAGAGGTAAGAGATAGGTTTATAAAAGAAGCAGATCTACTTGATAGTGGACTTGCTGTAACAGAAAGTAACATAAACATTATGTATCACAGAAGCGAAGCAGGTAGCGTGGTACAAGGTGCGGAAAATGGACTTTCCGATAACAGACAGTTGCTAAGGATGGCGGCGATATTTGTTCATGCACTTTAATGTATGACGCATGCAGTAGGAGGTCCATCACATGCAAGTTAACTACAACATTTCCGCAATGATCGCAAACAACGCACTTGTTTCAAATGATAACAAGCTGGCAGCATCGATTGAGAGACTTTCAAGTGGTCTTAAGATTGCAAATGCCAAGGATAACCCTTCAGGGCTAGCTATTTCCAGAAGAATGAATGCCCAGATAAAAGGTTTATCTGTTGCAGGCGGCAATTCCGGCGACGGTATATCTGTAATACAGACAGCAGACGGCACATTGTCCGAGGTTCATGACATCCTTCAGAGAATGAACGAGCTGTCTATTCAGGCTGCAAACGGCACAAACAGTGAAAGCGATCTTGAAATCATACAGGATGAGATAGGTCAGTTAAAGGATGAAATCACCAGAATTTCAGAGGCTACGCAGTTTAACGGACAGAGCCTCCTTGATGGTTCCTTTGATCTTAAGGGCTATGCTACTGTAAATAACAGAACCGATCCTGCAATAACAGTAAACAGCTACAGTGATTTTGTGGACGGTGGAAACTACTACTTTGAAGGCATAAATGCAGAATATGATGAGGCAACAGGAAAAGTAAGACTTTTCGAAGTAGAAGAAATTGATAATGTTAAATATCCCCATTATGTAGATTCTCTTAAGGTGGACGTTTCAAGAGTTATTACCTCTCAGGGCGGAACAGAGACCATCACATACATGTCTGACGCCGATGTCACAGTTGACGGAGATCTTATCAAGGTTGCAACCAGAGATGGACGAGAGATCGAGGTTAAGGTAAACAGAAAACTTGTTGGTGAGAGGATTGATTTTGAGCTTACAGGAAAAGGCGCCATGACCATGCAGGTTGGAGCAAACGAAGGACAGACCCTTGATATCAGAGTGCCCAAGATCACATTGTCAAACCTTGGAATTCAGTACACAGATGTAAGCCGTACCTATAAAAATGATCTTCTTGATTTCGTAGATTATGTAAATAATGTATCCAACAACATTCTGTCCTTTACAGAAAAAAATGAAATCATCGACATGACCTACTATGACATCGATAAAGAGCGCATCGATGAGGGTAAAGGCGAAAAGAATGATATTGATTACTACTTCTTTAACATAGAAGATGCCAGAGCCATAATAGAAGCCAAAAAAGAATATCGCGAGCAGACATATACCTATGATATGGCACAGGAGCAGAAGGTAAGACAGATAAATAAGGATGCAGATGACACGATTGCCACTTATATGACTCTTCCCGGAGCAACTGATACTCCCATGAATCCGATAGTTGCTTCACTTATAGACGGAGTTAATGAGGCAAGAGATAACCAGATAGCAGATACCATGGCATATTATGATGAGCTCAGGGCAGCTCCCATGGCAGCCTATAATGAGAAGCTTGATGAAATAAAAGCCTATGCTGATAAACGCTATAAGATGGCTCCTCATACCGGTGCAGACCAGGCTATCGAGGATATCAAAAATGCTATACAGAAAGTATCCGATATTCGAAGCAGACTTGGTGCTTATCAGAACAGACTTGAGCACACAGTCAGCAACATTGACGTAACTAGCGAAAACATGACAGCCGCATATTCCAGAATAATGGATGTGGATATGGCTGAAGAAATGACAGTATATTCAACACAGCAGGTTCTTTCACAGGCAGGAACCACAATGCTTGCTCAGGCAAATGAGAGACCTTCACAGGTGCTTCAGCTCCTGCAGTAAAAGCTTCCATGTTTACTTTGAAGTCAGCACCAGTCAGGAGGTACCTTTATGACACGTGAAAAGATCCAGGCCTACACAAGACGCATCACCATGGCAAATAAAACCCAGATGATTACCATTTTGTATGAGATGGTACTAGATTACATAGATGATGCAACAAAGGCCTATGAAGAAGATGATACCAATATGTACACGGAATCCATGTACCGTGCCATGGGCTGCATAGACGAGCTTATTCATTCTCTAAACATAGGCTATGAGCTTGGCAGAGTATTATTTGAGCTTTACCTTTTTGAGAAAAGAGCACTTATATTATGTACTGTAAAAATGGATGAAGATAAGCTTTCTCATGTAATAAAGACCTTTGAAAGTCTGCGGGCAGCATACGCAGAGCTTGAAAAGAAGGATGAAGAAAGCGCGGTTATGACAAATGTTCCTAAGGTATATGCAGGACTTACCTATGGACGAGGAACCCTTAGCGAGAGCGTAATGGGCAACGTTTCATCCAGAGGCTTTATGGCGTAATCTTTTTTCAGGTACAAATTCACAAAAACTTAATAATGAAAATTCATCAGATAGAATGACCTAAAGCTAAGGCCGGATATAATTCCCAGGAGGGTGTTATGTTCGGCTTATTTTCTTGTAAAAAGAGGTGCCTTCATAAAATCTTAATATTTGTTTTTAGCCATTGGAAACCGGGTTTGACATAAAATTCTCTGGCTGATATTATCGCTTTCGTTGAACGACATCAGCAAAGTGAAAATGATCGGCTGGCACTCGCCAAGCACCTTCTGCTCCATATCGAGTCTTATCCCCCTGTTCCCCATAAGCATTCGCAAAGCCGAATTTTTCACGGATGTCTGATGATCACAATTCTTAATTCCCTACACCCATTCGGGAAGTTTTCAGTAAATGAAAGGATTAAATATGGAATTACCGGTTTTGTACTGTCTGCTGTCAGGATCAGCTCTGACGGATATTTACAGACACAAAATTTTGAACCGTTGGCTGCTTGCAGGAGTCTGTATGGGACTTGCTTTGTCTTTTTTTGGAGAAGGGCAGGATCCATTCTATATGAAACTCCTACGTGCATCCATCACGCTACTTTGTCTTATTCCGGTCTATGCCTTAGGCGGACTTGGAGGCGGAGATATAAAGCTGTTTGCTGTTACGGCAATGTTTTTAAATAAGAATGAGCTTATCGCGGCAGTTGTGGTTTCTTTTGTAATTGCTGCATTTATGGGAATCCTGAAAATTATTAAAAATAAAAAACCATATCAAACCATAAATTTTGCGGTTCCTGTACTTATAAGTGTTTTACTTATTACGAAAACGAGCCTTTGACATTTTTGGAGGAGACTTATGAAGAATATACTTGTTATCTGCGATCCCGATAAAAGATATTGCAAAAGAATGGATAGTTTCTTAAGAGGATCACTCAGTATTCCCTTTGAGATATTCAGTTTTACGGGAAGCGAACAACTTAAGGATTTTTCCTATAAAAAGGAGACGCTGCTTGTTATTTCAGAAAAACTCTTTAATAAAAACGCTGTTGATGGATATAAAAACATCCTGGTTCTTGATGAGAGGGACGCAGTGCTTTCTGAGAGCGATACGGATTTTGGAAAGCCAGAAGATGTAAATATAAGACATACCAGTAAATATCAAAGTAGCGAGAAGGTTGCAGACAGCATCCTTTCCATGTGCCTTGAAATGCCTGAGCTTTTGCCTGGTGGAATGGTTGTTACAGCTACAACGCATGTTAAGCTTATAGCCTTTTATACGCCGGTTAGAAGTATAGATCAGTCAAGGGCAGCATTTGATCTTGCCTGTAAGCTCTCAGAACATGAGAATGTCCTTTTTATCTGCAATGATTCACTTTGCAGCCTTCCTAGGATTAGAAGCGAAGAGCCCTGCGAGAATATCTGTGATCTTATGTATTATGCACAGTGCGACGAAGAAAGGTTTTCTATATATCTTGAAAGGATTAGAAAAAGATATAAAAAGCTTTGTTACCTGCCTTGCAACAACAGTGCAGTCAGAGATTTTTGCGGGAAGGAATATATAAAGCTTATAGAGCTTATTAGGAAAACAGCGGGCTATGACTATATTGTTCTTGATTTTTCTGAGAGCATATCGGGACTTATGGATGTTCTTAAGACCAGCGACAAAATTGTGGTTCTTGGAGCAAAGGATGCAGAAGCCAGAGAAAGGATAAGGAAATTTAGAATGGAATTGTCTGAGCATGAAGATATGAATGAAGAGAAGATCATTTATGAAGATGTTTCAGAGGGCAGAATAAGCTTATACAGGAATATCAGAGAAAGCCGCGGAGGAAGAGGATCTGATGGAACATGAAGAATTAAAAAAGTGTATACAGGATAGCATTCTTTCAGAGATGGATTTTTCCAGAGATGTTGATGATGATGAGATGCTTGAGAGGATAGACAGAAATATCCTGAAGCTATGCAGATCAAAGGGAATATCCATGGATGAAAAGCTAAGGCTCCGGAAAGAGCTTTTTTATTCAATAAGAAAGCTTGATGTGCTGCAAATCCTCGTGGATGATCCTTCCGTAACAGAAATAATGGTAAACGGAACAGATAATATTTTTGTGGAGAAGGATGGAAGATTATCAAGGTATGACCTTAAGTTTGAATCAAAGGAAAAGCTAGAAGACGTAATCCAGCAGATTGTAAGTAAATGCAACAGGGTGGTGAATGAAGCCAGTCCCATAGCGGACGCCAGGCTGGAAAACGGATCCAGAGTGAATATTGTACTTGGACCAGTCGCACTAAACGGCCCGATACTTACAATCAGAAGATTCCCGGATAATCCCATAACCATGGATAAGCTTATAGAGATAGGCTCGATACCAAAAGAGCTGGCAACTTTCTTAAGTACTCTAGTGGCAGCAGGTTACAATATTTTTATCGCAGGTGGTACCGGTTCAGGTAAGACCACATTCCTAAATGCTTTATCAGACAGCATACCAAGTGATGACAGAGTTATCACAATTGAGGACAACGCAGAACTACAGATTTTGCATGTCCCTAATCTTGTGCGCCTTGAAACCAGAAATGCCAATGTGGAGGGCTGCAAAGAGATAACCATAAGAGATCTGATAAAGTCATCTCTTCGAATGAGACCCACAAGAATCATTGTGGGGGAGGTTCGCGGCGAGGAGTGTGTTGACATGCTTCAAGCGATGAATACAGGCCACATCTCCATGTCCACGGGCCACGCAAACAGTGCATCCGATATGCTATCGAGACTTGAAACCATGGTTCTTATGGGAATGGATATACCTCTTAATGCCATAAGGGGACAGATTGCCTCCGGCATAGATATAATCGTGCAGCTTGGAAGACTTCGGGACAAAACAAGGAAGGTGCTTGAAATATGCGAACTTACGGGGAAGCTGGACGAGAGAACCGGGGATATTGTAATGCAAACGCTGTATAAGTTTACGGAGGTTGGAGTAGATGAGAATAACAAAATAATAGGGGAGTGGAGAAAAGAAAATGATCTTACAAACACTGAAAAGCTACTGTCGGCAGGCCTTGCAATATAGATATGTGCCATCCGACATACCTATCCTTTTAAGAAATGTTCTTATACTTCTCCTGGCAGGAAGGCTCTTTTACGGGTCCTTTATAATCTCACTTTTCATACTGCCACTTTCAGTTCCCTGGTTTTTCCATGAAAAAAAGAAAAAGGAAAGAAGAGATAATCACGATCTTGGTATTCAGTTTAAGGATGCCATGATGGCTGTTTCTACTGCCCAAAAGGCGGGATATTCCGTAGAGAATTCTTTTCACGAAGCCAAGCATGACATGGAGCTTTTATATGGAAAACATGCGCCTATATGCAAAGAACTGGAAATAATTCATCAGGGCATAAACAACAATGTCTCAGTAGAAAAGATGATAAGAAAGCTTGGAAGAAAATCAGGTAACAGGGACATTACGGAATTCGCAGGCGTGTTTGCAGTGGCAAAAAGGAGCGGCGGAAACATGACTGAAACAATCGAAAGATGCGTCGATGTCATAGGAAAGCGGATGGAGGTTGAAAGCGAGATCGATGTACTGATATCTGCAAAAAGAATGGAAGCCCAGATCATGGAGATGGTTCCCTTTGGAATCATGGCTTACGTGGGCCTTACCAACCCCGGCTTTTTTGATGTCCTTTATGGGAATGTTCTTGGCGTATTCATTATGACGGTGTGCCTTCTTATCTACATCGCAGCTTATCTGATGATAGAGAAGATAGTCACAATAGAGATTTAGGCAGGAGGTTTTGCATTGATAGTTTTATATCTGATGATTCCGGCGTATATGGGCCTTTTGTATATATTATCCGCTGAGGAAAAGCTCCCTACAGGCTTACCTGCGGATGGAGTAAGTACCTTTTTTAACAAAATAGCAGCATTCCTATACAGAAGATTTTTAAAGAAAAGCAAATCCTTTTACAGATCGCCTTCAAGAAAGAATGTGGAGCGAGGATTAAAAGCTCTTAACTCCAAGAAAGATGTGGAAAAAGAGCAGGCTAAATACTATATCAAAAAAATCAGTATGGCACTGATGCTTATTACGGCAGGTTCTATCATAGCAGCCCTTTGCTATTTTCAGTCAAGACGCAGTGATGCCTTCGATGAAAACGGATTTCTCATTAGAAATGATTATGACAAGCGGGAAATGACAAGGACTTTGACGGCAGCAGGGGAAGGCGGGGAGCAGTATGGAGATTTTGATCTTCTTGTAAAAGAAAGAGCCTATACAAAAAAACAGGCAGAAGAGCTGCTTGCAAAGATGCTTAAGGAACTGCCGGAAATAATTCTTGGCGAAAATGAGGACCTTAGTCATGTGGAAAAGGACCTTAATCTGGTGACAAAGGTTCCAGGTTATCCTTTTGAAATCAGCTGGAAAACTGACGACATTGATGTCATTCACTCAGATGGAAAAGTTGACGGAGAAGGGCTTACGGATAAAGGCGCCTTGGTAATTCTAACGGCGGAAATATCCTATTTGGACTATAAATGGGAGCATGAGTTTTTTGCAAACGTCTATGAAAAGGAGCTTACAGGAGCAGCCTTTTTACAAAAGGAAATTCAAAAGGAGCTCACTAAGGCAGAAGAAAACACAAGGGAAGATGCAAGCTTTAAGCTTCCCGAAGAAGTTTTTGGAAAAAGAATAATCTTTGCAGAAAGCATAGATGATAACAGTTTTCTTATTTTGTTGCTGGTCATCATATCAGCGGTACTTATCTTTGTTTTTCAGGACAAGGAGCTTGATAAAGAGGTGGAAAACAGAAGAAAAAAACTGATTCTTGATTATCCGCAGTTTATTTCAAGGCTGGTTCTTTACATGGGAGCCGGCATGTCAGTAAGAGCGATCTTTGAGCTGTTTTCCGAGGAATATAAAAAAGACTTAGAGAGTGGCTCTTCCAAAAGCTTTTTATATGAGGAAATCCGCAAAGCATCCAATGAGCTTCAAAGCGGAGTATCGGAGCTTTCTGTATACGAGAGACTCGGAATAAGATGCGGCGCACAGCAGTACACAAGACTTGTGACACTTTTGTCGCAAAATCTTAAAAAGGGAAACAGTGAGCTTTCATATCTACTTAGAGAAGAAGCAGACAAAGCGGTAAAGGAACGAATGAGCTATGCCAGAAAGCTTGGCGAGGAAGCGGGAACAAAGCTTCTTTTACCAATGATCATGATGCTTCTAATCGTAATGATAGTGATCATGGTTCCTGCATATTTATCATTCTGATAGTAATCACGCAGGTGTTACTAAATATATTTTATTAACCAAATTTTAGGAGGAAAAAATGAACAGATTAAAGGAAAGATTCAAAGGAGTAATCGAAACAGCAAGAGATGCAGGTAATTACCTGGCATTTAAGGCAAAGGAGTTTTTGCTTGATGAGAGAGGAATGGGCACCGTTGAAGTAATACTTATCATAGTGGTTTTGATTGGCCTTGTTATCGTGTTCAAAAAGGAGATTGATGGTCTTGTTGAAGAAATCTTTAAAACAATCAACACAGATGCAGCAAAGGTCACAGGCTGACGGATATCTTACGGTTTATCTGTCCCTCTCAATGACGGTGATACTTTCACTTATTCTGGCGCTCCTATCCGGGGCGCGAATAGGTGCAGTGAAAATGAAAACAGAGCTTGTTACGGACATAACCATGAATTCAGTTCTTGGGGAATATAACAGAGAGCTTTTTGACAGATACGGTCTCCTTCTTTTGGATGATTCCTTTGGGAAAAAGCAAGGCTCTGTAAGAAATGTGGAAGAGCACCTTTCTAAGTACTTTAGGAAAAACTTCGAGCTTTCTGACAAGGGAATCACCGGAAGGAAGACTTACATGTCGGCAAAACTCACTGACTGCGCTGTAACAGGCTTTTCCCTGGCCAGCGATAACAATGGCGCTGTTTTAAAAAGGCAGATCCTTTCCTATATGGAGGGCGACGCAGTTGGGAAAATAGTATCAGGTGTCAGTAAAAATGTAGATGACCTTAAGGAGTCCGGGTACGACTCTTCGGATTTTGAGGAAAAGGCAGATGAAAATGATTCTGCAATGTCAGGGAAGTACGAAACAGACAGTGATGGAGACGGGGAAAACGAAGAAATAGATATCGATAACCCGGCACAGTCTGTAGCTTCCAAGAAAGGGCTTGGAATATTGACCCTGGCTGCTCCCGACATGTCAAAGATATCATCAGCTGCAATTAATGAAGATCTCTATGCATCTCACAGGACGCTGTCAAAGGGGACAGGCCTTGATGATGACTATTCCATGGGAGCATCAAAGAAAGCTCTTTTTAACGAATACATTTTTGAAAAGATGTCCAGCTATGGAAATGAGATGGAGGACTCGCCTCTTAAATACGAGCTTGAGTACATCTATGCAGGAAAAGATAGCGATTATAAGAATCTTGAAGCAGTGTGCAATAAGCTTTTCCTTTGGAGGGAAGCGGCTAACTTTGCATATATAATGACAGACTCTGCAAAGCTTGCGGAGGCAGAGGCTTTGGCTCTTACAGCGGCAGCAGTTGTTGCAGCACCGGAGCTGTGCGAGGTGGTAAAGACAGCAATAATCCTTGCCTGGACCTTTGCTGAGAGCATCTCGGACATCCACATCCTTTTGACAGGGGGAAGGGTCCCTATGGTTAAAACAGCTGCAAGCTGGAAGCTTTCTTTGGAAGCAATGCTTTCATTTGGAGATAGCTTAACAGATGGCGGAGGATCCGGCCTTAAATATGAGGACTATCTCAGAATGATGGTTCTTATGGAAAATGAGGACAAAAAGACTATGAGACTCATGGATGTTATGGAGATGAATATCAGAAACACTGAGGGAAATGAGTATTTCAAAATAGACAATTGCATAGATGTTTTCAGAGCAGATTTTAAGGCGTCTTCAAGAGGAATGGAAAGCTTTGAGGTTGACAGAATATATGGCTATGAAATGGAATGATGTGATTTGGAGTGGCCGGTTATGGTCTTTTTCAAATAATGGAAAATTTAAGGTGAAATCAAAAGAAAATAAAAAAATAAAGGACCTGCTTCTCCGGCAGTTCACTGGAAAAAGACCATCACCGGCTGCTTCAGTAACAGTCGAGGCATCACTTGTTCTGCCACTTTTTATATTCTTCTTTATTAACATTCTGGGAGCCTTTGATATTTTACGGATCCAGTGTGATATGGAAGCTGCACTTCATCAAGCGGGGAGTCAGATTATGGAACAGGCAGCTTTTTCAGAAATGCTTACAGGGGATGAAAAAAGTAAAACAGAAGCTTTTGCAGAAGGTGCGATAACTACCGGTCTTGCAAGCAAAAAGGTTAAGGCATATCTGGGAGAAGAATATTTAAATAAAAGCTGTATCAGAGGCGGAGCAGGTGGCCTTTCATTCCTGCAGACAGCGCTTAGATCAGACGGTGACATCATTGATATCGTTGCGTCCTACAAGGTACACCCATTACTAGGAATTGCGGGCTTTTCGGATTTTACCGTGGAGAGCAGATTTTATGGACATGGCTTTACTGGCTACAATCCTGATGATGGCTGCGGGGATGAAGGGGAAGCCGAAGAAGAATACGTGTACATTACAGAAAGCGGAAGCGTTTATCACAGAAGTACAAAGTGTTCTCATTTGAGGGTATCAGTACAGGCCTGCTCTAAGAGTAGCGTAAGTAAAAAAAGAAGCAGCGACGGGTCAAAGTATTACCCTTGCGAATATTGCGGCAAGAGATCAGGAAGTACGGTTTACATCACAAATTACGGGAACAGATATCACAGCAACAATAAATGTCCCGGAATTAAGAGAAGCATAAGAACAGTACCAATTTCAGAAGCAGGAGGAAGAAGAGCCTGCAGTGAGTGCGGATAAAGCAGAAAATTAGAGGTTAATTATGGAGATTATAGAAGGAAGAATAGTAGTTGAAACATTAATGAGGGTGGAAGTTTTGCTGATAATGCTCATGTCAGCTTTTCAGGATTTGCGCGAAAAGAAAATAGATATCATGTATCCTCTGGCATGCGCCATAATATCAGTTTCATGGTGTGTATATGATATAGCATTTTGCGGAGGTGACATTAAGTTTATTTTCATGTCACTTTTGCCGGGAGCAATAATGCTTGTATTATCAAAGCTTTTAAAGATCGGAATAGGAGAAGGTGATGGACTTATGGTTCTTTTGGCGGGACCTGTATTTGGCCCTGTGCTTGTTTTAACAGGCGTCACTGTAGCATTTGCCTTTTCTGCAATAGCAGGCATGCTTTTACTGATATTAGGAAGAGCGACGTTAAAGAGCAGGATGGCCTTTTTGCCATATCTTACAGCCGGAATGGGGGTTATCTCCTTTGCATTTATATAAAAAAAGAAAGCTATCCGGTTATATGACCGTTGAAGCTTCCTTCATAGTTCCGGCAGCTACGTTCATTATGGCTTTCATCATATATCTTGCTTTCTGGTTCTATGGAAGGTGCATTTTATCTCAGGACGTATACATACTTGGATTTCGCGCAGAGCTCCTATCTAAGGAGCAGGGGTATGCTTCAGAGACTGAATATGTAACAGATAATGCGGGGAAAAAGCTGGGGACCAGATACTTTGCAGCAGACAAGCCGGATATTAGCGCATCAAAAGCCTCAGACAAGATAAAGGTTGAAGGCAGCTTTTTGACTAAGACAAACGGTTTATTTCGATATTTTAAGAGCCTTCCTTCTTCTTTTAGGGGAAGTGCCGTAGCAACAGTTAAGCTTCGTGACCCTTCCGGAAAACTAAGGAAATATAAGCGGATAGAGGACATAGCCAAAAAGGCCATTAATAAGAGTGATAAAAGAGAGGATTCATAAATGGAAATAAAATATTACAGAGAGGCGCTACATAACTATCTTGTTCTTAAGATAGATGGGGATGATACAGGAAGCTATCAGTACAAGATGCTTGAGCACAACAACATAAAAGGAATTGTTCCCTTTACAATTAGAAGGATCGACGGCGAAACAGCGATGTATTATGAGATAGATTCAAAGCAAAGTCTTGGAAATATGTATTCTCGCCGAAGAATTTCATACGAGAATCTAAAAAAGCTTCTTAAATCAGTTGTTGAAGTAACAGAGGAAATATCCAGATTTTTCCTTGATGACAATCACCTTATGCTCACAGAGGAATGCATTTTTGAGGATTTTTCCACAGGAAGCTTTCATTTCTTATATAATCCGGACTACGACAATAATAATGCAGTATCCTTTTTTGCATCCCTTCTTGAAATGATTGATATAGGTGATCAGAAGGCTATGGAGCTTATCTATGAACTTTGCGACAGAGTAAAGCCGGACGGCCCCTGCTTTTCTCTTATAATAAATGACATTTTAAGATCAAAAGAAGACTTGGAAAATCCGGATGTCAGTCATAATGATATTCTCGTAGATGAAGTTACTGACATTGATGAAGATATTGATGATGATGAAGAAACTGATGTAAAAACAAAGGTTATCCCCATAAAGCTGCCATTTGGAGTCAGCATGCTGATGGCCGCTCTTTTTGCAATAGTGGGCGGCGTTCTTTGGTACATCAGGGCGGCATACATTCTTACCTACGAAGAAAACCTCCTTGATATAGCTGTTTTCATGATATGTGTCATGATGTCGCTTATCTGCTTTATTCAGACACTTAAGGCATCTAAGGTTGCTGGCCCTATCATTAGGAAAAGAAAGCGCTCATCATCAGATGATGAGTATGAAGATGATGAAGATGCGGAAAAGGATGAGGAAAAAGAAGAAACTAAAGATGAAATCAGAAGGCCCGCCCCCGAAGCAGTTCCATCTTTCTCTTATTCTGAAGAAGATGAAAACGAAGAGACTGTTCTTTTAAATTTTAGTTTTTCCAAGAATCCCCACAAACTCTACAGCGAGGACGATGGAATACAGAACATTTCATTAAGCAGTCTTCCTATAGTAATAGGTAAGCTTTCCTCCTGCGCCGATGCGGTAATAAAGGATCCGACAGTCTCGAGAATCCATGCAAAGATATTCAGCTTTGGGGACGAGATCATGATAAAGGACTTAAATTCCAAAAACGGCACCTTCATTAACGGCACTCAGCTCCTTCCGAACGAAAAGAGAACCATCGAAGTTGATGATGAGATAGTCTTTGGAAAGTGCGCTTTTTCATTCAGATAATAATGAGGCTTCTTATATTTCACCAATCCGCTTTGTGGTATAATGTGATTTAGATTATTCTAAATCATGTACATGGGGTATGGTATGAAAATCAATATATATTATGGCGGAAGAGGAATTATCGACGATCCTACTCTTGGGGTTCTTTCCAGGATGTCGGATGTTTTTGGGGAGCTCAATGTTCAGGTCGAACAATTTAATCTGTTTGAGCACAAAAATGGAATAACAGCACTGCCGGGCACACTTAAAGGTGTAGATGGCATTATTCTGGCGTCTACTGTGGAGTGGTTCGGAATAGGCGGATATATGCACCAGTTCCTTGATGCATGCTGGTTATACGGCGATGAAGATAAACTTAAGGGCTTATACATGGCTCCTATTGTCATGTCCACAACCCATGGGGAGCGTGAGGGTATGATGGAGCTGGCCTGTGCATGGGAGATGCTTGGCGGAATACCTCTTGACGGAATCTGCGGCTATGTAGCAGATACATCAACCTTTGAGAGAAATGAGAGCTATCAGAAGCTCATCGAGAAAAAGGCTGAGAATATCTACAGAAGCATGAATCAGAAGATGGATTCCCTGCCCACAAGTAATCAGGCCGTTAAGAACAGTGTTGCCATCACCAAGATAACTGACCTTACGCCCCAGGAGACAGAGCAGCTTTCAAGATATGTCTCCAATGATGAATATGTACAGACACAGAAAAAGGATATAGCGGAGCTCAGTAACTTGTTCCGCGACAAGATGGACAAGGAACAGTCCGCAGGCCATGTTGATGATTTTATAAGTAAGCTTAAGGGCCGCTTTACTCCTGTTGCCGGTCTTCACGCTGTTTATCATATTACTCTGACCGATCAGACAAAGGACAGAGATATTTTACTTAAGATTGATAATCAGAACCTTGAATGCAAGGCAGAGGATACATCCAGCAGTGATGTGCATGCATCCATGACTACATCCGTTCTTGAGCAGATCATTCAGGGCAGGATGACCTTCCAGAGAGCCTTCATGGAGGGCAACCTTAAAATGAAGGGAGACTTCAAATTACTGAGAAATATGGATCAGTTATTTGATTTTAAATAATATTGAAAGAACAAAACGATGAAAATCTGATAGAAGAGGAAGAAAACAGGGAGTATGGTCTTGAAGAGGATCCTATGCAGGCCTTTTGGAAACGCCAGACCCAGGTTTTCTTATCTTCCTATATAAATATCGCGATCATTCTATGCAATGTGATAATCTTTGTTTATGGACTCTTTGCAGGCTATGATTTCCAGGACAGATTTGATTTTGACCCTGTCAGATTTTTCCAAAACAGGGAGTATTACCGGTTGTTCACATCCATGTTCCTGCACGCATCTATAGAGCACCTTGGCAGTAATATGCTTATACTTTTCTTTATAGGAGCAAACGCAGAGCACGATCTTGGACATATCAGCTATCTTTTCGTTTACCTGTTCTCGGGATTTATAGGAGACGTCATAAGTCTTGCGGATTCTATCATAAGAAATGATCTTACACCGTCACTTGGCGCCAGCGGAGCTATTTTTGGCGTTATAGGTGCTGTTTTGATCATCGTTATATATGGAAGGAAAAATCTAAGGCCCGGTTCTAATTTACTGGGTAGGCTGATCGCCATTATTTTTCTCTCGGTATACAGCGGATTTAAAGAAGTGAATATCGACAATGCCGCCCATATCGGCGGACTCATTGGCGGAATCATCATTACATTTTTTATAACCAATATATTCAAAAAAGAATACACAATGGAGGAGTGGCTATGAAGGACGATAATTGCATTTTCTGTAAACTTGCAAATGGGGTTTTCCCCACAAACTCAATATATGAGGATGATAATTTCAATGTAATCCTGGATAACGGACCTGCAACAAAGGGCCATTGCCTTATTTTGCCTAAGGAACATTATGCCAATCTTTATGAGCTTCCTGATGATACAGCAGCAGAAGCTATGAAGCTTGCCAAGAAGCTTGCGAAGACACTTACGGAAAAGCTCTCAGCAGATGGTCTTAATCTCGTTCAGAACAACGGAGCGGCAGCAGGACAGACTGTTAATCATTTCCACCTTCATCTTATTCCTCGTTATGAGAATGATGGACAGCATATACTTTGGAAGCCCACAGAGCCTTCAGCAGAAGAATTAAAAGCTCTTTGCGAGAACCTTAAGGTCTGAAAAAAGAGGAGTACTATTTTGAGAACAATCAACGCATCAGAAGTAACAGAAGCTGTAAAAGGACTCTGCATAGAGGCTAACCATAGACTTTCGCCCGATATGACAGACGCTCTTAAGAAAGCTGTAGAGACGGAAGAATCCCCTCTTGGAAAGCAGATACTTTCACAGCTTGAGGAAAACCTGAAAATAGCAGACAGTGATACTATACCGATTTGCCAGGACACAGGAATGGCTGTCTTTTTTGTTAAGCTTGGCCAGGACGTTCATATAGAAGGCGGAAACCTTACAGATGCCATAAATGAAGGTGTAAGACAGGGATATACGGAAGGATTTCTCAGGAAATCTGTAGTAAGCGATCCTCTTATCAGGGAAAACACAAAGGACAATACACCGGCTGTAATTCATTATGATATAGTACCCGGCGATAAAATCCATATCACAATAGCGCCCAAGGGCTTTGGTAGTGAAAATATGAGCAGAGTGTTCATGCTTAAGCCCGCAGACGGTGAAGAGGGTGTCAAGGATGCGATCGTTCAGGCAGTAAAGGATGCCGGTCCCAACGCATGTCCTCCCATGGTTGTAGGAGTAGGCATAGGCGGCACCTTTGAAAAGTGTGCCCTTATGGCAAAAGAAGCTCTTACAAGACCCGTAGGTCAGCATTCTGATATAGAATATGTAGCTAAAATGGAAGATGAAGTTCTTTCAAGAATAAACAGTACTGGAATAGGCCCCGGCGGTCTCGGAGGAAGAGTAACTGCTCTTGCAGTTAACATCAACACTTATGCGACCCACATTGCAGGTCTGCCCGTAGCAGTGAACATTTGCTGCCATGTAAACAGACACCGCAGTATTACATTATAAATACTATTTTTATACCGGAAGGAATTATCTGATGGAATATAAGATAAATGCGCCTTTTGATAATGAAACCATCTCAAAGCTTAAGAGCGGAGATATGGTTTTTATCACAGGAACAATATACACAGCAAGAGATGCTGCACATAAGAGAATGAAGGAAGCCATTGATAATGGGGAAAAACTTCCTATTGATGTTGATGGCAACGTTATCTATTACATGGGACCATCTCCTGCGAGAGAAGGCCGCCCTATAGGATCTGCAGGTCCTACCACAGCCAGCAGAATGGATAAATACGCCCCTACCTTATTGGATATGGGCCTTAAAGGCATGATAGGAAAAGGTAAAAGATCCCAGGCAGTAATAGATGCCATAGTAAGAAACGGCGCAGTATACCTTGCAGCCATAGGCGGCGCCGGCGCTCTTTTATCAAAAGCCATTGTTCAATCTGAAGTAGTTGCATATGATGACCTTGGAACCGAAGCTATAAGAAAACTTACTGTTGAGAACTTCCCGGCGATAGTGGTTATTGATTCTGAGGGCAACAACCTGTATGAGACTGCAATTAAGGAGTTTAATACAGAAAAGAAGTAATAATCTTCTATAACAACAGGCATGGCAACTCAACAACTTCTTAAAAGATGTGTTGACAAGGCATCAATGTCTTTGTATAATTACTTTTGCGTTAGAGATATTTACCTCTGACCATTAAAACCAAATACCGTTTGGTAGAGGTTTTCAGACATGGAGAAATACTCAAGTGGCTGAAGAGGCGCCCCTGCTAAGGGTGTAGACCGTTCACGCGGTGCGAGGGTTCAAATCCCTCTTTCTCCGTTGAATACTTCCAGAGAGCATTGAGATCAATGCTCTCTATTTTTTTATTTTCATGGATTGCCTGGATAAGTAAAAGTGGAGGCCAACTAATAATTGAATGAGTATCTTCTATATAATAACTACTATATATAGTAGTTAAAAGATTCATATACAATTAAAACAACAATATAAAGAAAAACTAAAATATATATGACAGCGTCGTCAAAACCGCAGTAAATACGAGGGTTTGAGAAATTTTTATAAATTTTAAAAAAATTTAAAAAAAGTAATTGACACACTAAGGCACTGATGTTATATTTATATTCGCTCGCTGCGAGTGATAGAAACGACTGACCGGAAGGCTTCAGCGTCTACACAGAAAAGCGAACGAAAAAATAATTTAAAAAAGTTCTTGACAGAGAAAGCCAAACATGATATTCTATCAGAGTTGCGGCTGACAAGCCAAGACAAAGCACTTTGACAATGGAATAGTAATGCAACCCTGAAAATTCCAAAAAAGAAATTTCAGAGAACAAAACAAACCTAACAAGGTAAAAACGGACAGAACAAAGCCAAGCTTTAGTTCTGGTCAGACGAACGATCCAGTCACTTTAAGTGATTAGATAAATTTTAAACGTGAGAGTTCGATCCTGGCTCAGGATGAACGCTGGCGGCGTGCCTAACACATGCAAGTCGAACGGAGATTTAACGCTGATGAGGCTTCGGCGGAATCTTGTTAAATCTTAGTGGCGGA